>DATGIQ010000375.1:0-23313 GCA_035295665.1 Gemmataceae bacterium | reverse complement strand
GCGTACCGAATTCCACGGTGGAGACGGTCTTCCAGATCCTCACGGCAACCAATAGCTTTGCCCAGGGAGGAGAGCCGTGGGGCAGCAATACCACCCTCCGCAATGAAGGCTACAGCGTCTTCAGCGGCATCAACGGCGGCTAACGTCTCCACGCAGCCGGGGCCCAATGCCGCTACCTTGTTAAGCCGTTCCTACAATTTCCCCGCTGGGACACAATTGGCCCAGCGGGGAAAATCGCTTTGCCCTCCAAGCTCGTGCTTCACCTTTTCATCACAGCCAATTCACGGTCTGGGGCTCGCACGATGGAGGTTCGGCCTCCCCGAACCGCGAGATGACAGTAACCGTCCAGCCCCTCCCGCAACTACCCCCCGTCGGCCGGAAATTGGTGTGCGGTAAACACTTCCTTCTATCCGCAGGAAACGCCGCTGCTTGGATTATTAGTTTATTTAATTGAATTTTTCCTTGCTATAAGAAAAGCCGATGATATTATAGAAATCCATGCAATTTGAATCCCTGAAAATGTTCTGCGACGTTGTTCGCAACAAGAGCTTTTCGTTGGCTGCGCTGGAGAATCATGTGACGCAGTCGGCGGCTAGCCAGGTAGTGAGCCAGCTGGAAAAACGGCTGGGCGTTGAGCTCATTAACCGATCCGGTCGGCCGCTCAAGCCTACCGCCACCGGACAGGTCTATTACGAGGGCTGCAAGGAACTGGTGGAGCGCTACCTCGAGCTGGAGGCTTCGATCCGCAATGCGCCACCGGAACTGCCGGTTACGGTTCACGTGGCTGCCATTTACTCGGTTGGACTGGGAGACATGGGACAATACGTTGAGCGGTTCGCCGCCTGGCATCCCCATGCCCGGGTCCAGATTGAGTACCTGCACCCGGACCAGGTTCATGAAAAAGTGCTCAACGGCACCGCGGATCTGGGCCTCCTGTCTTTTCCGCCCCGATCTCGCGAATTGCGCACTCTCCCCTGGAGGGAAGAGGAGATGGTCTTGACGTGTTCGCCGCAGCATCCGTTGACCCGCTATCCGGCTGTCCGGCCGGAACAGCTGGCCGGCGAAAAATATATCGGTTTCAGCAAGGATCTGACGATCCGACGCAAAGTGGATCAATTCCTGCGGCATCGCAAGGTTTGCGTTGAGATCACGCTGGAGCTGGATAACGTCGAGAGTATCAAAAAGGCCATCGAAGACTCGGTAGGTGTAGCGTTGCTGCCCGAACCCACGCTGCGGCGCGAAGTGCAAGCGCGGACACTGGTTGCCCTGCCGTTGCTTGGTAGCCGTTTCGTGAGGCCGCTCGGCATCATTCTGCGCCGACACCACAGGCTCAGCTCCAGCGCGTTGCGCTTCATCGAGCTGCTGCAACATCCCGACGTTGCCGGATTGGCCAATGGGTCTGCGAAACATCCCTTGACCAGTGAACTTTCGGCTTCGTCGGCAAATCATTCTTCTTATCGTGGCCGCAACGGCTCCGCCCGCGCTGCGAAAAAAAAGGACATTTAACATGAGTCCATTCTCTCCATCGAAGCAGGGATTGTATGATCCGCAGTACGAGCACGATGCCTGCGGCGTCGGCTTCGTTGTCGATCTGAAGGGCCGTAAATCCCACGATGTAGTCCTGAAGGCTGTCCAGGTCCTGAACAACCTCGAACACCGTGGTGCCTGCGGCTGTGAGAAGAACACCGGCGACGGAGCCGGCATTTTGTTACAGACACCCCACCGCTTCCTGGCCCAGGAGTGCGCGAAGCTGAATATCCGGTTGCCGGATTACGGCGCGTATGGGGTCGGGATGGTATTCTTACCGACGAACGCCGATGACCGGCGCCAATGCGAGGAGCGGTTCGAGCAAATCGTGCACGAGGAAGGATGCACATTCTTGGGCTGGCGCACGGTGCCCACCGACAATGCTTCGCTCGGACCTACCGCTCGGGCCGTCCAGCCGCTGATCCGCCAGGCCTTCATCGATTGCACGGGCGTGGCCTCCCAGGCGCAAGATGATCTTGCCGTCGAGCGCAAGCTGTACGTGATCCGCAAGCGCATCGACAACGCTATCCAGACCTCTTCGCTGGCCCAGCGCGGCATGTTTTATGTGCCGAGCCTGTCCTACAAAACGATCGTTTACAAAGGCATGCTCAACGCGGGGCAGATTACGCCGTTTTATCCCGAGCTTCTCGACCCGGCCGTGGAAACCGCGCTGGCGATGGTCCATTCCCGTTTCAGCACCAACACGTTTCCCAACTGGGCACGGGCGCATCCCTACCGTTATCTATCGCATAACGGCGAAATCAACACGCTGCGCGGCAACGTCAACTGGATGCATGCCCGCGAAAGCATGTTCGCCTCGCCATTCTTCGGGACCGATATCAAGAAGTTGCTGCCGATTATCGACGAGCGGGGTAGCGACTCCGCCATGTTCGACAACGCTCTGGAGATGCTCGTCCTCACCGGCCGCTCGCTCCCCCACGCCGTCATGATGATGATCCCCGAGCCGTGGACCGGGCATGAATCCATGAGCGCGGAGAAGAAAGCGTTTTATGAATATCACTCTTGCCTGATGGAACCGTGGGACGGGCCAGCCTCGATTGCATTTACCGACGGCTTGCGCATCGGAGCAGTTCTCGACCGCAATGGGCTTCGGCCATCGCGCTACTATGTGACCAAGGATGACCTGGTGATCATGGCTTCCGAAGTGGGCGTGCTTGACATCCCACCGGACCGCGTTCTCCTCAAGGGCCGGCTCCAGCCTGGCCGGATGTTCCTGGTCGATCTGGAACAGGGCCGAATCATCTCTGATGAAGAGCTCAAGGAAGAAATCGCTGCCGAAAAACCGTACGCGCATTGGCTGCGGGATAACCTGGTCACGCTCGAAGATCTGCCCGACGGCCCGGTGATCCACCTGCCGGACCACAAGACCGTGTTGCAGCGGCAACAGGCGTTTGGCTACACCACGGAAGACTTGAAGATCCTCATGGCCCCCATGGCCCAGGACGGCAATGAGGCCATCGGTTCGATGGGGAATGATGCGGCCCTCGCCGTACTCTCAGACCGGCCGCAGTTGCTGTACAGCTACTTCAAACAGCTCTTCGCCCAAGTGACCAATCCGCCGGTGGACGGGATCCGCGAAGAACTCATCATGTCGATGGAGACAACCATTGGCGCGGAGCAGAACCTGCTCGAACCGACGCCGCGATCCGCACGCCAGATCAAGCTCAAGTCGCCCATCCTCCGCAACGACGAGCTGGATAAGCTCCGTCAGCTGGACGGCACGTGGCGGCCGGGCGGTGCGCGGCCACTGATGGCGGACCGATTCCGCTCGATTACGCTGTCCACCTTGTACAAGGTCCAGGAAGGCGGACCGGGGCTGGAACGCGCCATGGCCGAGCTTTGCCGCCAGGCGAGCGCGGCCATTGCTTCCGGAAACGATTTTATCATCTTGTCGGACAGGGGCATTGACCGCGAACACGCCGCCATTCCTGCACTGTTGGCTGTGGCCGGTGTGCATCACCACCTAATCCGTGAAGGGACACGGACCCGCGTCGGTTTAATCCTGGAAAGTGGTGAACCCCGGGAAGTACACCACTTCGCGCTCTTGATTGGCTACGGCGCCGGCGCAATCAACCCCTACCTTGCCTTCGAAACCCTCGACGACATGATTCGTCAGGGCCAGCTGAACAACATCGATTCGGAAAAAGCCGTCAAGCATTACGTCAAGGCGATCGGCAAAGGCGTCATGAAGGTGATGTCCAAGATGGGCATCTCCACGGCACAAAGTTATTGTGGCGCCCAGATCTTCGAGGCGGTCGGCCTGAGCCAGGAATTCATCGACAGCTACTTTACTTGGACCGCTTCACGTGTGGGTGGGATCGGCATCGATGTCGTGGCCCAAGAGGTGCAGGCGCGACACTACCGTGCCTTCCCCGACCGCTCAGTGAACGGCCACACGCTTGATACTGGTGGACAATATCAGTACCGCCGCGAAGGCGAGTATCACCTGTTCAATCCCGAAACGGTCCACAAGCTGCAATACGCCTGCCGGACCAACGACTACCGGGTCTTCAAGCAATACAGCGAGCTGGTCAATAACCAGTCCAGGCGGCTGTGTACCCTGCGCGGCCTATTCGAGTTGAAGTTTGCGGAAAAGCCGATCCCAATCGAAGAAGTCGAGCCGGTCGAATCGATCATGAAGCGATTCAAGTCCGGCGCCATGTCATACGGCTCGATCAGCAAGGAAGCACACGAGACCTTGGCCATTGCCATGAACCGGATTGGCGGCAAGAGCAACACCGGCGAAGGGGGCGAGGATTCGGCCCGCTACGCACTCGATGCCAATGGGGACTCTCGCAATAGCGCGATCAAACAGGTCGCCTCAGCCCGCTTCGGTGTGACCAGCGAATATCTCGTCATGGCCAAGGAACTGCAAATCAAGATGGCCCAGGGCGCCAAGCCGGGCGAGGGCGGCCAGCTCCCCGGACACAAGGTCTATCCCTGGATCGCCAAGGTTCGCCACTCGACACCCGGTGTCGGTCTCATCTCGCCGCCGCCGCACCACGACATCTACTCAATCGAAGACCTGGCCGAGCTGATTCACGATTTGAAGAACGCCAACCACTACGCCCGGATCAGCGTCAAGCTGGTGGCGGAGGTCGGCGTCGGCACCATTGCGGCGGGCGTCTCGAAGGCGCACGCTGATGTGGTACTCATCAGCGGCCATGACGGTGGCACCGGAGCCTCGCCGCTGACGAGCATCAAGCACGCAGGCGTCCCCTGGGAGCTGGGCTTGGCAGAAACGCACCAGGTGCTGGTCCTCAACGATCTGCGGAGTCGGATCGTCGTCGAGGTTGATGGCCAGCTCAAGACCGGGCGCGATGTGGTCATCGGTGCGCTGCTCGGTGCTGAGGAATTTGGCTTCGCCACGGCACCGCTCGTCGCGCTGGGCTGCGTGATGATGCGCGTTTGCCATTTGAATACCTGTCCGGTCGGCGTCGCGACCCAGGATCCCCGGTTGCGCAAGAAATTCGCGGGCGACCCCAGCCACGTCGTCCATTTCATGCGCTTCATTGCTCAAGAGGTTCGGGAGCTGATGGCCCAGCTTGGCTTCCGTACGCTCAACGAGATGATTGGCCACACGGAACGGCTGGAGACCCGCAAGGCCGTGGATCACTTCAAGGCCCAGGGACTCGATTTTTCGAAAATCTTCTATCAGCCGTCGGTGCCCGACCACGTCGGCCGTTACTGCCAGATCCCGCAGGATCACGGTCTGGACCAAGCGCTGGACAACACGACCCTGTTGCCTTTGTGCGCCCCAGCCCTGGAAAGCCGAACGCCGGTCAGTGCCACGCTTCCGATCCACAATGTCAACCGCGTGGTCGGCACCATTGTCGGTAGCGAGCTCACACGCCGGTACGGTCCTGCCGGGCTCCCCGAGGACACGATTCGGCTCCACTTCCAGGGATCGGCTGGACAGAGTTTTGGAGCCTTTGTCCCGCGCGGCATGACGCTCATTCTGGAAGGGGATTCCAATGATTACATTGGTAAGGGTCTGTCCGGCGGCAAGATCATCGTCTACCCGCCGGCCGGCTCCACGTTTGTGCCGGAAGAGAACGTGATCGTTGGTAATGTGGCCTTGTACGGAGCGACCAGCGGCGAAGCCTATATCTGCGGCATGGCAGGCGAACGCTTCTGCGTCCGCAACAGCGGCGTCCACGCTGTGGTCGAATCGGTGGGGGATCACGGCTGCGAATACATGACGGGCGGCCGGGTCGTGGTGCTGGGGCCGACCGGCCGCAACTTCGCCGCCGGCATGTCGGGGGGCATTGCCTACGTCCTCGACGAAGTCGGCGATTTCCGGCGCCACTGCAATCATGAGATGGTGAAGCTGTTCCCGCTGGAGGACGCTGAGGAGATCGAACTCGTGCAGGACATGATCCGCCGGCACGCCCACTACACCAAAAGCGATCGCGCCTGGAAAGTGCTCGCCTTGTGGGATGAGCTGGTGCCGAAGTTCGTCAAGGTCTATCCCAACGACTACCGACGCGTGATCGAGACGCAGAAGCGGTTCAAGGCTCAGGGGTTGTCGGAAGAGGAAGCGATCATGGCAGCGTTCGAGGAGAATGCGCATGATTTGGCGAGGGTGGGAGGGAAATAGCAGCTTCCAACCATCCCCTTGTGGTTTGCCGGGGCTCGCCCAATCACGCGGTTGGGCGAACCGCTGCGAAGCTTGGAATTGTTCATGGGCGATGGTGGACAGAGCACCGTTAAGGAATGAACCAATGTTCGAGGACGGTTCCCTGACCTTCCGAGAATTCATGGCGCGCGAGCCGCTACCGCTGGCGACGATCCATAACGCGGTCGCCGCCTGGAGCGACCTGGTTGCCCAGGAGATTTTGCCCAAGGGCGAGGATGCGGGTTTTTGATTGGAAATGAGGGAAGAGGATGAATCGAGACACAGGGGTGCACTATGGGTAAGGCCACCGGCTTCTTGGAATTTCGGCGTGAGCTGCCGCTGGCCCGGCCGCCGGCCGAGCGCATTCGGGATTGGTTGGAGTTTCACGAACACAGTGAAGAAGAAAAGCTGCGCACTCAGGGCGCCCGCTGCATGGATTGCGGCGTGCCGTTCTGCCACACCGGCGCCCTGATTGAAGGGATGGCGAGCGGCTGTCCGATCAACAACTTGATCCCCGAGTGGAACGACCTGGTTTACCGCGGTCTGTGGAAAGAAGCCCTCGAACGGCTGCACAAGACCAACAACTTTCCCGAGTTCACCGGCAGGGTATGCCCGGCTCCCTGTGAGGGCTCGTGTGTGCTGGGCATCATCGAGCCGGCCGTCACGATCAAGAGCATCGAATGTGCCATCATCGATAAGGCATTTGACGAGGGCTGGGTCGTTCCGGAGCCGCCCGCTCAACGCACCGGCAAAAAGATCGCGGTTGTCGGCTCTGGACCTGCCGGCCTGGCCTGCGCTGCCCAGCTCAATCGGGCCGGGCACCAGGTCACCGTTTTTGAGCGTGCCGATCGAATCGGCGGCTTGCTCATGTACGGCATACCCAACATGAAGCTCGACAAGCGTGTGGTCCAGCGCCGCGTCGATTTGATGGCGGCCGAAGGGGTCGCCTTTATCACGAACTGCGAGGTCGGCAAAGATTATCCGGCCGAGAAGCTCCGCAAGGAATTCGATGCTGTGGTATTGTGCGGCGGTGCCACCCGGCCCAACGACTTCTTTGCCAAGACTGAAGGCCGCAACCTCAAGGGCATTCATTTTGCCATGGAGTTTTTGCACGCCAATACGAAGAGCTTGCTGGACGCCCAACACGCGGATGGACAGTACATCTCGGCCAAGGACAAGGATGTGATCGTGATCGGCGGCGGCGACACGGGAACGGACTGCGTAGGCACTTCTCTGCGTCATGGCTGCAAGAGCCTTTGGCAGCTGGAAATTGTCCCGATGCCGCCACCGAGCCGCGCTCCGGACAATCCCTGGCCGCAGTGGCCCAAGGTGTATCGCCTCGATTATGGCCAGGAGGAAGCCAAAGCCCTTTGGGGAGAGGACCCACGGAAGTACGCCATCCAGACGACCAAGTTCGTAGGCGACGACAACGGACATGTCCAAGCGATCCACACCATTCAGGTGGAATGGGTCAAGGACAATGGCCGATCGGTGCCGAAGAGTATTCCGGGTACGGAGCGGGTGCTTCCGGCTCAGCTGGTCTTGCTGGCGTTGGGCTTCAGCGGACCGGAGAACCAGTTGATCGATCAACTCGGCGTCGAGAAAGATCCACGCACGAACGCCAAGGCAGAGCACGGCAAGTTTGCGACCAGCGTGCCCGGCATTTTTGCGGCGGGGGATATGCGACGGGGGCAGAGTTTGGTGGTGTGGGCGATCAACGAGGGGCGCGGAGCGGCGCGGGAATGTGATCGCTACTTGATGGGGGAGACAGCATTGCCTTGAGGTACACGGGAAAAGGCGCAAGGCGGAAGAACATGGCATGAGGACGTAAACCGGGATGGTCGTTACCTTGCTGGAACAGATTGCCGTGGGTGAGGCACCGCCCTTCGTACCGATAACGGTCGAACAATACCACTCAATGATCCGCCTGGGCATCTTGCCCGAAGGGGCGGTGCTGGAATGGATCGATGGCCTCCTGGTCGGCAGGATCGTAGTGCCCGCAGATCGCCATCCAACCTCAGCCGATGTGATCGCAGCCATTGAGGTGGCGCACAACTCCTTACGCTTCGATCGCTCCACGAAGCAGCGCGCCTATGCACAAGCCGGCATTGGGCAGTACTGGATCGTGAATCGAGAGGAAAACCAGATCGAAGTGTGCCAAGAGTCCCTGCCCGCGGACGGAAATCTTAGTGCCCTGATGAGCGCGGACCAGGAAAACGTACTACCTGGGCCTCGCGGCGGACGGCAATAGACGTTGCATCAAGCGGTTTCGAATGGCTGCGTGGCAGGAGAGGCCGGGCAAGATTGCTTCTTTCCGGCCTTCCCGCTCACGGGATTGAGCGACCAGTCATGAGTCACATTCATGATGCCGCCTGGAATCGAGAGACCCCGCTCGAAAGCTGTGCGGCCGAAGTTGCCAGCACCGTCTCCTGCCAGCAATACCGAACACTGTTGGCAGTTGCGGAAGCGATCATTTCCCACCGAGAGCTGCCGGCGTTATTCCATGACTTGGCGGGTCGGCTCCACCGCGTGGTGCGTTTCGATTTTCTGATTCTGGTGTTGCATGACCGCGCCAGCAACACCATGCGCCGCCACATCCTGGAACCATCTTCCTTCATCAATGCCCCATCCATCGTTCCGATTGAAGACGGTCCTTCGGGCTGGGTTTGGCAGACTCAGCAATCCCTGATCATTCCCAACGTCACCGAAGAAGCGCGTTGGCCGCGGCTCCTGGAACCGCTCAAGCAAGTCATCGGCAGCTTGTGCTATCTCCCACTTACGACGGCGCGGCACCGCATCGGCGCATTGGGGTTCGCTTCCACGCAGATCGCTGCTTACGATGCTGGGGACGTGGATTTCTTGCAGCTGGTCGCCAACCAGGTAGCCATTGCCGTGGAAAACGCGCTGGCCTTCGAGTGCATCGACAAGCTCAAGGAGAAACTGACGCGGGAGAAAGTCTACCTGGAAGAGGAGATCCGCACCGAACACAATTTCGAGGAGATCGTCGGTGAGAGCGCCGCGCTGCGCCGGATCCTGAAGGAGGTAGAGACCGTCGCTCCCACGGACTCCACGGTGCTCATTCGCGGAGAGACCGGCACAGGAAAGGAACTGATCGCCCGCGCCCTCCACCATCTGAACGCTCGCCGGGATCACACCTTCGTCAAGCTCAACTGCGCTGCCATCCCGACGGGGCTGTTGGAGAGCGAGCTCTTTGGCCACGAGAAGGGCGCCTTCACCGGCGCCATCAGCCAGAAGGTCGGCCGTTTCGAGCTGGCGCACCAGGGGACCTTGTTCCTCGACGAGGTCGGCGACATTCCGCCGGAACTGCAGCCGAAGCTGCTGCGGGTCTTGCAGGAGCAGGAGTTCGAGCGCCTGGGCAGCACCAAGACCCTCCGCGTGGACGTCCGCTTGGTGGCGGCCACGAACCGGGATCTGGCACAGATGGCTGCCAACGGCGAATACCGCAAAGATCTTTATTACCGGCTCAATGTTTTCCCGGTCGTGCTGCCGCCGCTGCGCGAACGCCGTGAAGACATCCCCCGGCTCGTCCACCATTTCGTGCAACAAATTGCACGCCGGATGGGCAGACAAATTGAGACCATTCCGGTCGAAGCCATGGATGCTCTGGTGGCGTACCCTTGGCCGGGCAACGTCCGGGAACTGGAAAACGTCATCGAACGGGCCGTCATATTGTCCCCAGGGCCCACCTTGCGTATAAACCTCGGCGATCTGAAGACCTCAGTGGCGCCGGCCGACCCGCTCCCGGGCGGGGCGGTCACCTTGGCGGAGGCCGAACGAGACCACATCCTCACCATTCTCCGAGAGACAGGTTGGGTGCTGGGCGGCCCAAATGGCGCCGCGGCCCGCCTGGCGATGAAGCGAACTACCCTCCAATCGAAAATGAAAAAGCTCGGCATATCACGTCCCTCGTGATGCCGCTCCATCGGCATCTGCCGATCTATCGGCACTTCTTTCCTCGGCACTTTCCCCGCCGCAGGAACGTGCCTGGCCAGAGCCGCCTGCCAAATCGTTGCGAACCATCAGCTTACGAAAAGACCGGACAGGTTTTGGGTCTTTGGCCCGAGCCTTGCTTTGAGGAAGTGCGAAGCCAAGTGCTTCCGGATAAGAACGAGTCTACCGAATCCTACGCGAGAGTGGACCACCAGGGAACGAACCATGCTGCGGATTACGATTCACGATAGCCCGGCGTGCCTTACGTTCCAGCTCGAAGGGAAGCTGGCGGGGCCTTGGGTGCAGGAGCTGGAAGCTTGCTGGCAGAAGATGATGGCTGGCCGGCGTCCGCCGATCGTTCGCGTGGATCTGAGGGCTGTTACGTTTCTCGACGCCGCGGGCAAAGAATTCCTGGCCGCCCTGCATGCCCAGGGGGCCGAGTTTATGGTCGCCGGCTGCGCGATGAAAGCCATCATCGCGGAGGTCACGCGCTTACCGCTTCCTGGCCGCGATTGATGAGCCGCCACGCCGAGTGAATGGACAGACACGAACCCCGACCCGCCCTCATGGAAAGCGAGTGAAACCGATGCATTTTTCCTCCGTGCGTTTGCTGGTCCTTGGATTATGTCTTTGTCTGGCAGGCTGCGTGCAGCGTTCCGACGAAACACCGGCGACCGCTCCGATCCCGGTCACAGTCAGTTATCTTGTCGAGCGGGACATCACGGACTACGCAGACTTCACCGCCCGAACGGCTGCGGTGGACTCCGTCGAGGTGCGCGCACATGTCTGGGGGTATCTGGCCAAGGTCAACTTCAAGGAAGGGGTGCTCGTCAAGAAGGGGGATGTCCTCTTTGAGCTCGATCCCCGGCCATATGAGGCGCTCTTGGCCCAGGCCAAGGCCAAGGTCGCCCAGGATGAGGCACAGCTGGCGTATGACGAAGCCGAGTACCAAAGGAATCTCAAGCTGGTTCGCACGGGGGCGGTTGCCCAGTCGGACCTGGAAAAGACGGCCGCGGCCCGGGGCGTCGATAAAGCGAACATTGCGGCCGACAAGGCCATCGTCGCATCACGTGAGCTGGACCTGGAATACACCAGGGTCATCGCCCCGGTCAGCGGGCGCGTCAGCCGCTACAACGTTACGGTGGGCAACTTGATCCAGTCGGGAGACCAGGGCGGCGGCACACTGCTCACCACGATCGTCTCGGTGGACCCGATGTACGCTTACTTCGACGTGGACGAGCACTCGGTGCAGCGCGTCCGCCAAATGATCCACGACGGCAAGGCCCAATCGGCCCGCGACAGTGAGTTGCCCGTCTGGCTTGGCCTGGCCAATGAAGCGAGATTTCCCCACCAAGGGACTGTCAATTTCGTGGATAATCAGGTCAATCCCAAGACCGGCACCCTGCGTTTGCGGGGGGTGTTCCCTAACAAGGACGAGATGCTCACCACCGGATATTTCGCCCGTGTCCGTGTGCCCATCGGCTTTCCCCACCGAGCCGTGCTCGTCTCCGACCGTGCTCTCGACACCGATCAGGGGCAAAAGGTTGTCTATGTCGTGGACAAGGACAATAAGGTGGATACGCGCCCGGTTCGCCTCGGAGCGCTTCACGACGGCTTGCGCGAGATTACCGATGGCCTCAAACCCGGTGAGCGCGTGATCGTCAAGGGCCTACAGCAGGTGCGGCCAGGCGCCATCGTGGAACCAACCGTGGTGGAGATGCCGAAGGGGAACTCGAGGTCCCCAGTTCAAACGGACAAACCGAAGGCGGGAAGTTAGTAATCCGGCAGTTATCCAAACCAATTGTTTGCAGGAGCAAAGCAATGTCGAAACGACTCACGGGTAAAGTCGCCGTTGTTACCGGTGCATCCAAGGGGATTGGGGCTTCCATTGCGAAGCACTTGGCAGACGAGGGAGCGGCAGTGGTTGTCAACTACGCCTCCAGCAAGCGCGGAGCGGACCAAGTCGTTACCGAGATCACGACCAGGGGCGGCAAAGCCGTCGCCGTGCAAGCGGACGTCTCCAAGCCCGCGGACATCAAACGTCTCTTCGCCCAGACGAAGGAAGCATTCGGGCGGCTCGATGTCCTCGTCAATAACGCCGGCCTTTATGAATTTGTGCCACTGGAGGCTGTGACTCCCGAACACTTTCACAAGATGTTCGACCTCAATGTTCTCGGCCTGATTCTTGTAACACAGGAGGCCGTCAAGCACTTCAGCTCCGCCGGCGGCAGCATCGTCAACATGAGCTCGGTGGCCGCTACGTCGGCTCTGCCGGCGGCTTCCGTCTACAGCGCGACCAAGGCCGCCGTCGATGCGGTGACCCGCTCGCTTGCCGCGGAGTTGGGACCGCGCCATATCCGCGTCAACGCCATCAATCCCGGCATGGTGGAGACCGAAGGGGTCCACGCGGCCGGGTTATCGACCGGTGATTTGCGTAAACAGGTTGAGGCGCAAACGCCCCTCGGGCGGATCGGCCAGCCCGGGGATATTGGGCCGGCCGCGGTCTTTCTGGCATCGGAGGATTCGCGCTGGATCACCGGCGAGACGCTGTACATTTCGGGCGGTTACCGCTAACCGGAGACAATCATGCTGGCACGTTTCTTCATCGACCGACCAGTCTTGGCGTGGGTGATTTCCATTGTAATCATCCTGCTCGGGACCATTGCAGCGGGCTTCTTGCCTGTCGCCGAGTATCCGGACATCACGCCGCCGACGGTGCGGGTGTCGGCCAACTACCCGGGGGCCAACGCCCAGGTGGTGGCCGACACGGTGGCCGCGCCTATCGAGCAGCAGGTCGTCGGCGTGGAAGGAATGTTGTACATGTCGTCGGCGAGTAACAACGACGGCTCGTACACCCTGGATGTGACGTTCGCACTGGGCACCGATGTCAACATGGCCCAGGTGCTGGTGCAAAACCGCGTCGCCATTGCTGAGCCGACGCTCCCGGATGTGGTCCGGGCCATCGGCGTAACTACGAAGAAACGGTCGCCGGATATCTTGCTCGGAATCAGTCTCTATTCCGAAGAGAATCCGGCGACTGGCCAGCCGTATTACGATGCCCTCTACCTGAGCAACTATGCTACGATTCAGCTCAAGGACGCGGTGGCTCGGGTGGAAGGCGTGGGCGATGTAGTGATCCTCGGGCAACAAGATTACAGCATGCGCATTTGGTTGGACCCGGACAAGCTGCAAGCGCGGAATTTGGGGGTGGGCGACGTGATCCGCGTGTTGCGCGAACAGAACGTGCAGGTGGCGGCCGGACAGATCGGCCAGCCGCCGGCTCCCAAAGGCCAGGACTTCAAGTACACGCTCAGCACGCTTGGCCGACTGGTCGAGGCGGAGCAGTTCGCCAACATCATTCTCAAGACGGGCGCAGACGGGGAAGTCACTTACCTTCGGGATGTCAGCCGAACCGACCTCGGGGCCCGGAGCCAGGACACGCTGTCGCAACTGGACGGCCGGCCGTCTTCGGGAGTTGGCGTGTTTCTGCTGCCCGGCTCGAATGCCCTGGACACGGCCGACGGCATCAAGGCCAAGATGCGAGAGCTGGAAACCCGCTTTCCCAAGGGCCTCCATTACGCCATGATCTATGACACCACGCCGTTCATCCGCGAATCGGTGAATGAGGTGTTCCATACGCTCCGCGACGCGGTCATCCTGGTGGTCGTCGTCATCCTGCTGTTCTTGCAAGATTGGAAAGCGTTGCTCCTGCCCGTGATCGACGTGGCCGTGTCGCTGGTTGGGACCTTCGCCGTGATGGGCCTGATGGGCTTTAGCCTGAACAACTTGACCCTGTTCGGGTTGGTGCTGGCCATCGGCATCGTGGTGGATGACGCCATCGTGGTGTTGGAGAACATCGAACGCTGGCTGGACAAAGGACTGCCCGTGCGGGAAGCCACCATCCGGGCCATGAACGAGATCACGGGACCCATCTTTGCCATTACCTTGGTGCTCAGCTCGGTGCTTTTGCCCAGCGCTTTCCTGGGCGGCATCACCGGCCAGTTCTTCCGCCAGTTCGCCTTGACGATCTCGGTGACGATGATCATTTCGGCCATCAACGCGATGACCATGACGCCGGCGCGGGCGGCCTGGATCTTCCAGCGAAGGGATCAGGGAAGCGAGGGGAGGGATGAAAGAGGATCGGTTCAGGCTCATCCCTCCAAAGAGGCTCTGCCGTGGTGGAGCTTTGCCCTGTTCGGAGGGCTGGCGACCGCGTGGCTGCTGACTCCGACGCTGGGCGCCTGGCTGGGGCTGCCTGCGGGCGAAGGGGATGGCGAAGCGCCCGGCGGCTTGCGGGCCACCTTGCAAGCATGGGGAGTCTCTTGCATCTTGTTCCTTCCCGGCGCGCTGGCAGGAGGGGCGCTCGGTTGGTTGCTGATTGGCCCCGTAAACCGCGTACTGGATTATTTCTTCCGCGGCTTCAACTGGATCTTCGAGCGGACAACCCAGGTCTACGGACGGATTGTCGGCTGGTGCCTTCGTCTTAGTGTGGTCGTACTTCTCGTTTACCTTGGACTCATTGGTCTGACGGGTTTCGGGTTCACGCGCGTTCCCAGTGGATTCGTTCCGATTCAGGACAAGGGCTACCTGGTGACGAATATTCAGTTACCCGACTCCGCCTCGCTGGAGCGAACGATTGAGGCGACCAGGGCAGTCGAACAGGTCGCCCTCGATACGCCGGGCGTCGCGCACACGGTGGCCATACCGGGGACCTCGTTCGTCCTGAACGCCAACAGCTCGAATTACAGCAACATCTTCATCATTCTCAAGCCGTTCCACGAACGGCGGGATCCGTCGCTCACCGGCGAGGCCATTGCGGACCGTCTGCGGACACGGCTTCAGCGCGAGGTCCCGGAGGCCCGCGTACTCGTCTTTGGGGCTCCGGCGGTACGCGGTCTGGGTAATGCCGGCGGGTTCAAGCTGATGGTGGAAGCAACCGGAGATGTCAATTACGACGCGCTGCAAGCCCAGGCGGACAACCTGGCCACCCAGGGCAACCAGCAGCCGGGCCTCGTCGGTTTATTCAACGGCTTCCGGTCCCAGACTCCTCAGCTGTACGCGGACATCGACCGAACCAAGGCCAAGACGATGGGGGTGGCGCTGACCGACGTCTTCGATGCACTACAGGGGTACCTGGGCAGCTACTATGTCAACGACTTCAACCGCTTTGGCCGCACCTGGCAGGTCAACGTCCAGGCCGACGCCCCATTCCGCGCGGATGCGGAAACCGTCAAACAGCTGAAAGTCCGCAACGCCGACGGCGACATGGTGCCGCTGGGGGCCGTGGTCGACGTACACGACTCCGCCGGGCCGGTGCAGATCACCCGGTACAATATGTTCCCGGCGGCCCCGATCAACGGGGCTTCTCTGCCGGGAGTAAGCACCGGCGACGTCCTCCGCAGGATGGAACGATTGTCCGACAAAGAGCTGCCGCGCAACATGACCTATGAGTGGACGGAGCTGAGCTACCTGCAGAAGCAGGCCAGCAAGTTTGAGCAATTTCGCGACCTCCGGCAGAATCCGTTCAGTGCATTCGTGCTGGGGTCCCTGCTGGTTTTCTTCGTGCTGGCTGGCCTGTACGAAAGCTGGTCGCTGCCGCTGGCGGTGATTCTGGTTGTGCCGATGTGCTTGCTGAGCGCGCTCACGGGCATCGCGCTGGCAGCCATGGATGTGAACATCTTCGTTCAGGTCGGCTTTGTCGTGCTGGTGGGCCTGGCATGCAAGAACGCCATCCTCATCGTTGAGTTTGCCCGCGACCAGCAGCTCGAGGGGGCGTCCCCATTCGATGCTGCCGTGGAGGCGGCCCGTGTACGGTTACGGCCGATCATCATGACATCCTTTGCGTTCATCCTCGGCGTCCTGCCGCTGGTGGTCGCCCAGGGGGCCGGGGCCGAGATGCGCCGCACTCTCGGCACAGCGGTCTTTGCCGGCATGATTGGGGTGACGTTCTTCGGCATCTTTCTCACGCCGGTGTTCTTCTACGTGATTCGCAGGCTGAGCGGACAACCGCAACGGGTCAAGGAAACCGTATAGAAAATTCTTTCAATGAGCGAGCTCTCATGACTACCATGTTTGAACAAGGCCAAAAACTCTTGCGGGGCGAGCTTTCACCGCCGCCCATTGCCCGCCTGCTGGGATTCGCCCTGAAGTCCATTGAACCGGGCCATGCCGTCTTCGAGATGGAAGTCGATGAGCGCTACTACAACCCGATGGGCACGTTGCACGGCGGCGTCTACTGCGACTTGGCAGATGCGGCCATGGGATACGCTTACGCCAGTTTGCTGGGACCGGGCGAGACGTTCACAACCATCGAATTGAAGATCAACTTTCTTCGTGCCGTCCAGAAGACAACCCTCGTCGCCGACGCCAAGGTCATCAAAGCAGGAAGCACTCTGGGGTACATCGAGTGCGATGTCAAAGACCTGACTGGCAAACTGGTTGCACGGGTGGCGAGCACGTGCATGAAGCTGAACCTGGAACGAAAGCCGGGCACTTCCACCGGGGGGGCCCAGGCAGGTTCATGATAGCCGTGGACGGCCGGGATCGTGGACACCTCATCGTCCGGCGCTGCGGTCCTTGTTTCGGATCCGGGTCGCTGCTTTGGGCAGCGAGGCGAACGCAAGGAATTCTTGCCTCAGCGAAATCGGACGGGTGTGGCTCGGAAACTACTCTTGACACGAATGCCCTATTTATGATACACTTTGTAGCTAGTTCGGCGTGAAGATGGAGCCGATCGCGAGGACTCGCCCATGACCAGCCAGCAGTATGAGGAACTGTGTCGCTTTTTCATCGCCGACCAGTTGCATCTGGACATTTCCCAAGTCGTATCGCGCACCATCGCTAATCCTCGCCGCGAGCCGGGGCCGGATGGCAGCGACCCCGAGCCTTACACACACCAGATCGACCTCTACTGGGAGACCGGCGACGGCTTGGCACAGTACGTCAATATCGCCAATGCGAAATGGCGGGGTCATAACAAAGTTCGTCAGTATGAGGTGCTCTTGCTTCAAAAGGTCCGCGAGAAGGTGGGCGCCCACAAGGCGTTCATGATCACGAACTCCGGCTTCACCGGCCGCGCCCAACAAGTCGCCGAGGATGAAGGAATCGGCCTCCTCATCGTACGACCGCAATTTAACAGCCGCAGTATGCATCGCACCCGGCGCGGCCAGATCCTGGAATACCTCCAGGATCTGGCCCGGCAGGCCCGCCCCATCTATATCCACGACGTCCTTCGCAAAGGCGTGGCCTCCGATCTCGAATCGGCAGAATCGCTACGTCAGCTTGCGGCATTTTCCCACAGCGAGTTTGCGGAGTTGACCGGTGCCAATCAAAAGCTACCGAGCCCGATCTCGAACGAACCCGCCGATCCATTCTACATGCTCGACGGCAGCGGGGGACCGGGTGCTTCCCTCGGGACGTTCCTCGGTTGCAGCAGGGATGAAACGCGCCAGGGAGACGGACCTGGATTTCGAACCAAGTGAATTGCTTCCTTATACTCCCTCCGGTTCATGCTGTCTGTTTCGCGGCGGTTCGCATTTGCTCACCCCGTATTCTTGAGTCCCGACGCGATTCCGTTGATGCTTTCCAACACCGCGGTCATGAGTTCTGCGCTCGATTCCCCCCCGCTACGGAGACGCCTCAGCAAGACCAGCTGAAGAAAGCTCAACGGATCGACATAAGGATTGCGGCGCAGAATCGATCGCTGCAGAACGGGTGCCTGTTCGAGCAGTTCTTTCTGTCCCGTCACCTGACAGATGACGCTCACGGTGCGAGCGTATTCGTCCGCGATGTGATTGTAGATGCGTGTCGCAAGAGCCTGATCCTCCACCAGGTCGGCGTAGAGGCGGGCAATCGTCAAATCCGCCTTGGCCAGGATCATCTGGGCATTATCCACGAGCGTGCGCCAGAAGTGCCAGTGCTCGTACATGCGCTGCAACACCGGCAGATCACCGGGATTCTCGATCATGTGCTCGCTCACGGCCGTGCCCAGGCCGTACCAGCCCGGCAACGTGTGCCGGCTTTGCATCCAGCTGAAAACCCAAGGGATGGCCCGCAGCTCGTCGATGCCCTGGCTGACCGCCCGCCGTGCCGGCCGCGAAGCAATTTTCAATTGGGACACTTCTGCGATGGGCGTCGCTTGTTCGAAATAGGTCAAAAACTCGGGGGTCTCGTAGACCAACGCGCGATAGTGGCGGCAAGCACGTTCCGCCAATCGTTCAAGCGTCCGTTCCCACGCCGGATCCAAGCAATCGTCCGGGCTGGCAAGGCTGGCGGACAGGACGGCGTTCATCACCTGCCCCAGGTGCCGTTCCGCGATGGCAGGATGACCGTAACGGTCGGCGATCATTTCGCCTTGCTCGGTAATCCGCAATCGGCCGGCGACGGTGCCGCGCGGCTGGGCCAGGATCGCACGGTTTGCCGGTCCGCCTCCCCGACCGATGGCTCCACCCCGGCCGTGGAAGATTTGCACCGCGATGCCAGTCCGCCGGGTCGTCTCGCCCAGGGTCCGCTGCGCCCGATACAGGGCCCACGCCGATTGCAAGAAACCGCTCTCCTTATTGCTGTCCGAATAGCCGATCATCACCTCCTGAAGATCGCCCTGCAGCTGCAAATGCTGCCGATAGATGGGCAAACTGATCAAGCGCTGCACGATGGTCGCGGCTTGCCGTAGCGGATCCAGCGTTTCAAAGAGCGGCACGATGCGCAGGCGGCTCACTCCTTCGCTCGGTCGAAACAGCCGGGCTTCCCGAGCGAGCAACAGCACTTCCAACAGGTGGGCCGGTTCGGTCGTCCCGCTGACGATGTAGGTATCCACCGCTTCGGGACATTGCTGCTCCAAGATGGCTGCGATGGTGCGAAACGTTTGCACGACTTCATCGGTCTCGGCGGAAAACATCAAGTGAGCCGGGATCAAGGGCCGCTTCTGCTGTAGTTCCTGCACCAGGCAGTCAAAGCGCTCGTTCGGCGACAGCTTTTCATAGCGACCCGACACGCCGGCCCACGCCAGGATCTCGGCCAATGCCTTGCCGTGGCGGACACTGTGTTGGCGGATATCAAGCGTCAGCAAATGCAGACCGAAGACCTCTACCAGCCGGACGAAATCGTGCACCGGCCCGGCAGCGACTGTCTCGGCACCGATTTCCTTCAAGTCGGCTGCAATCGCCTTCAGGTCGGCCAACAGCTCCGCCCGGCTTCCATAAACGTCCGGCGGTACGCACTGAGACTCGGCGGTCCAGCGCGGCTCCAGGATTCGGAAGTAGTCCCGGGTCTTACTCAACTTGACGGCGATGCAGCGGCACTTATCGCGGTACGGCTCGTTCTCCATCGCGTCGGCAAAGGGCGGCAGAAGGGCCAAGTCGCGCTGGAGCGACTCCTGAAAGGCCGGCCGCGGTTGGACAAGCTTCCCGGAGTGACTGAGCTGTCGCCCCAATTCGTCGATTCGGTCCAGGTAGTGCTGGAGCAGCATCTCCTGCTGCACACGAATCGCCTGGGCGGTCACCGTGTGCGTCACGTTTGGGTTACCATCCCGATCGCCCCCGATCCAAGAGCCGAAACGCAAGAAAGCGGGCACCTGCCAGTAGTGCTCGGGATAAATGCTTTGGAGTGCGGCCTCCAGCTCCCGATAGACGCGCGGAACCACGTCCACCAGCGTGCCCTCCACGACATCGAGGGCATGTTCGACTTCCTGTAAGACGGTGGGCCGATTTGCCCGGACGGTATCGGACAGCCAATACGTCTCCACTTCTTCTGCGATTGCCGCCAGTGTCGCTTGCCGCTCGCGCGGCAGCAAGGCGCTGTGTTCCAGGCGATCCAACTGATGCGAGATGGCCAGCAGTTTTTCCAAGATGGTGCGGCGACGCGCTTCACTG
This sequence comes from Gemmataceae bacterium, assembly GCA_035295665.1. Lineage (GTDB taxonomy): Bacteria > Planctomycetota > Planctomycetia > Gemmatales > Gemmataceae > DATGIQ01. The sequence goes on along the minus strand of DATGIQ010000375.1, from coordinate 3,327 downwards.
GGATGGGCCGTGAATACGGGACACAGGAGCGCACGCTGGAGCAGCTCGGCAACTTGCTCGGCGCGGATGCCGCGCTCCCGCAGTTGTCGCAACGCTGCCGCTGGGCTCTCGGCCAAGGGGTCCGGCGCCGTCCGCAGGGTGCGCAGGCGATTGGAGCGAACCCGCGCCTGCTGCTCGGCCAAATTGAGCAGGTCAAAATAAACACTGAAGGCCCGGACCAGGGTGCGAAGCGAAGACAAATCGAGCGTATCGAGGCTATCCCGAAGCCGGCGCGCCTCTTCCAGGGATGGCTGGGCCCGCAGCGCCTTGGCCGCGGTGCGGACTCCCTCCACCAAGGCGAAGGCTTGGTCGCCGGCCAAACGGCGAATCACTGCGCCCAACAGGTCCCCGAGCAAATGAATGTCGGCGCTGAGGGCCCGCTGGACCACCGCATCGACGGGTTCCTCAGCGCTTCCTGACACAAGGGAATCCGCGTCCATGGGCACCATGCGATCATTCCGTTGCGAGATCATGGCGAAGAATGTCCTCCGGCGTTTCCCGCGCACCGTTCGCTCCAGAGCGGAAAACATGAGCGGTCAATCGAGGAAGCAAATCCGCTTGTTGACATCGGTATTGACGGAGTGATACGGCTGGGTCAGGTTGGCGGCATTGAAGAGGGTCTGGCGAACGGCTTCGAGGTCATCCTGGCCGATGGCATTGGCGAAGATCGGCAGCAGATAATTGACGCCGGTTTGCGACACGCGCAAGCTGTCCGGGTCGTAGCACGACGGGTGCATTCGGCGGGCATGGATGAGCCCCCAGCGGTCGCGAAAGTCATTGGCGTCGATCCCATCGACATGGAATCCCCGTTCCCGGTTCCAGAGCAGAATGGAGACGCCATTGACGTGGCCTTCCAGCAACAAATCGACGGCATGGCCGCCCAGCTGCGCACCGTAAAAGCGATCGAACAAAATGGGGCGGCCGCCGCGCTGGGTATGGCCGACCTTCCGCGTGAAGATGGCCGCGCGGGCCGATTCGTTGCGACGTTTGCTGGTGAAGTAGCTGTCTCCCAGGCGCTGGATGAGGATCTGCCGAAGGGCCTCGGCCGCTCCGCTCAGGACCTTGTTGCCAGCCGGATCGGTGGATGCAATTTCCGCTCCCAGCTCGTGCTGCTGGGCATCCACAATCCCCTCAGCACAGACAATGATGACGTTCTTTTGCAGCTCATAGACTTCCACAACACGCTCAACGAGCCGGTCAACACAGAGCGGGTGCTCCGGCACAAGAACGATGTCCGGCTGGCCATAGGCGGCTCCCAGGGCCAGATAACCGGAGTGGCGTCCCATGACCTCAATGAGGGCAATGCGGCGATGGCTCTCGGCCGTGGTGCGGATGCGCTGGACGCCCCAGGCCGATACGAACACGGCGGTAGCAAAGCCGGGCGTCACATAATTGACCATGTGCTCCAGGTCGAACCGTGTTCGGGAGGGACCCCGGACATAGCGGTACCCCGGCGGCTGCTCGCAAGGCTGGCGGACCCACTCGTCCGGTTCATGCCGGTAGTTCAGCCCCAAATCGTTATCGATCGTCTTCGGAGCCAGGACGGTTGGGATGTGGTCGGAGAGTGCCTGCATGCCATTGAGCGTGCCGTCACCGCCGACGCAGATGAGTCCTTCGATCCCCAGGCGCTGCAAGCGCTCGATCACCTCGCCAATCGCTTGGTTATCCTGGGCATCAATGTAATCACGCGATCCGCCGATAATCGTGCCACCGCGGGTCATCTCCAGCTCAGGAATCGTCGTGAACAGCGGATTCAGGCGGACATGCGGAACCCGGGGGTTGAACAGGCTGCTGAAGCCCTTGATAAAGCCAAGGACTTCGACTTTGCGCTGATTAGCCCGTACCACGGCGCCGTGGATGGTCGCGTTGAGGGCAGGCGTGTCGCCGCCTGCGGTCAAGATGCCGATGCGTTTCATGCGCTTCGCTGGGGGTACACTCGATCCAGGGTCTTCTCGCTGAAGCTGCGGTGCTTTGCGCAGAAACAGCCCGCGAAACAGCGAGCATTTTCTGTGCCATGCTTGAGGTTGAACTCCAGAGTGCTGGAAAATCGCGTTCCTGTGCAGATGGGCGGCCATTTCCAGCCTACGCCTTGAGCGTCCAATGCTCAAAGAATCGGCAAACTGGTTGCGAATTCGGGTGAAAGCTACGGGGTAATCACTGGGCGTGGGATTCGGACAGATTCGCTCCGACCGTCAGAGAGGGAAGTCCGCCCTCCCTCACGGCCGGGGCGAGTCGTTTTCGAGAATCACGGCCACAGCTTGTTGTCGAGCACCGGCCGGCGATCATCGAAAGCGATTTCGAGAGGTGCATCCGCTGACTCCGAACGCAAGCCGCGGGCAGCGACGGTTTGCCGTTCTTCGCCCGCTGAATCGCCCTCCGGGATCATAGCACCGGCAATGTCGGTCAAGACCGGAGGCAGCATGCCGAATCGAATGTTGAGCAGATTCTGGCTGGACAAGGGGCTTTGGCCATCGGTGCTACATGCCCCATCCAATGCGAGCGGTAACGGAGACATGCGCCCTTTCCCCATGAATGGGGGCGCCGCCGCGGAGCCGGTGCTGATCTGATTGATGTCCACGAAGTCGAGCTTATCGTTCGCGGAGCCGCCGGCGTTGGTGATGGTTAGCAGTCCATTGGTGACGGTCACGGTGCGCCAGGCTTCCTGGTAGCGGCTGAGAATGTTGACCCCGCCGCTGATCGTGAGCACCCCCTGCACCGCAATCTCATCGACGCTGTCGAAGTTGCTCGGATCCCCGGCCACCACGTGAACGATGTACGTGCCGTTGGGCACGGCGATCTGCCAGGTATGGCCCCCCGCCGGCTGCTCCATGGCAATCCCGGTATCATACCGCGAATCACTCATTACACCGCGCGCGAAGGTGTTGGCTGAGTTGTCGCTGTCCCAGCCGTAGAGCAAACCGCTCCCCTGGAATCCGAAAACGTAGCCGTAGTCCGGCACGTAGCCAGCCGGGACCGGAACGCCCAGAGGCTGGAAGTTGATTCGGGCGAATGGTACGCCGGTCATTTGCATTGGGGCATACCAGGTGACATCATCGGTGTAGATGGTGCCATTGAGCCCGGTCGCCGTGACCATGACATCGTTGGGTCCCGGTGCCAGCCGCACAGCGCTCCAGCGGAAGATATGATCGGTGCTCGTCGCAGTTCCGATCACGACGCCATTGATGGAGAGCTGCACCGCGCTCAGATTCGAGTAGACTTTGAGGTCCACCAGGTTGGTGGGACGATTGATGTAGCTGCGGCTGGTGAGATAGAGGACGGGGCTGGTGG
>DATGIQ010000374.1:0-8978 GCA_035295665.1 Gemmataceae bacterium | reverse complement strand
CCAACTTCATCGGCGGCCTTGTCGGCGATTCTTCGAATATCGGCACGCTGCGGGAAGCGATCGAGTGGGCCAACAGTAGCAGCAACCCGCTCGTGCCCAACAGCACGCCCAACGTGGTCATGTTCGACACCACCGGCGTCTTCTCCACCCCGCAGACCATCACCCTGGCCATCAACGGGTCTTTCACGTTTCTGAGACTATACAACACCAACGTGCCAGAAACGATCATGGGCCCCGGCGTCACCGGTCCCAGCGCTCTGACGCTCAACGGCAACAACAGCAATGTAGTGTTCTCGATCAACGAGCTCGTCACGGCCAGCATCTCCGGCATGACCATCACCCAGGGTCGGTCGGGCTTCAATGGCGGCGCCATTTATAACTCCGGAACGCTGGCGCTGAACAATGTCACGATTTCCAATAGCTATGCCCCGAATTACGCCGGCGGGATCATCAACTTCGGGAAGCTGACCATCACCAACTCGACCATCTCGGGCAACTCGGCGCACAACGGTGCCGCGGGCATCTTCAACGAGGCCACGTTGACCATCAGCAATAGCATCCTCTCGGGCAACCATACTCCGGGCAACGTATCCGCCATCGATCAGTTCCTGGCCGTGGCGTCGACGACCATCGCCAACAGCACCATCACGGGCAACACCTCTGGAGCCTTCGGCACCGTGTCTGGTCAAGGCGGCGGCACCATCACGCTCCTCAGTGTCACGCTGGCCAACAATCTCGGCGGGGGCGGCTTGTTCAACAACGGAGTGACGTTCAGCACCCGGAACACGATCCTCTCGGGCAACGCCGGCGGAGATGTCATGGGGAACATTGGTTCCCAGGGGCACAACCTGATCGGCAACTCAGCGGGCGGCTCCGGCTTTGCAGCCAGCGACATCCTGAACATGAACCCGCGGCTGTTGGCGCCGGCCAATAACGGCGGCCCAACCCAGACGATGGCCTTGGGCTTCGCCCTCCCCGGCGATCCGAGCTTCCCCAACAACCCTGCGGTGGACGTTGGGGATAATAACGGCGCTGCAGCTACCGACCAGCGGGATTCGACCTTTGCCCGCATCATCAACGGCGTCATCGATATCGGAGCCTTCGAAGACCAGATCGTCTCTACGGCCCCGGCGAACCAGGCAGCCGTCGAAGGGACCGCCCTCTCCGTCAATCTCGCCTCCTTCACCGACCAGGCACCCTTGAGCAGCTATACGGTCACGATCCTCTGGGGCGATGGCAGTTCCAGCACGCTCACGCTCAACAGCCAGGGGGCCATTCCCAGCCAGATGCACACCTTCACGGACGAAGGCAGCTACGCTGTCACGGTCCAGCTCTCCGATGCCGATGGCGATACCGGTCAGAAGACCTTCACGGTCACCGTGTCCAATCCCAACGTCGTAGCCACCGGCAGCTTTGCCTTCAGCGCCAGCGAAGGAACCGCTTCCGCCGCGCAGACGGTAGCCACCTTCACCGATCCGGCTGGGCCGGAGACGCTCTCCGACTACAGTGCCAGCATCACCTGGGGCGACGGCGGCCCGGCTACGGTAGGCAACCTCTCCCAGAGCGGCACGACCTTCACCGTCCAGGGCAGCCATACCTATGCCGAGGAAGGCACGTATACCATCACGGTGACGATCAACCATGAGACCACGACCGCGCAGACGGTGACCAGTACGGCCACGGTTTCCAATCCGCCTGTGGCGGCCAGCGGCGGCTTCTCCTTCAGTGCCGTCGAGGGCAGCGGCTTCACCGCGCAAAAGGTGGCCACCTTCACCGATCCGGGTGGGCCGGAGACGCTCTCCGACTACAGTGCCAGCATCACCTGGGGCGACGGCAGCGCGGCGACGACCGGCAGCATCTCCTTGCCTGGCGGCAGTACCGCCTTCACGGTCACGGGCAGCCATACCTATGCCGAGGAAGGGGCCTACACCATCACCGTGACCATCGGCCATGAGACCACGGCGGCGCAGACAGCGTCCACGATCGTGACGGTTTCCAATCCGCCTGTGACGGCCAGCGGTGGCTTTGCCTTCAGTGCGGCCGAAGGGGCTGCCTTGGGCACCCAGATGGTGGCCACCTTCACCGATCCGGCTGGGCCAGAGACGCTCTCTGACTACACCGTCAGCATCAACTGGGGGGATAGCACCGCCGCCACGGCCGGCAATATCGTGTTGCTTTCGGGGAGCACCACCTTCTCGGTCACGGGCAGCCATACGTATGCCGAGGAAGGGACCTACACCATCACCGTGACCGTCGGCCATGAGAATACCACCCCGCAAACCGCCACCAGCACTGCCACGGTATCCGATCCCAATGTGATCGCCACCGGCGGCTCTGCCTTTAGCGCCAGCGAAGGCAGCCTGTCAGTCACGCAGATGGTGGCCACCTTTACCGATCCGGGTGGGGCAGAGGCCAATGACGGCACGCACTATAGCGCTACCATTAACTGGGGGGATAACACCTCAACGCAGACGGGCACGATCAGCTTCAGCGGCTCGACCTTCACCGTCAGCGGCAACCATACCTATGGCGACGAAGGCACCTATACCATCACCGTCACCATCAACCATGAGAGCACCGCGCCGCAGAGCGTAACCGGCGCGGCCAGCGTAGCGAACCCCAATGTGGTCGCCAGCGGCGGCTTTGCCTTCAGTGCGGCCGAAGGGACTGCCTTGGGCACCCAGATGGTGGCCACCTTCACCGATCCGGGTGGGCCGGAGACGCTCTCTGACTACAGTGCCACGATCACCTGGGGGGATGGCACCGCCGCCACGGCCGGCACGATCACCCTGCTGGGCACCACGTTCACCGTCAGCGGCACTCATGCCTATGCCGACGAAGGCGCCTTCACCATCACGGCAACCATCAGCCATGAGAGCACGACGCCGCAGACGGTGACCGCCACCGCGACGATCAGCAATCCCAACGTGGTGGCCAACGGCGGCTTCTCGGTCAGCGCTGCCGAGGGCTCTGCTTCGTCCTCGCAGACAGTGGCTACCTTTACCGATCCGGGTGGGCCAGAGGCGCCGGCGGACTACAGTGCCAGCATCAGCTGGAGCGACGGTACCGCGGCTACGGCCGGCACGATCACCCTCTCCGGCACGACCTTCACGGTCAGCGCCAGCCATAGTTATGGTGAAGAAGGGGCCTATGCGATCACCGTGACCATCAGCCACGAGAATACGACCGCGCAGACGGTGAGCAGTACGGCCACGGTATCCGATCCTGCGTTGGTGGGCACCGCGGTGGCGGTCAGCGTCACCGCTGGGTCCCCGTTGTTCAGCCAGGCGGTGGCCACGTTCACCGATCCCGGCGGTGCCGAGCCCAATGCTTCGGACAATACCGGGACGATCGCGAATCATTACAAGATCGTGAGCATCAACTGGGGGGATGGCACGGCACTCGATACCACGACCGGCGTGCTCAGCTATACCGGGGGCGCTGGCTCCAAGACTGCGGCCTTTACCGTCAGCGGCAACCATACCTATGCGGCCAATGGCACGTATACGCTGGTTGTCAACATCAGCCATGAGGGCGTCACCACGCCAGTCAGCGAGACGTTTAGCGTCGGCAGCTTGGGCCTGTTCTTCCAAGGGAATGTGCAGACCAAGACCTCCGGCTTCTGGGCCGGCATCGTGGGTCAAGAATTGCTCCGCCGCTTTGGCCTGACGGCCGGAGGCCAAACCTTGGGACAGTGGCTGGCCAGCACCTTCCCCAAACTCTATGGCGGTGCCGGGGGAGCGGTGAATCTGGGCAGCTTCACCAATTCGCAGATCGCCATCTACTACCTGGGCCTGTTCCACCAGTTCAACACGAACATGCTGGATGCGTCGGTGCTGTCGGCTGCCCTGTACGAGTTCGCCACCACCCTGAGCCTGGGTGGCCCGGTGGCCGGTACACCGCCGTATAGCTTGACGGTGAACACGTTCGGCATGGGGGCGTATTCGTTCAACGTTGGGTTTAACGGCGCCGCCTTCGGGGTTCCGAACTTCACGGTGCTCGATGTCTTCCAGATCCTCCAGGCGGCAAACACCTTTGCCTCGGGTGGGGAGCCATGGGGCACCAACTCCATGCTCCGCAACGAAGGCCTCAGCGTCTTCCGGCCCATCAACGGCGATACTCAGCAGCCGTGATGCACTCCGGACAACAGCGGCGGGGTTGGTCCCTCGGTGGGATCAACCCCGCATGGCGAATTCGTAAAGCGGCGGTTCGCGGAACTGCGTGCGCGCGGGCTCGATACGGTTCTGCGAACTGCCGCTAAAGCTTGAACAGTATGGATGCCGCTCGCTTTTGGCAGGGCGTCCAGAAAGGTGGCAATGAACGTGGCTGCTGGCTTTGGGGCAGGGGCGCGACCAGCAAAGGCTGTGGCGAGCGTGTATCGAGAGCGGATTAGCGATGAACGACTACCGGCCGTAGTTGATCATGTGCGGCAGTGGTTATTTCCGATAGGACAGGTGGGGTAACGAGTAGCACTACGGTCACCGACGCCTTCGCCGATGAGCCTCCAAAATCCGCGTCGAATCCGGGCGAATAAGATAGGTGCAAGCCCGTGTCTGCCCCGGGAGGAATGATGCTCTTTCGGTTGGAAAACGTCACCAAAACCTACGGCGCGATCACGGCTCTGTGCCACCTCTCCGTCGACGCTCCGCCCGGAGCTACGGGCCTGCTTGGGCCCAATGGCGCCGGCAAAACGACCTTGATTCGCACCCTGCTTGGCCTGATCCGCATCGATTCCGGCTCCGGTGAAGTGCTCGGCCTCGATATCCGCAAGCGGCAGCTCGACATCCGCCAAGCCGTCGGCTTTGTCCCGGAAGACGAGTGTCTCTTCCCCGCTGTCCCTGGCGTGCAATTCGTCAGTTATGCAGGCGAATTGTGCGGCATGGCGGCTGCCGACGCCATGCAGCGCGCCCACGAGGTGCTCAACTACGTCGGCCTGGGGGAGGCACGCTATCGGCCGGTGGAGTCGTATTCGACCGGCATGAAGCAACGACTCAAGCTCGCCTCCGCGATCGTTCACGATCCCCGGCTCCTGATCCTCGATGAGCCGACCAACGGCATGGATCCGGCCGGGCGGCAAGAAATTCTCGAGCTGGCGCGCGATCTGGCCCACAATAAAGGGATGAGCCTCCTCTTCTCGAGCCATCTGCTCCCGGACGTCGAATCGGTGTGCGATCACGTCCTGGTGCTCGGGCGCGGGGAACTCTTGGCTGCGGGAAAGATCCATGAGCTGAAACAGGCCCATGCCCGCGCCTTCGACGTGCGCCTCAAGGTGGACAGCGAGCGCTTTGCCCGCCGCCTTGACGAGGGGGGCTGCCAAACTGAAATGCACGACGATCTGGTGCGCGTGCGGCTGCCGGAGGGGCGGAGCCAGACCATGCTCTGGGAACTGGCACAATCGATGGCCGTTCAGATTCGCTATTTGCGCCCCCAGCGGAGCACGCTCGAGGAAGTCTTCCTGAATGCCCTCGAGGAGAAAGGCTGACGCGGCCAACCGAGGCTATCATGCCCATTTTCGACCAAGGCTATCAACACTGGGAAGGGACGCTTTCCGGCCACCTTTGGCGTTGGTGGACGATCACCCGACACGGTGTGCGCGCGCAGCTCAGGAATCGCTTTGTACGCCTGTTTCTACTGGTCGCTTACGTGCCCGCCATCGCTCTGATCGCGGTGCTGGCCGTCTGGGGGCTCCTGGAGCAGCAAGCGGAATCGGTCCTCACTTTGCTGAGGCGAGTGCTCCCCGCGGAAATGATCGCGCAACCGCAAGACTTCCGCCTTGCCGTCTGGACCATCGCTTATTCCTTCTTCTTCAAGGCGGAATTGTTCATCAGCATGTTGATGCTTCTCTTGATCGGGCCGAACCTCATCAGCCGCGATCTCCGCTTCAACGCCTTGCCTCTCTATTTCTCTCGATCGTTGCGCCGTTTTGATTATTTGGTCGGGAAGCTCGGAGTGATCGGCTGGTTTGTTGCCGCTGTCGTGATTATGCCGGCGGTCCTGGCGTATGTTCTGGGAGTTGGCTTTAGTTTCCAGCTCAGCATCATCGAGCAAACATATCCGCTTCTGGGAGCCAGTCTCTTATACGGCCTGATCATCGCAGTATCGGCCGGCACATTCATGTTGGCCTTATCGTCCCTATCACGCCGGTCCATTTATGTTGGCTTGACGTGGATGGGCTTTTGGATCGTGACCACCACCGTCGCCGGCTTACTGACGGTGATCCACCGAGAGACCATTTTTTCGCAATACCGGAATGAGGCGATGGCGGAGTGGCGGAAGGGAAATCGGCCTCCGGAGGGGAATTTTCAGAAGAATCGCGCCGAGTGGGAGAAATATCATCAAGCCCAGTTCCAGGTCTTTAGCCGGGCACAGGCACGCGGGGAAGCGGCGTGGGCTGAAGTGGCCGACCGCGATTGGCGGCCGACCATCTCCTATACGGCGAACCTCGACCGGCTCGCCGACCTTCTGCTCGGCACCGATTCCGCGTGGGTGACCATTGGACGGGAAGTGGATCGGCCCCGCCGACTTGCGGGGCCAATGATGGCTCTGGGGATGAATCCCCGTGAGCGCGCCCAAATGGCGGCTCTCCTCGCACAGCCAACTAGTGAACGACGGCTCGCGAACCAGATTGTCGCACAGTATCCGTGGTATTGGTCGGCGGGGATCTTGGCCGGCCTGCTGGTGTTCTCGTTATGCGTCTTGACGTTTCGAATTCAATCGCTGGACCGGCTGAAGTGACCCCGGTTGTCGAGTTCGACGGGGTCTCCAAGTGGTACGGCAACGTAATCGGGCTGAACAAGCTCACGCTGCGCATTCCCGCGGGTGTGACCGGCCTGCTCGGTCCTAACGGCGCGGGGAAATCTACCCTGTTGCAGTTGGCCACCGGACAACTCCGGCCGAGCCAGGGAACCGTTCGTGTTCTTGGACAATCGGTCTGGAGTAATCCGGCCCTGAACCGGCACGTCGGGCTTTGTCCCGAACAGGACGCATTCTACGAATGGATGACCGGCTGGGATTTCGTGCACACGTGTGCCCGGCTCAGCGGGATAGCTCGCGGCGCGGCGGCCGCGGCCACGGAGAAGGCGTTGGACCTGGTCGGCATGGCCGAAAACATGAACCGGGCGATTCGCGGTTATTCGAAAGGGATGCGCCAACGCACCAAGCTGGCCCAGGCTCTGGTGCACGAGCCGCGCGTGCTTTTCCTGGATGAGCCATTTACCGGAACCGATCCGGTGGCACGTCGCGATCTCATGGATGTCATTCGCAACCTGGACGGCGCAGGGCGCAGCGTGCTTGTCTCGAGTCATGTCCTGCACGAAGTGCAGGCCCTGACGCCGAATATCGTCCTTCTGCATCGCGGCCGGCTCGTGGCCGAGGGGCACGTGCAGCAGATTCGCGACCTGATCGATACGCATCCGCACCGGATTGTCCTGGTGTGCGAGGATTACCGCGCCTTGGCCGCCAAGCTGGTCGCCTGCGCCGACGTGGAGGCGATCCATTTCCTGACGCGGGACTCGGCGATTCTAGTGGAAACCCGCCAACCAGACGCCTTCTACACCCGGCTGCCGGACCTGGCTCTCGAAAACGGCACCGCCATCCGCGAAGTCTATTCCGAGGACGACAACCTGGAAGCGGTCTTCAAGTACCTGGTAACCGCATGAACCAAGCGACTCACGCTCCGTCTGTCTCCGTCTCTGAGCTGCGCCTGCCGCTCGCCAGCCGCTTGGCGTCTTTCGGTGAGCTGTTTTGGCTAACGCTGCGGCAGCACACGCATGGCCGGAGACTCGTGGTACTCGTGCTGCTCCTCGCCTTGCCGTGCGTGTTGGCGATCATGCTACGCTCCTTGAGCCGGCCCGCTCCCGCTGATATCCTAGAATTCGCCCTGGTTTTCGGCTTGATCCCGCATGCCCTGGCACCCCTGACCGCTCTCCTCTACGCTGCCGGCATGATTCAAGACGAAGTGGAAGGACAAACGCTCACCTACTTGCTACTGCGGCCGCTCCCCAAGTGGACTATCTACCTGACCAAGTGGCTGGCGACTCTTCTCGTTTGCGTCTTCTTGATCGGCTTCTTCACGTTCACTCTTTACCTAGCCATCTATTGGGGCACGCCCCAGCTCTGGACGGAAATCGTGCCTGGACGAGCGTGGAAGACCGTGGTGATACTCGCGCTCGCGCAACTCGGCTACTGTTCGCTGTTCGGCTGTCTCGGACTCTTGTTCCGCCATACTCTGATCGCCGGTGTGGCCTACATCGTCCTCTTGGAAGGGGTAATCGCCAACGTCGCATTCGTCGGCCGGGCGTTGACGGTCGTTTATTACTTCCGCGTTCTGATCCTGCGCTGGCTCGAGCTTCCGGATCTGATGCAGCGCCAGTGGGTCCGCGCCTGGCAGCTCGACCTGGCGACGATGCCCGCCGCGCCGAAGTGCGTTGAGACGGTGGTTGTTGCGAGCTTGGCCGTCACCATCTTTTCAGCGTGGTGGTTCAGCCGCTCGGAGTTTGCGTTGAAGACGCCGGAGAGTAGCGGCTGAGAGGACTTGCAATCTCCGGCCGGCGACAAAGGGGGCCTTATGGTGGCCGCGTGATGGTCCGTGCCTAGTTGCTGACTTGCGACGACAATGCCGACGTGGGACGCGCGGAAACTTGAAAGAATGGCGGCGCCTGCGTAACCTCAACGCACTGTTGACGGTCGATCAGGCCATGATTTTCGTGGGTGCTTTCGATGCCGCCAAGGAGTTGATCACGGATCGTTGGAACACGACATCGCTGTCCCACGGTTCGCCGCCGACGGCGGACTCTACGCTCGGCGCACGTCTCCGACCCCGGCTGCGTGGAGACGTCAGCCGCCGTTGATGCCGCTGAAGACGCTGTAGCCTTCATTGCGGAGGGTGGTATTGCTGCCCCACGGCTCTCCTCCCTGGGCAAAGCTATTGGTTGCCGTGAGGATCTGGAAGACCGTCTCCACCGTGGAATTCGGTACGC
>DATGIQ010000373.1:0-35734 GCA_035295665.1 Gemmataceae bacterium | reverse complement strand
CGAAGCCTTCAGCCGCTACTTCACCACCGTCTTCAAGTTCACCTTCAACTGGCTCGCCATCCACGGACCGCATGAGTCCGGCTCGACCAACGTCGTCGTCCCGTAGAGCCAGCGCAGGGGTGGTCCAAAGTAGCGGTATCTGGATCGGAACTACGCGTCCGCGGAGTGCCGCGGTTCCAGGCTGCGGAACGAGAATACATTAAAAAATCATTTGACTTGGGCTATGCTGGCTGGTAAAAGTAGAGGGGCATGGAGAACCCCGGCAATGCCTTGAGGCCAACGATGTCCGAGGCAGCATGCACGATGCCTTCGAGGGATCTCGCGAAGCATGTTTGCTGGCTAGTTCTCTGACTACCATCGGTACAATGCTGTAGTAGTCCGTCCCACCCCTGCAACAGGGACGTTCGCCTCTCCATACTTTTGACGTTGTTTGGCCTGGCTCCCGTGGAAGCCGTTCTCTCTATTCCAGCGGATTCCCGGAGGGCCGTATTGCTTGGCAAGCGCTTTCGAGAAGCGAATGAGAGAATCTCGATGCGCTGCGCATTCGGGCAGAAAATCCAGTTCGCCCCCCTGTCCGATCTGCGGAAGATTGGGGTAGCGCCCGGACGGGGTATCGAGTGAACTGCAAGTACCCCGCCGCCCGCCTTCCGCAGGGAGTTGAGGCTTGCGTGATGCGGGTACGACCGCGGGACTTGCACGAGCTCTTTGCTTACCGCCAGACGGTGCTGCGGCCAACCAGGATGGACCCGGCCCGGCTCGCCTCCGTGTAGCGGTCGCGCCGTGCAGTCAAGGAGGACCGAATGATGGCAGCGGTTCCCCTACCAGGTTTTCGGTGCGTGACTATGGCTGCGCAACCGACGGGGACGGAGTGTGCCCTGACCGGATCGCCTTACTAGGACAGCGGCGTCCGCCAGCGAACGGGTCAGGCCTTTAGAAACGATAGCCTATCCACCATCATTCCGCTCGTTTTCCGGCAACACACTAATCGTTTTGAACCGCCACGTACGTTTGATTCTTGGACTGCGCGGAGTCCCCGTTCCTGATCGGTGTGGGAGGGGTGAACGCCGCGCACGGGCAAAGTCGGGTGCGAATTGACTGCGCTACTGGTTGTCTTCGGATCTAGTTTCGGCCTCTGCCTGCTGCTGACTCCCTTGGTGCGCGCTTTTGCAGACCGCTTCGGGCCCGTCGATCAGCCCGACGGAAGACGCAAAATCCACGGCAAGCCGACTCCGGTGGCCGGCGGAATCGCCGTGTGCGGAGCGCTCTTTGGCGGCCTGGCTGTTTCGCTGATCGGCCCCGGGCCCGCCCACGGTTGGTTCGCGGAGCAAGAACTGTTCCTCCCGGGATTCTTGCTCGCGAGCATCGTGATCGTGGCCGTCGGCTTGGCTGACGACTTTCGCTGCCTTCGCTGGAGGCACAAATTGCTCGGGCAGATGGGCGCGGTCTGCATCGTCATGGCCTCCGGATTAGTCGTCCAGAGAATTCGACTCTTTGATTGGCAATGGGAGCTTGGATTCCTGGCCGTGCCGTTCACGATCCTATGGCTTCTCAGTACGATCAATTCCCTCAACCTCTTGGATGGAATGGACGGGCTGTTGAGTTCGGTGGGCGTGATCATCTGCCTGGCGTTGGCGGTGATGGCCGTCCTGAGTGGCCATGATGCGGCGGCCTGTGTAGCAGCCGCCTTGGCCGGGGCCCTGGTTGGTTTTCTCCATTATAATTTTCCTCCTGCCACGATCTTTCTCGGCGATTCGGGCAGCATGCTGGTCGGCTTCGTGATCGGCGCGCTGGCCCTGCGCGGCAACCTCAAAGGTCCCGCCACGGTGGCGCTGGTGGCCCCGGTGGCGATGCTGACCATTCCCGCGTTTGACACGGCGGCCGCTGTAATCCGCCGCAAACTAACCGGCCGCAGCCTCGTCATTGCCGACCGCGGACACCTCCACCACTGCCTCCTGGGCCGCGGGTTTTCGACCCGTCGGGCCCTGTTCTGGATCTCCGGCTCGTGTCTCTGTACAGCCGTGGGGGCGTTGGCAAGTGTTTCTTTCCACAGCGAGTTGTTGGCGGTCTTCTCCGCCTTGGCGGTGGTTGGCGTCTACATCATCACGCGGCTGTTCGGCTTCGCAGAGTTGATGCTGGTCAAGAATTGCTTGATGACGGGCATGGTTTCGCTCCTACAACTTCCGCCTCATAATCACCAGGCCCATCAGACGGAAATTCGCTTGCAAGGCTCCGCCGACTGGGGAGAACTCTGGGGCAAATTGACTGCCTGTGCAGGGGAGCTAAACCTGCGAATGATCCGTCTCGACGTGAACATGCCGGCTCTCTATGAAGGATACCATGCGATCTGGCACTATCCGCAGGATGCCGGAGCGGAGCGCATGGACGAATGGCGTGCGGAGATCCCGCTCACGGTTGGCGGGCAATCGACGGGGCGACTCGAAGTGGTCGGGGGCAAGGGCTCCGAACCGGTGTGGGCGCAAATCGCCACGCTCATGAAGTTCGCCGAAAGCATCGAGGCGACGGTCGCAACCCTCGGCAACGGCACGAACCACATCGGTCATGCGAAAAATGGCTCCGTGGCCGTGGCCGACAAAACCAATGGTGTGGCCAGGTAACCGGGTGATGCAGCCCGCCCCTTCGTCTGGCCACTGCCGCCTTTCGACAAGAAGCTTCTTCGATAAAACCCAACGAGGTAGTATCTAGCATGTTGCAGAACGAAGGTCCGAACCAGGCCGAAGCGTTTGAAGCGCAGGTACGAGCGCATGTGAACGTCTGGGAGATCGCCTTGCGGCGGATATCCCTGCTCGCCCTGGGGCTCGTCGTCGGCATCGCGTTGGGCTCGTTCTATTATGCGATGCAGACACCCATCTACCAATCGAATGCCCAGGTGCTCGTCATCAAAAAACAGCCGAATGCGTTTCCCCTGACGGGGGCCGACCCGCGCATGTCCTACTATGAGGATTACCTGTCCACACACCTGGTACTCATCAAGAGTCCGCTCATCATCGGCCGGGCGGCCAAGAAGCTGCAGTCCCAGGGTCTGAAGTCGTATGCCGGATTGGGGGACCCGACCAGCGCCATCATTCGCTCTCTGGCCGTTTCGCGCGAGTTTGAGAAAGCGGCAGTGAGCAGCAACATTTTGAACCTCTCCTTTCATGGCGTTGCAGCCGACGAATGCGCCACGATCCTCAACGCGGTGATCGACAGCTACAAGGACTTCCTCGACGAGACCTACAAAAACGTCAGTGACGACACCGTGGACCTGATTACCAAAGCCCGGGACGTGCTCCAAAAAGACCTGGCTCAGAAACAAGACGAATACCGCACGTTTCGCCTGAACGCCCCTCTTCTGTCGCGGGGTAAGGATGGCGCAAGCTTCCCCCAAGAAAAACTCTCCAGCATTGAATCGCGAAGGGGATCGCTTCTCGTCCGGGAAGCCGAAATCCAGGCGCGTTTGGCCACGATCGACAAGGCCTTGAAAAACGGGCGCGATCCCGCGGAGTTGCTGGCGATGCTCCCCGACCTGTCCACCAGCCCGCTTGCCGAGCCGAACAAGCGCTCGCTCACCGGGACGTCCGCCGGGTCGACTGCGATGTTGACACAGGAAAAGCTACTAACTCTGCTCACCCAGGAGAAGGAGTTGGAGGATGAGTTTGGTCCCAATTACCCCCAGTTGAAATCGCTGCGCAAACGGATCGACTTCACGCGCAAATTCCAGGATCAACAAGGGCTTGCACGAGATCTAAAGAACAAAGATGAGTCCCCGACCGAATCGATTGATCGCTACAAACAAGCGCTGCAACAAGAGTTGGAAGACATCCAGTCGTTCGAGCAGCTCCTCGCCACGCGATTCCAGACCCAGTACGATGAAGCCCGGAAAGTAATCAACGACGAGATTCGTGATGAAATCTCGCGCGGCGACATCGACCGCACCCTCCAACTCTATCAAAGCATCATCAAGCGTCTTCAGGAGATTAACCTTGTCAAGGATTTTGGTGGCTACGACGCCCGAACCGTCAGTCCAGCCGGACAGGGCTACCGCGTGGAACCGAAAGCCTTGCCCATCTTCACCGCATCGATCTTCCTGGGGCTTCTCGGTGGTTTTGGACTGGCGTATCTGGCAGACCGCACCGATAAGAGCTTCCGGTCTCCGGCAGAGGTTCGCCGCCGTCTGGGCCTGCCGATTGTCGGACATATTCCGCAAATCAAGCCGCTTTCTCTGGACATGGACGGCGACCCCGAAACCGTTGGCGAACAAGCGCTCCTGTGGGCATATCACCGCCCCCGGTCGCAGGAGGCGGAATCCTACCGCGGCGTTCGCACCGCCTTGTATTTCAGCATGCACGGCAAAGATCACCGCGTCGTCCAGGTCACGAGCCCCGAGATGGGCGACGGCAAAACCACGCTCGCGGCCAACTTGGGAATCTCGATCGCGCAATCTGGCAAGAAGACGCTCCTCATCGACGCTGACCTGCGCCGGCCGCGCTTGCATAAAGTCTTCGGACTTTCTGATCGGGTCGGCTTGGCGTCGATTATCCAGGGCGAGGCCGAGCTGAAAGACGCGATCCAGCCTTGCTGCGTCCCCGGCCTGTCGATCATTCCCTGCGGTCCCATCCCGCCCAACCCGGCGGAGCTCCTTACGTCGCCGCGCTTGAAGGAAATCCTGGATGCGACCCGCTTGGAGTACGATTTTATCATCGTGGATACTCCGCCACTCCTGGCAGTTACGGACCCGTGCGTGGTTGCCCCTCGTGTCGATGGCGTCCTGCTCACCTTGCGCATCTCCAAGAACGGCCGGCCAAGCGCGGAACGGGCGCGCGAAATTCTCTCCACTCTCGGCGTCACCGTCCTTGGCGTCGTGGTCAACGGCATCGAACGCCATCATGGCGTCGGCGGCTATGGCTATGGCTATGGCTATGGCTACGGCTATGGTTATACGCATTACCGGTCTGGTCAGGGATATGGCTACACGGATAACTACCACAACGGGAACGGCGAGGAAGGATATTATCCTGACCGGATGGCCGAGGGAGCACCGCGGGCGGACGAAAGCCAGGCATCGGCTGGGAACGGAAAAGAAAGCGGGTCCGCCGATCAAGCATCCTCCCAGGCCGACCAGAAGAAGAAAAAGCGACGTCGAAAAAGCCGCTCCCAGCACTCGCGAAGCAATTTGTTCCGCCGACTCCTGGGGCTGAGATAGAGGACCGGTCTGTGGCGGGCTCGTGTCTCGGTATGCTGCGCGACCTACGCCGCCACGGTAGCCAATGGTATCGGATTAGATAAGAGATTTGCGGATGTCGATCCAGCTCACGCCAGCCGCCGCTGTGGCGGAAACCCACCCGCCGGAGTCTGCGACGCTGTCGGTCCGGCCGCTTCCTCGGTTGCGCATCCAGGCGACGCCGGGGTGGAAAGCCCTGAACCTACGTGAGCTTTGGCAATTCCGCGAGCTGCTGTGGTTTTTGGCTCTCCGCGACATCAAGGTCCGCTACAAGCAGACCCTGCTCGGAGTTGCCTGGGCGGTGCTTCAGCCATTGATGGCGATGCTGCTGTTCAGTGTTTTTTTCGGCCGGCTCGGCGGTTTTGATCAGAAAACGGCCGACGTTCCGTATCCGGTTTTCGTGCTGTGCGGCCTGGTGCCTTGGCAGCTCTTCAGTTACGCCCTGACCCAGGCCAGCAACAGTGTCGTCGCCGAACAACGGTTGCTCACCAAGGTCTATTTTCCGCGCTTGCTGATCCCGATTTCCCCGATCCTGTCTGGGGTGGTTGACTTTGGCATCAGCATGGTCCTCTTGGCCGGGCTGATGGCGTATTATCGGGTGCTGCCCGGGGGAGCCGTGCTGGCGTTGCCGTTCTTCATGCTCTTCGCGGTGCTGGCCGCCTTGGCCGTGGGACTTTGGCTATCAGCCGTGAATGCGATTTATCGGGATGTCCGGTACACGATTCCATTCCTGATCCAATTTTGGCTGTTCGCGACGCCCATTGCCTACCCGAGCAGCATCGTTCCTCCGCGCTGGCAATGGGTCTACGGCCTGAATCCGATGGTAGGGGTCGTCGAAGGATTCCGTTGGAGCCTGATCGGCGGCGGGCAGCCTCCCTGGCCAGCGGTGGTGGCGTCCTTCCTGGTGGTTTTGGCCCTGTTAGTCAGCGGACTCTATTATTTCCGGCGGATGGAAAAGACGTTCGCCGATGTGGTGTGATCGAATTGGCTGAGATAGCGATCGCTGTAAACCGTCTGGGCAAGCAGTACCGCATCGGCCAGAGAGAGCGGTACAAGTCTCTGCGCGAATCCATCATGCGCGGGCTCACTGTCCCGGTTCGCCGGTTGCGATCGGGATTCGGATCCTCCGACGGCCAGCGTGCCAACGGCAAAAGCACGTTCTGGGCCCTCAAAGACGTTTCCTTCGAGGTCAAACAGGGCGAAGTACTTGGCATTATTGGCCGCAATGGCGCAGGCAAGAGCACACTCTTGAAGATCCTTTCGCGAATTACCGAGCCGACGGAGGGTTTTGTAGATATCTACGGCCGCGTCGGATCGCTTCTGGAAGTGGGCACCGGATTCCATCCCGAGCTGACCGGGCGGGAAAATGTCTTCCTCAACGGAGCGATCCTCGGCATGAGCCAGGCGGAAGTTCGCCGCAAGTTCGACGAAATTGTCGCCTTTGCCGAGGTCGAGCAGTTCCTCGATACACCGGTCAAACACTATTCCAGCGGCATGTACATGCGGCTGGCTTTTGCCGTCGCCGCCCATCTCGAGCCGGACATTCTCTTGGTCGACGAGGTACTGGCGGTCGGGGATGCAACGTTCCAGAAGAAATGCCTGAACAAGATCGAGAGCGTCGGGTCGCAAGGTCGGACAGTCTTTTTCGTATCGCACAACATGCAGGCCGTTACCCGCCTGTGCAGCCGGGCGCTCTTGCTGCACGACGGCCAGGTGGCCGTACACGGCTGCACGCATGAGGTCGCGCGGACCTACCTCCATGGCGGCGCCTACGGGTCGGCGGCCCGCGTGTGGCCTGATCCCGAACGGCGCCCCGGCAACCATGTGGTCCGTTTGTGTGCCGTGCGCGTCCGGAGCGACGATCACGAAGTTCACGCGACCGTGGATATTCGCCGGCCCGTCAGTATCGAGATGGAGTTCGAAGTACTGAGGGACGGGCACGTCCTGGTGCCCAATCTGCATTTCTATAACGATGACGGCATCTGTGCCTTCATCGTCAATGCCGGCCACGGGCAGTGGGGACGCCGTCCGCGGCCGCGGGGTCGCTATCGCAGCACGGTCCGCATACCCGGCAACTATCTCGCGGAGGGGACACTGTCGGTGAACGTGGGCATCAGCACCCTGAACCCTGTAATCGTCCACGTTCTGGAACCGGATGCGGTGGCCTTCGAGGTGGTAGATAGCCTGGACGGCAACTCTGCCCGCGGCGAGTATGCCGGTCCCATGCCGGGCGTGGTGCGTCCGATCCTTCCCTGGACCGACGAGCGTGGGTCTGAAAGGGCCGAGTCTTTTGCGGAGGAGCTGGCGTGAAAGTCGTGATCCTGGCGGGGGGCATGGGAACGCGCTTGGCGGAAGAGACCGAAGTCAAGCCCAAGCCGATGGTCGAAATCGGCGGCCGGCCGATCCTCTGGCACATCCTCAAGCACTATAGCCACTATGGCTTCAAGGAGTTCTATGTTGCCCTCGGATACAAGGGGGAGTACATCAAGCGCTTTTTCATCGATTACGCCGCGCTCAACGGCAGCCTGACGGTGGACTGCGTGACGAACCGGGTCAGGCCGCTGGACCGCACTTGCGAAGACTGGGTCGTTCACCTGATGGAGACCGGCCTGAGCACGAACACCGGCGGGCGGGTTCGCCGGCTGGCCCCCTGGCTCAACGACGCCACCTTCATGGTGACCTACGGCGACGGCGTCGCCGATCTGAACCTGTGTGACCTGCTCGAATTTCACCGCCGTCAGGGCAAGATCGCGACCGTTACCGCCGTCCGGCCGCCGGCCCGCTTCGGCGGACTGATCTTTGATGGAGAGATGGTGGCCGAGTTCACGGAGAAACCCCAAGCCGGCGAGGGGTGGATCAACGGCGGCTACCTGGTGTTCGAACCCGCCATTTTCGACTACCTCCGCTCCGACCAGCAAAGCCTCGAAGCCGAAACGCTCGAACACTTGGCCCATCAGGGCCAGCTGGCCGCCTACAAGCACGCCGGGTTCTGGCAGTGTATGGATACCTTCCGTGACAAGCGCGTACTGGAAGATTACTGGCAGCGCGGGGAAGCACCGTGGAAGGTGTGGAAATGAGCGCGTTTTGGAGGGACCGTGCTACCTTCGTCACGGGAGCAACCGGCTTGGTCGGAGGCTGGCTCGTTCGCCGCCTTTTGGATGCGGGCGCCCAAGTTGTGTGCCTGGTTCGAGATTGGGTGCCGCAATGCGAACTGGCGCGTTCCGGACTCTTTAGCCGAGTCACCGTCGTGCGCGGCGATGTGCGCGATCAGGCCTTGATGGAGCGATGTCTCGTCGAATACGAGATTGATACGGTATTCCACTTGGCGGCGCAAACGATCGTGGGCACGGCCAACGCCGGCCCGCTCGGCACGTTTGAAACGAACATCGCCGGTACCTGGATCGTTCTGGAGGCCTGTCGCCGCAGTCCCCGGGTTCGCCAAATCGTTCTGGCTTCCTCCGATAAGGCTTATGGCATCCACGACCAATTGCCTTACGATGAATCGGTACCGCTGCGCGGCTGCCACCCCTACGATGTCAGCAAATCGTGCGCGGACTTGATCGCACAGACGTATGCCACCACGTTCGCTGTGCCCGTGGTCATCACCCGGTGCGGGAACTTTTACGGGGGCGGTGATCTGAACTGGAATCGCCTTGTGCCAGGGACGATTCGCTCCGTGCTCCGGGGCCAACGACCCGTGATCCGTTCCAATGGCCGCTACATCCGCGACTACTTTTATGTGGAAGATGGGGCGGCTGCGTACATGCTTCTGGCCCAGCGCTTGGCCGAGGATCCCAGCCTATGCGGCCAAGCCTTCAATTTCTCCAACGAACAGCAGTATACCGTTCTCCAGGTCGTGGCGCAAATCCTTCGGCAAATGGGTTCCCGATTGGAACCAGAGATCCTCGACAGTGCCGCTCACGAAATCCCCCACCAGTATCTGAGCGCAGCGAAGGCTCGGCGGGAACTCGGCTGGACACCCCTTTTCAGTTTTGACGAGGGCTTGAAGCGTACCATAGCATGGTATCGCCATCTGCTCGAGGAGGGGAAATGAGGGAACCCATCGAACGATGTCGATCATGCGACGCGGCCGGGTTGCTGTCCATCCTGGACCTGGGGTGCACACCCCTGGCGAACGCGCTTCTGACCGCGGAGCAGCTCGACCAACCGGAGCCCACTTACCCACTTGAGCTGGTGTTCTGCACAGCGTGCGGCCTGGTGCAGATCACGGCTACCGTACCTCCTGAGGAGCTGTTCCGCGACTATGTCTACCTGTCGTCGTTCTCCGATACCATGGTGGAGCACGCGCGCAGCTTGGCCGATCGTTTAATCGCCACGCGCCGACTGAGCAGCGGCAGCCTGGTCGTGGAGGCGGCGAGCAACGATGGCTACCTTCTCCAACATTACCGCCGGGCCGGGGTTGCAGTGCTGGGCGTGGAGCCGGCGGCGAATGTGGCCAGGGTCGCCATCGAACAGCGCGGCATTCCCACGGTGGCGGAGTTCTTCGGGACGGACCTGGCCAAGCGACTTCGGGGCGAAGGCAAGCAAGCGGACGTCTTCCACGCCCATAACGTGTTGGCCCATGTCGCCGACCTGAATGGTTTCGTCCGCGGCATCTGTACGATCCTCAAGGACGACGGCATCGCCGTGATCGAGGTCCCCTACGTGAAGGAGCTGGTCGATCGCTGCGAATTCGACACCATTTACCACGAGCACCTGTGCTATTTTTCCCTGACAGCTCTGGACCGCCTTTTCCGTCGCCACGGGCTGGTCATTCGCGACGTGGAACAGATCCCGATCCACGGCGGCTCCCTGCGACTATTCGCCGGCCATGGGGATGCACACGAGGCCCCCCAAGGGCGGGTCGCTGGGCTGCTGCATCAGGAGGCCGAGTGGGGGGTGGATCGATTCGCTTACTACCGCGATTTTGCCGCTTCGGTCGTCCGGTTGAAAGAAAGTCTCCGCTCATTGGTCGGCCAGCTGAAAGGAGCCGGCCGGCGTTTGGCCGCTTATGGGGCCTCG
The DNA here is from genome assembly GCA_035295665.1 of Gemmataceae bacterium. Lineage (GTDB taxonomy): Bacteria > Planctomycetota > Planctomycetia > Gemmatales > Gemmataceae > DATGIQ01. The sequence continues at coordinate 25,494 of DATGIQ010000373.1, read as the reverse complement.
GCCAAGGGGAGTACGCTGCTCAATTATGTCGAGATCGGCCGGGGCCCACTGGAGTTTGTGGCGGATCGGAGCACGGCCAAGCAGGGTCGCTATACCCCCGGTACGCGTCTGCCGATCCGGCCGCCGGCCTCGCTATTGGAAGAGATGCCGGATTACGTTCTGCTATTGACCTGGAACTTCGCTGAGGAAATTCTGGCCCAACAGGCCGAGTACCGGCGTCGGGGCGGCCGGTTCATTGTCCCGGTGCCGGCTGTCCAGGTTATATGAGGCGACGATGTTTTTTCGTTCCCTCGACATACCGGGCGCGTATCTCTTGGAGCTGGAGCTTCTGGAGGACGAACGCGGGTTCTTCGCACGAGCCTGGTGCGCCCGTGAGTTTGAGGCCCGGGGACTGAATCCACGCCTTGTCCAGTGCAGTATCTCGTTCAACAAGCAGCGAGGAATCTTGCGCGGCCTCCATTTTCAAACCCGTCCGCACGAGGAAGCAAAGCTGGTGCGGTGTACGAGCGGCGGGATTTATGATGTGATCGTCGATCTCCGGACGGATTCAACGACCTTTCGGCAGTGGATTGCCATCGAGCTAACGGCCGAGAACCATCGCATGCTGTACATCCCGGAAGGATGCGCCCACGGATTCCAAACGCTGCGAGACCGTACCGAAGTTTTTTATCAGATGTCGGAATTTTACGAGCCTCGTGCTGTCCGTGGCGTGCGCTGGGATGATCCGGCCCTCGCGATCCGTTGGCCTCTCTCCCAGCCCATCCTATCCGAACGGGATTTGGGTCTTCCCATCCTTGCTGACGCGCTGAAGACCTCGGCCGAGGGGAGATAATGGTTACACCAAGTCGGCGCGTGCTTGTAGCTGGGATTGGGGGCGCATCACTCGGAACCGAACTCCTGAAGTGCCTTAAGGCTGTTGACCGCTACACGATCTTCGGCTGCGATGTCTCGAACCTTGCGGCTGGTCACTATGCCGGCCTGGCAACGGAAACCTTTCTTGCTGACCGGGCCCGTTACGTCGACTCGGTACTCGACATCTGCCATTCGCAACAGATTGACGCAGTCATTCCAGGAGGCGAGGAGCCGCTACAGTTACTCGGGCGCGCCGGTGCCAAGCTCAAAGCTGAAGGCATATTCCTTGCGGCCAATTCACCCTCCGTGATCGCAACGTGTTCGGACAAGAATTCTTTGTTCGAGCGCCTCCGGGAGTTGGAAATCCCTGTCCCCTGGACCCTGGCCGTAGAGAATCTGGAGGATTTCGAAGCCCGATGCGACATTCCCTACCCCTGCGTCATCAAGCCCGCCACCGGGACTGGGGGAAGCGTGTTCGTGACCTTAGTCACTGACCGCGCTGAAGCGCTCATGACCATCAAGCCCCTGCTGACTCATGGAAGACGGCTGTTGGTGCAGGAGTATGTCCCCCTCGATGAAGGTGGCGAATTCACCGTGGGCGTCCTCTGCTATCCGAATGGCCACCTCGTGGGCTCTGTCGCAATGCAGCGCGTCTTCCACACGAAGCTATCGGTGTTAACCAAGACCACGGCAGGGCTAATCTCCACGGGGTATAGCCAAGGCCTGATCCAGGATTTTCCCGATCTACAATCCCAGTGCGAGAAAATTGCTCGGGCCCTGGGAAGTGTGGGTCCCATGAATATCCAAGGGCGGCTTCGACAGGGGCTCCTCTTGCCGTTCGAGGTGAACCCTCGATTCTCGGCCTCAACCTATCTGCGCGCCTTGGCGGGATTCAACGAGGTAGACATCTTCCTCCGACATTGGTTCGACGGGGAAGTCGTGGATCAGAAACCGGTTCGCGCAGGCTATTACCTGCGAAACCTGTCCGAGCTTTACGTACCCCTTGAAGAGGTCAAAGGGTGATTCGCTGGATCACTCCGCAACTGGCAACCGGAGCATGGGACACTGTCTCCGCTACGGAAGACTTGGTGATCATTGACGTCCGCGCCCTCGTGGATCGGGACGGAAACACTCCTCAACTGGTGCGCGCCAAGATCGACGAGACGCTGGCCCAGCTGCGCTTGGGTAGAAAAGTGGTCATCTGTTGCGATTATGGAATGTCGCGCAGCAACGCAGTCGCAGCCGGGGTGCTTGCCTGCTCCGAAGGACTTTCGGTGGAAGAAGCCACCCGGCGCATCATCGAAGCCACAAGAGAAACGGCTATTCGCATTGAGCTCCTTGAGGCGGTTCGCCAGGCGATCGGGGCGAAACCGGCCACGGAAGCGCTGGAGGGGAAGATACGGTTATTGATAACCGGTGCTGCGGGGTTCGTTGGATCTGCTGTTCGCCGGCTCTTACGGCCCGAATACGAGATTGTCACACCGACCCGCACGGAAGTCGATCTCGTCAAGGGTGCGACCCCCTTGCACTTGGCATGCAATCTCCAGAGCGCAAACACGCTCTTGCATCTCGCCACGCCGCGGGTCTACACGACGAACGAAGCAATGGGCGAAAGCATCGTGATGCTAAAGAACGTGCTGGACGTCTGTGCTACCAATCGCATTCGCCTTATCTATTTGAGCAGCTGGGAGGTTTTTTCCGGTTACCAGGCCCGGGAACTGAGGGCAGACGAAAACTTTGCTCCGCGGCCAGGCGGCACCTACGGTCAAGCGAAAATGCTGTCTGAACAACTGATTCAGCATTTTCATCACAAGCATGGCCTTGAGTATACGATTCTTCGCTCTAGCCCCGCGTATGGTGTGCACGGAGACCGGCCCAAGTTCATTTGGAATTTTCTCCATGCCGCGATCAGGGGCGACGACATTACCACGCACCGTTACCGCAACGGGTCCCCGCATCTTGATTTGCTGCACGTTGATGATTTGGCGCGGGCGGTGTGCGCTAGCATTGATCGCCGATACATTGGCGTGCTGAATCTTGGAACGGGTGTAGCAACGTCCACGAGCGATGTTGCACAATGGCTCGTCACGCGCTTGGGGTCCAAGAGTAAGCTGAGGTTTGCGGACATCGAGGGCTTTGCGAGCAACGTCGTTATGGACACGCGTCACGCCCAGGCCATCCTTGGCTGGACACCGGCAAAGCACCTGAACGAGGGCCTCGAGGAAATCGTACAACGGAAGTTGGAAGCCAACATCGATGCCTTCGAGGTCCATCACGGCGAATTCTCTGCACAATAAGATCGCATTGCCCTTTACGACGCCGATGGGTGAAACCATTCGGCAGCTCTCCCTTAAGTTGTACTTGCTTGGTTGTGGAGCTGAAACGGGAAGCAACCGATGCTCTTCAATAGCTACGAATTCCTGTTTCTCTTCTTGCCTGCCGCCTTCCTCTTGTTTTGGTACGGTGGCCGAACCATCCGGTGGCGCCTGGGACTTCTTACGTTGGCCAGCTATGCGTTTTACAGCTGGTGGCAGTTTGAAAGCTGGAGCGATTTCGCAAGCACTCTCCATGCGCAATCTTCCGAAGAACTTCTTCATAATCTTTGGCGATGGCGTTTCACGCTGATCATGTTTTTGAGCAGCAGCGTCGATTACTGGGCTGCGAAATGGATTGTAGCCACACCGCCCCAGAAGACGGTCACTCGCAAAGTCTTGCTCGCAACCTCCCTCACGGTCAACCTCGGCCTGCTGGGTTTCTTCAAGTACTCCGGGTTCTTCAGCCAAATCGCGAGTGATCTCAATCAGTTTCTCGGCGGCGGTTCTCTGCCCGTGCTTGCCCTGGTCCTGCCCGTCGGCATCAGTTTTTATACGTTCGAGTCGATGAGCTACGTGATCGACATTTACCGAGGCATCGCCACACCGGCCAAGAGCTACTTGGACTATGCCTGTTTCATCTCCTTCTTTCCTCATCTTGTCGCCGGCCCAATCATCCGCTACTCCGACATGCTGCACCAGTTTCGCGATTCCAATTGGGTACGCCCTCGTCCTGATTGGAATCACGTGAACCTGGGGCTCCTCTTTCTCACGATCGGCATGGCCAAAAAGCTCCTCATCGCGGATCCTCTCGCGGAGCGGATTAATCCCCTCTGGACTGCCTTTGGTGCCGATATCAATCTGGGCGTGATCGGGAGTTGGGCCGCCGTTCTGGGCTACACTTTTCGCATTTACTTCGATTTCTCCGCCTACTCCGACATGGCCGTTGGGCTCGGACACATGTTTGGGGTCAAATTGCCCCAGAACTTCAACAGCCCCTACAAAGCTACCGATCCAAGTGACTTCTGGAGACGATGGCACATCTCGTTATCCACCTGGCTTCGCGACTACCTCTATATCCCGCTCGGCGGCAATCGCAACGGGAAACAGCTTCGCAACCTCATGATCACGATGCTCCTGGGCGGGCTCTGGCACGGCGCCGCCTGGCTGTTCGTCATCTGGGGAGCATGGCACGGTCTGCTGTTGGCGGTTTTCCACGTTCTCAAGAATTGGCAGCTCGTGCCGAGCAACGAACACTGGCTTGGTTACTGGTTCAATCGCCACATTACGTTCTTCGTGATTGTAATCGGCTGGGTCTTCTTTCGTGCCGCGGACGTCCACACCGCGAGTTATTCCTACTCTTCCATCCTGCCCGCCGTAGAAATGTTAAGTCAGATGGCAGGGTTACATGGTTTTGCCCCTTCTCTGCAAGCGAGCCCCCTCCCCGGCTCCAGCTTTTGGGTCCTCATGGCGGCGTGTTGGCTATGGTGCAACTTTGCGCCGAACTCGTTTGAGGTTGCCTATTCGGTTCGATTGCAGAAGCGCTACGCCTTGATCGCAGGGACAACGATGGCTTTATGTATCCTGAAGCTCGGGACCCCTGTTGACTTCCTTTACTTCAGGTTTTGACATGCGTGCCCCCCGCACGAAACCCATAATGAAGACTCGATCATTCACCGTCGGTTATCTTCTCTCCTTCACGGGATCGCTGGGGCTCGCCTTGGCCATTAATTGGCTGGGCAACCATTCGTCGCTCTTTCCTTCGTGCATTCGTCCATCAATGGGCGATCGAGCATGGAAAACCCGGCGGCTGGATGAAGCGAGCCAAGAAGGTCGGTTACCGCAGGTCATCATTCTTGGTTCAAGTCGAATGATGCAGATCCAACCGCCGTATGTGGAGGCGATCACAGGCAAGAAGACCTTCAATTATGCTGTAAGAGTGGGGAACCCTACGGACTTCCTTGCCGAGTTACGCTATCTCCTCAAAATCGGCTGCAAGCCCGAGATGATCATCGCAGGCGTCGATGATAGCGCCTTCGCATACCAGAGTATATTCCTTGGCAACTTTGGGGACGAGATTTTTGGCCATATGGGTTTGTTCCTAGAAGTGCCTCTTCAAGAAAAAGTGCGGATACTCGCTTCCGTACTTCAGAGACAAGATGTAGGCAGCACAATGGCCAGTCTTAGCGGGTTAGCTAGCCAGGTCGCGTGGATCGATAATTTGCGGCAAGTGATGAAGCGTAAGCCGCGCACGTCGCCCAGGGTCCAGGATGCTGACATGATGCTATTACAAGATGGGTACGTCGTTTTTTGCCGCCATCTTTTGGCCAGGCAGAATGGAACTTTCAAGCTGGAAGACAACCTCGAGGAGAACATACGTGACTTTGGCTCGAGAATGTGCACGGCCATATTAGAGCCGGCTGCCCGATATCTTGACGAGTTTGAAGCGTTCCTGTCCTTGGCCCACAAAAACAGTATTGAAGTACATGTCATTACCACTCCTTATCATCCGGAATGGATCCGACGGGTGTTCAACGAGCGCGTTCAACATGCACGTCATGAATTGGCGAGGTCACTCGAGACCACCTGCCATAGCTACGGCGCCCATTACATGGATCTAAGTGACGTGCGCTCATTTCAAGGCGATCCAAATGAGTTTTATGATGCCATTCACCAAACGGCGACCAATATTCAGCGAATGGTCAATGTCATATTTGGTCTACCGGCCAGAAGTATCGCCTCCGTGGTTCCATCCGACTTGGAAATAACTTCGAATCCGCCGACAGTCACGAGCCTAACTACGCAATGACATTCTTCACGACCGAACGATCATTGCATGGACTACCATGGAACGCATTCCGGTTTCCGGTCCCTGGATCACGCAACGAGAAATCCAGATCCTCACGGATGCCGTGACGAACGGCAGATCGCCCGTGAAGTCGCCGGGCATGTACGTGAACTCATTGCGGAAGTGAGCAAGGTGAATAAAGAGAACCCGACCCTCGAGCTGGTCCACGACATCGCCCGGGTGATGCTCGATGGAGGCGACCGTTGACTACAGGGTCATGATTCCGGGAGTCCCCACGGATCCAATAAGCAAATTCGAAGCGGAGAAGGCCGAGAACATCCGCAGTTTGAGATCGATCGAGAACTCAAAGCGAAACTGCTGATTTCCAGCACCCCGGGCGGGCACTTGCAGTGCGTGAGAGACTGATGGTCCTCAACAATAGACTCGTTCGGCAAGCAAGCTCATGGGTTCCGCGATGCCGGCGTCTCGTCGTCGTCCTCGAATATGGCTGCGATGGACAGCTTGAACCCGGGCAATGTGGTTCTGCCGTCGAGCTCGTGCGCTTGCGTCAGCACCTGGACGCGCTCCGGCGATTCGTAAACGTAGACGAGGCGTTGCCTCGGATACACGACCCAAACCAGTTGGACACCGGCCTCGAAATACTCTTGGATTTTATCAATGATCTCTTCGGCGGGATTGCTCTTGCTGACCGCTTCAATGGCCAGATCGGGGACAACGTGCCAGGGATCGGTGTGGGGCAACGGTCGATTCTTCGCCCAGCGCTGGTAGGAGACGAAGGCCGCATCGGGACGGCGTTGTTGGAGACCGCGGGGTAGTGGTAAGGCAAAAATCGCTTCGATGACCACTCGGCCCAATTGGTGCGCCTTCACAAAAGCTTCGAGGTACGTGGCGAGGACGAACGTGAGTCTTATTCCATAGATGCTCATGAACGGTTTCTCCACACGTTGCCCATTCACGACTTCATACAGGGAATCGTCGCTATCTGCGAGTGGGGCCAAAGGAGTGACCGATTCCGAAACGGTGGCTTGGTTCATGTTGAAACTCCTTTTCGCCGGGTTTCGAGTGGAGCCATGCTTATTCTACCATGCGAACCGCCAAGGAACATTGTCCGGTCGACGTTTGGCGGCAACAGGCAAGCTTGCACTCGGCGGGTGCCGCAGCGCGATGAAGCACGCGATGCTCCACTCGGCGCGTTGACTACCTGGAATTCCATTCGACATCTGGCTTGTTTGAACACCATGGAACGCATTCCGGTTTCCGGTCCCTGGATCACACAAAAGGAAATCCAGCTCGTCACGGACGCGGTGACGAATGCTTGGTACGCGAACGCCAATGTGTACCACGAGCGCTTCGAGCGCGGCTTCTCCCAATATTTGGGCTTGCGGTTTGCCGTCTCGTTACCTTCGTGCACCTCGGCCATCCATCTTTCTCTGTTAGCCTTGGGTGTTGGCCCTGGGGATGAGGTAATCGTACCGGATTGCACATGGATCGCCACGGCAGCACCGATCGCCTATGTCGGGGCTACGCCGGTGTTCGCCGACATCGATCCCCGAACATGGTGCTTGTCGGCGGAATCCTTCGCCGAATGCGTCACGCCGCGGACCAAGGCTGTCATCCCCGTGGACCTCTATGGCGGCATGCCCGACTGGGACGCCATCCGCCAGGTGGCGCGGGATCACGGCGTGGCGGTCATCGAGGATGCGGCCGAGGCGATCGGTTCTGAGTTCCACGGCCGGCGGGCTGGTTCCTTGGGCGATACGGGGGTGTTCAGCTTCCACGGTTCCAAGACCTTGACGACCGGCGAAGGGGGCCTGCTGGCGACCGACCGAGAAGATCTGCATCGGCGGGTGCTCTTCCTCCGCGATCATGGCCGACCGCCAGGCGATAAGATGTTTTACAACACGGAGGTCGCTTTCAAGTACAAGATGAGCAGCCTCCAGGCAGCCCTCGGTCTGGCACAGCTGGAACGAGTCGAAGAGCTCGTCGCCCGCAAGCGACAGATCTTCGGCTGGTACCGGGAACGGCTGGAGGGCGTGCCCGGTTTGACCTTGAACGCGGAACCGGCTGGGACGAAGAACTCGTACTGGATGGTAACGGTTTTGCTCGACGATCCGGACTGCCGATCCAAGTCCGACTGGATGGCCGCGCTGGCGGAGCACGGCATCGATACCCGGCCATTCTTCCATCCGCTGAGCTCGCTGCCGGCCTACCGGGACCTGCCGCAAGCGGAAGAGGCCGCCGCTCGGAATCGACACGCCTACGGTGTCGGCCGCCGCGGACTCAATCTACCGTCGGGTCTGAACCTCACGGAGCAAAAGGTCGAGTACGTTTGCAAGGTGCTGACTTCGCTCCATCGGTGTTGATTGCGGACCTTCTCGGTCAAAGCCAGGGTAGGAAACCCGTTTGCATTCCGCTGGCAATTGCAGGTATGTGAAATGACAGCCATTACGGTCCTTCTGCCAACCTACAACCGCGCCGCCTTGCTACGGCAGGCGTTGGTCTCCCTGCGCTTGCAAACGCTCAGCCGGGAGCTGTGGCGCGTCGTAATCCTCGATAATGCCTCTACTGACAATACGCCGGACGTCATAAGGGAATTTACCGATCTGCAGATCGTTTATGACCGCAACTCTGCGAATCAGGGCGCGGATGCGAATTTTGACCGAGGATTCAGGAACTACCTCGACACAGAATTTGTTTCGATCCTGTGCGATGACGATTTCGTAGCGCCCCATTTCTTGCAAACGACGCTGCAGGGCCTTCACCAGTTCCCTGATGCAGGGCTGTTTGGTTGCGGTATGCTGTGTGGGCGCAGTCTGCTCGATCCGATCAACGCGCTCTGTGGTTTCGCGGTGGGAGTGGGCCTACCCCTCGATGAAGAATCCCATACGGTCCGCTGGACAAAAGAAGAATGGCTTGTACTGCATAGTGTAATCACTCCGGTGGGCTTCAATGCTTGTCTTTTTCGAAGTGAATCGCTTAGAAGCTTGCGGCCAATCTTGCCTGCAGGCGTCTTTTACGGCGATCGATGGCTGCTTGCGAGGTTCGGCCGACTCCACCCCTGCTATACTTCACCATGGCCGGCGGCGATGATCCGCTTACATGGCCAAAACGGATTCATGGCCGCTTCCAAGAAAATTGCCGTTCCGGCCCACCGTCAGGTCGGCGACCTCATCTTGGGGCTATGCGCGGAGGAAAAGATTGACGTCAAACGTTACTGGAAAGCTCGATTTGGCACGATCAATCAAATGCCTGAACCGCTCAAGCATGGCATTTATTTATGCTACCCGGACGCGTTACGGCGAGAAATCATTGGCAATTGGCGTCCTTGTGACGGCGTGTTGTCTCGGCTACGCGTTCCGGAACGGATTCGCCCGTTCATCCGCAAACTGAAAAACTCGATCGCATAAAATGACCGCGCAAGTCCGCATGCGTAGCCAGCTCGATCTTGCTCCCCGGAGCTATGAGGCGGAACCGATTCGCCTCGCTGTCCTGGGTGGCGGCGCGGTCACCTGGGCATATTATGCGCCAGCTCTGCGGCTGCTGAATGGGATTGAACTCACCGTCATCGTTGATCCCGCGTCCCAAGTGGTCGGGCCACTCCGCGATGCTGGCTATCAAGGCGAGATTGCAGCGTTGACATTCGAGCGCTTCCTGCAAGATCGGCTACCCCGAAGCGAACCACCCATTGATGCTGTGGTCATCGCGCTTCCCAACGCTCTGCATGAAGCTGCTTCGGTTGCCGCCTTGAATGCCGGCCTTCATGTGCTGTGTGAAAAGCCGCTGGCCCTGTCCGAGGCGGCGTGCCGGCGGATTGACGAAGCGGCCCGCCGGGCCGGGAAGATTGTCCGCATCGGCATGGTGCGGCGGTATATTGCTGCCGTTGCAGCCCTGCGCGAAGCGCTCCGCTATGGTCTCGCCGGTCCGATCCACACGGTGCAGATCGCTGATGGTTCGGAATACCAATGGCTCTCCGATTCCGGGGCTTTTTTCCGGCCCGAGTCGGGCGGCGTGCTGGCCGATATGGGCGTGCATTACCTGGACCTGGTCCAGCACCTCCTAGGCCCTCTGGAGCCGGTCTCGTATGCGGATGATTGGCGCGGCGGCTGCGAGGCCAATGCGACGTTTCGTCTGCAAGCGGCCAACGGTGCCGCTGTCGAGCTGAAGCTTTCCCGTGACCACCATTTGAGTAATCGCATTCTCTTCGCCGGCGACAAGGGACAGTTGACGTTGGAGAAGGAGAATTTCGCCACCTGTTTCTGGCAGCCGCACGAGCGGGACTCGCTGTGCGCCGAATTAAGGACAACGCGTCCGTTTGTGAATCCGAGCTGGCCAATCGATTTCACCACCTGTTTCGCCCAGCAGCTGCACGATTTTGCCGCCTGCATCCGCGGAAGCGCGTCGGCAAACGCCACGGTCGAGGAAGCCACGCAAACCGTGCGGCTGATCGAATGGGCCTACCAGGAGCGCACCCGGCCTCGGAGCATCCCGGCCGCCCCGGCCGATGACCGGCCTCGGTTCCCGGATGTTCCGATCGTGGTAACGGGTGGGAGCGGCTTCATCGGCGGACAGCTGGTGGAGCGCCTGGCCAGCGTCGGCTGCCGCAACCTCAAAACACCGGTCCGGAATTATCGCACCTGCATGCAGATTGCTCGATTTCCCGTAGCAATGTCCCGCATGGACCTCCTCGATCCGGATTCGGTCCGCCAGAGTCTGAAAGGGGCCCGTTTCGTTTTTCATTTGGCTTATGGCCGGGATGGTGCGGACGCGGCCAAGGTAACGATTCGCGGGACCAAGAACGTGGTCGAAGCGGCCATCGCCGACGGTGCCGAATGCGTGGTCGTGCTGAGCACGGCCTATGTCTTTGGCCAGCCGAAGACTTCCGAGCTCGTGGATGAAACTTGGCCCTACGCGCCGGTGGGCGGGGAATATGGCCGGAGTAAGGCGATCATGGAGCAGTGGTGCCTGGGACGGGCAGCCACCTCGGAGACGACACGCCTGGTCGTGCTCAATCCGACCTGTGTCTACGGTCCCAAAGGGAAGACCTATACGACGCTTCCCGTCTTGCTGGCGCAGGCGGGAGGGTTTTGCTGGGTCGACGAAGGCACGGGAGCCGCCAATTACAACTACGTGGATAACTTGATCGATGCCCTGTTGCTGGCCGCCGCCACACCGGCAGCCCATGGGATGCGGTTCATGATCAATGACGGGTGGTGTACCTGGCGTGAATTTCTCGAACCGCTTCTGGGAAAGGATGCCGAGATCCCCTCGTATACTCGAAGCGATTTGCGCTGGCTGGCCAAGGCTGGTCCACGGGCTCGATGGCGCGACCTGGTCCGCGTGACGTTGCAAAACCCAGAGTTTCGCGAGGTAGCTCGACGGCTTCCGCTTGCGGCCGGTTTAAAGAAGTGGATGCCGCGTAAGCTACGGTACGGCCAGCCTCCGCGGAGCGAAACGCTCCCGGCGCTGGGGAACGGCCATGCATCGGCTCGAACATGCCCGCCGGAGTGGCTGGCGGATCTGTTTGCGTCTGCGCCGACTCGGTTTAGCTCGGAGCGAGCCAAGAAGGTGTTGGGCTGGCAGCCACGGATCACCCTGGCGGAAGGACAGAGCCGAACGATTCGGTTTCTGGAAGGAATCGGTCTGCGTGCCGATCAAAGTGCGTGAGGGAATCCAACGCCGCCACACGGGAAAAGGCGGATCACGACCGAATGTCTAGACACGTTTCCATCATCATCCCCTGTTACAACGCCCGCCCATGGATCGAAGAGACTATTGCCTCGGCGGTGGCCAATTGCGGGCCAGGGGATGAAATTGTGGTGATCGACGATGGCTCGTCGGATGGAAGCAGCGAAGTGGTGCGAGAGCGGTTTCCGGATGTGCCGCTCATCCAGACTCCGAATCGCGGCGTTAGCCATGCTCGCAACCTTGGAATTGAAAAGAGCAGCGGAGAGTACCTGGTGTTTCTGGACGCCGATGATCTGTTGACGCCGGGAAAAATCGCCCGCCAAAAGCAGATCGCGGACCGCACCGGTGTGGACGTGGTCTACGGCAACTGGCAGCGTCTCCGGACCGGCCCGGACGGAAAGTATGCCGTGGCGGAGACGGTCGAACGCCAGATGACGGGTATCCCGGAAATCGAGCTGTTCCTGGGCTTTTGGTGCCCCACGGGGGCCTATCTGTTTCGAAGGAGAATCGTTGACAAGGTTGGAGGGTTCAATCTGCGCCTGCCCGTGATTCAAGACCAGCGCTTCGTCATCGATTGTGCAACGCACGGAGCGACCTTTGAACATGATCACGAGGTCGCCTGCTTGTACCGCGTGCATACCTCGGGGTCGGTATCCACCCGTAGCCAAGCGCAGTTCCTGAGGGACTGCTTGACCAACGCCCCGGAGGTCCGGGACTGGTGGGAAGCACACGGGGGGATCACACAGGAACGAAATCATGCCCTCTTCGAAGTGTTCAACATGGTTGCGATAGGAGCCCAGGAGCTCGATCAGGAGCTGTTCGAGCAAGCATGTACTGAAATCCATCATCTCCAACCGGACCCGCTCCGGTGGCGAAGGCCCGTCATCCGGTTGCTGGAAAGCTTTATTGGCTATCGGAAGTCGGTTGTGGTGCGTTCGAAGGTTCGAACCTTGAAACGAGTGGTTTCTAAAAGAATCCGAAAAACCCGGTGACGTGCCTTGGAGAGTGCCGGAAGATGCTCGGCGGACTATCGAATAAGGTTCAGAGATTGCTCGGAAGAATCCTGGTTTATGGATCCGAGTTGAGCTTCGCGGCCAGGACCGGTAGCGATGTACGCAGCACGCTGCTCCTTGCAATCAAGACGATCCTGTTTCACATGCACAATGGGCGTCAGAGCACGCCGCGCTGGGACGGCGAATTTGCGATTCGACTCCGGCGAAACGGTTCGGACATCGGCTTGACGCTCAGACCCTACGCCGGTGATCTGTTTGTCTTGTACGAAGTACTGATGCACGAATGCTACGCACTTCCCAGAACGCTTTGTGATCCCGCGCGGGTGCGGTGTATCCTGGACTGCGGCGCCAATATCGGACTGACTTCGATCTACTTGGCTGGGCAATATCCCCAGGCCAGGATCTTCGCCATTGAGCCTCACCCGGAGAATTTCCGGCTCCTCTGCGCGAACACGCGCTCCGAGCCGAGGATCACGCCGATCCAGGCCTGCCTTGCCGCGAACCGCACCAAACCCCGGTTCCTTACCGCCACGAAGGCAGCTTGGGGGAACCAGATTAACGATGCTGCCGACGGAATTGCTGTTCCCGCGGTAACCATCGATTGCGTCTGCCAGGATTACGGGATCGATTGCATCGATCTTCTCAAGATGGATATCGAAGGAGCGGAGAAGGAGATCTTTGCGGATGCGGCCTTCTTGTCTCGTGTGAGATTGGTCGTGATCGAACTCCATGATGGGTACGAGCTTGAACATTTTCGCCACGACATCGCCAAATGGGGATTTGTGGCCAAACCGCCCGATCCCTCGGCCGGCGTGACGATGATCACCGCCGTGCCTGCCTCTGGCCATGCTGGGCAGGAGGCGACGACCGAAATGATCGGATCGCTCTTGACAAACGGATAATGGCAATGACCAGAGTCTTGACCCGTGCGGTTGCAACTCCCAGCCCAAGCAACTGCACTCTCGTGGACAAAGCTTTCGCTGACTTTCGCGGCCAGCTAAAAGAAGGCTACGATCGAGCATACTTTGACTCTCATGAACGTCGCTACCGGCAGTGTATCCAGAGGGTCCTCTCACTTGTTCCTGCCGGTTCCCGAGTGCTGGATATTGGTAGCCATTACCTGCATCAGAGCGGGTTGCTCCGGCTCCTTGGTTATGAGGTTTGGGCCTTGGATGTCCCAGCCTTCACGCAGTTGGATTTTGTCAAAGGGCGAGCCCAGGAACTGGCCATCCGCCTCTCTTCGGCTTTCCAACTAGAGAGCGGGGAGTTCTTATCCGATCAAGACGGCTCCTTTGATCTGGTGCTCTTCTGCGAGATCATGGAGCACATTACCTTTAACCCGATCGGATTCTGGAAGCGGGTTTATGAGCTGTTGAAAGTAAACGGTAGAGTCTACATCACTACCCCCAATAGTTTGCGTCTACTGAATTTGCTCAGCACTATCAAACGGGCGATCTGCCTTCAAGGCATCGGCACCGATGTTCCATCGATCTTTGGCAACGTCACGTATGGCCATCATTGGAAGGAATATTCCGATAAGGAAGTCATCCGTTACTTCGCATTGCTCTCTCCCGACTTCCATGTTGACGTTCGTTTTTACCATTATCGCGTTTACTCGAATATCCACACCGCCAAAGATGTTGCCAGACATCTGACACGGCTCCTTGGCAAAGGCCTGAGAAAGTTCGATGAGGAGCTGGAAATCGTGGTTACGCTAGAGAGGCGAAGTTGCTTCCTTGGGCAGACACCGGCGTATGGTTGAGGACCGTGGTGATGTTCCTGTCCCACCAGGTGGAGAATGATCACGGCCGTGCCCGGCAAGGGCCTTGCTGAGCACCAGCGATTGGCCGCGGCCGGCTCGACAGATACTTCATCTGGTTGACCCCGACCCAGAAACCTCATGCGGATCGCGCATCTTCCTTCCAGTTACTTCCCTGAAACCGTGGGCGGAACCGAAGCGTATGTCCGCCATCTGTGTGCCGCATTGTCCGACCAGGGGCACGAGACTGCCGTCGTTTGGCATACGGCGGCGCAGCCGGCGTCAGATGACCCGCACTGGCCGGAGGATCTGGTTCGGCTGCCTCCCTTCCCGCCGCGCCGGCGCAGGGATTTGTACCGGACGTCGACCAATGGTGAGCCGCCGGGATTTCGAGAGTTTCTGATCGACTGGAAACCGGATCTGGTCCATTTCCATGCTTTTACACTTGGGGCCGGATTGGGCCATGCACAGCTCGCCCGTACAATGGGCGTGCCTTATATGGCTACTTACCACACGCCAGCGATGTCTTGCCTGCGGGGCACCCTGATGCGCTGGGGCAACGAAGGTTGCGACGGCAAGCTCGAGCCGCGTCGCTGCGCCGCCTGCGTCCTGCATGCGCGTGGCTGGCCGAAGCTCCTTGCCCAGTTGGCTGCTGGCAGTCCGCTGTCGTCGAGTGCTGTTCCCGACGGACCGTGGCTGGTCCCCGCCGCCTTGCCGAGCCTGCTCGCCGAAGCGCAGGCTGCCTGGTGCGAGTTCTTCTCCGGGTCCGCGCACGTCTTGGCATGTGCTGAGTTCTGTGCGAATGTTCTATATGCCAACGGTATCCCGCCGGATCGGGTCACGGTCCTCCGCCAAGCACTCCCCGGAACGGACCGCAAACGGCGGTTAAAGCTGCCGCTCCGGCGTCCGCGTCCGTCGGCTCGCTTGGGCTTCTTCGGCCGGTTTACTCCCGCAAAGGGTCCCGACCTGCTCGTGGAAGCGACCCGGCGCTTGCGGGCAGAAGGAGTGGATGTCGTCGCAGAACTGGTCGGACCAATTCCCGAGGCGGAACGCCCCTGGGCCCAGCGTTTCCTGCAAAACGCCAATGGCGGAGCGAGGTATCTCGGCGTCAAGCAAGGGGAGGATTTGGCGAACTGGCTCACGACGCTCGATCTCGTGGTGCTCCCCAGCCGATGCCCGGAAACCGGGCCGCTGACGCTGCTGGAAGCGTGGGACCGCGGAGTCCCGGTCATCGGGACCGACCTGGGCGGCATCCGCGACTTCGTAGCCGCAGCCGGCCTGTCAGCATTCCTATTTCCGATAAACGATCTGTCCGGCCTTGCGGCCGCCGTCCGGCGCGTCCTCGCCTGGGATGGCCCCGCTCCCGAAGTATGTATCCCTGGGGTGGAAGGTTTGGCGCAGCGAATGGAAGAGATTTATCAACGCTGCACGTATTTACCCGCCACCACGCCCGTCTCAGAGGAAATCCAGGCCCCATGATTATCGATAACTGGTATCTCGAGAACCTCGTGTGTCCCCGCGACCACGCTCGCTTGGAGGTGAGCGCGCACAGTCTCGCGTGTCCCTTTGGCCATTCCTATCCAGTGGTGGATGGTGTTCCTGTTCTCCTGTTGGAGGACATTGAGCAGACACTCGAATGCGTCCACTCTTCAATAAAGTACGCCCACCTGCACGCCACTGGATTAACATCCGAGCATGGCCTGTTCGTAGAATCCATCGGCTTAACACAAAATCAACAACGACAGATCCTGGCATTGGCTTCCACGACGCATTCGCAAGTCGACCCGGCAGTGAGCCATTTGATCGGTGCCACCAATGGGATTGCTTACCGGCAACTCGAGGGGAAGCTGAAGGAATATCCAATCCCAGCGCTTCGACTGCCCCAGGGGAGGGGAAAAAGGCTACTCGACATGGGGTGCAATTGGGGGAGGTGGTGCATTGCCGCGGCGCGCAAAGGATACCTGCCCGTCGGGATTGACCCTTCCTTGGGCGCCATCATGGCCGCCAAGCGGGTAGCCGGGCAGATGGGGCTAGACATCAAATTCGTCGTCGGGGATGCGCGCCATCTTCCCTTCCCATCATCCTCATTCGACGTCGTGTTTTCCTATAGTGTTCTCCAACACTTCAGCAAGGAGGATGCGGCCAAGGCAATCGCACATGCTGGGCGAGTGCTCGTTGATGGGGGAACAAGCCTGATTCAAATGCCGACCGTCTTTGGCGTGCGTTGCCTCTATCACCAGGCTCGGCGCCAGTTTCGGCCAGCGACCGACTTTGAGGTTCGTTATTGGACCGTCCCTGCGCTCCGCCGCATCTTCACTGCATCGGTGGGGCCTTCCCACATCATGGTGGATTGCTATTTTGGGATTGGATTGCAACCGGCTGACTGGCGATTCATGCCGCTTCACATAAAGGCCGCCATAACGCTCTCCGAGTTACTCCGCCGCACCGCCCAAGTACTTCCTCCGCTTACGTACTTGGCCGATAGCGTATACATCCGTAGTGTCAAGATTCCAACGCATGAATGCGAAGACAAGGGCACGGCTCTTCAAACCAGCTGCCGCTGACCCTGTGTTGGTTCAGAAGGCTATAGGGGACACCGGAACCTGATGGGCCCTGGCAATAATGTTTGGAACATCGGTTCCACAAATGATCTGGCCGGCTTGTCGAAACAATCCGAATAGGTCAGTCACGGCCTTGGTCGACGAAAGCGTCAGCCAATCGAAGAGCAATGGTTGCCTGCCCATGTTCAATTCCAGGCGCATCCTTTACGTGCAATATACCAACCCGGGGGGCTATCCACCGCTGGAACACAGCTCGCACATCCTGGCCAATGCGGGCTGGCAAGTACTTTTCCTGGGAACTCAGGTGGCCGGAGCCGATTCGCTGCGGTTTCCTCCCCATGAGCGAATCCGTGTTAAACACATTTGCACGTGTTCCGGTGGCTGGATTCAGAAAGTCCATTATCTATGGTTCAGCGTTTGGGTCTTCCTGTGGATCATCTGGTGGCAACCACATTGGATATATGCCTCCGATTTGTTGGCCTGCCCAATCGCTTGGTTGTTGACCCTTTTGCCGGCTCAGCGCATCATCTACCATGAGCACGATGCACCACTGCATAGTGGAAAGGGCTGGTTTCAAGAGCTTTGTTTGGGCACGCGCCGGCGTTTGGCATCCCGAACAGAACTCTGTGTTCTGCCCAATGAGAATCGTGCCGTACAGTTCTCTCAGGCGACCGGAGCTAAGCGTTCGCACGTGGTATGCGTCTGGAACTGCCCCAGGCTCAGCGAAGTCCCGCCCGCCAAGGAACCGAGCCAGGTACCTCCGTTAAAACTCTACTATCACGGCAACCTTAGCCCAGCGCTGCTCCCTTCCACTGTGCTGGAGGCCGTGGCACGCTTTCGGGGCAGCGTCCATTTGACCATTGTCGGTTATGAAACTTCCGGCAACGCGGCCTACGCACAATTTCTTCAGAAAGAAGCCCGACGTCTGGGAATCGAACGTTTTCTAGTAATTCGAACCGCCCTGCCGCGCTACAAGCTTTGGGACGTGCTCGCGACGCAGGACGTCGGTCTAGCACTGTTCCCCAAAGAAACGGACAACTTTAATCTGGTCAATCTCATCGGTGCTTCCAACAAGGTTTTTGATTACCTCGCCCGTGGATTATCCCTTTTGGTTCCTGATGTTCCCCAATGGGAAGCCTTATGTGTCGAGCCCGGTTACGCCCTTGCGTGCGATGCGACCGAACCGGCAAGCATTGCCGCCGCCCTACAGTGGTTCCTGGATCATCCGGACCAGATGCGCGCCATGGGGGAAGCAGGCCGTCAACGCATCGTTAAGGAATGGAACTACGAGACGCAATTTCATTCAGTTTGGGAACGGCTGAAAGATCGACAGCGATGATTACCGTTGCATCTCAGCCTTTGTCCGCGCTAAAGCACCGAGTTTATAGCAACGAGGGAAATCCGGCGCTTCTCGCGCATCTGCCGTTGGATGCCGGAAAAGTGCTCGATGTCGGCTGCGGAGCAGGTGCCAATGCTCGCCTATTACACGAGCGCGGCTGCCGTGTGTGGGGAATCACGCTTTCGCCTGGGGAGGCGGACCTGGCGAAGCCGTTTTGCGAAGCGATCCAGGTAGCCGATGTGGAGGACGGTGATTTTGACTTTTCTGACGGGTTCTTCGATTGCATGATTTTTTCGCACGTGCTCGAGCACCTCGTTCGTCCAGAGGTTGCGCTGAAAAAGCTGTGCCGGTATCTGCGGACGGGCGGATTGGTACTCATCGCCGTTCCGAACATGGCCCATTGGCGAATACGGCTCCGGCTACTCCGCGGGGACTGGAGGCGGGACGATTCGGGACCTATGGATAGCACGCACCTCCATTTCTGGAGCTACCTGACTGCGCCGGGGTCCATTCTGGCTCCTCTTCAGATCCGCTCCCGCGTGGCCGGTGATCCTGCGTTTCCACTATGGCCCTTGCGCCGGTGGGCGCCCACATGGTCTAAGCGCATCGACCGGTGCACGGGAAATTTGTGGCCGAACCTGTTTGCGACGCAGACCCTGCTTGTTGCAGAAAAAGTTTCCCAATTGGAGAGCTTCGGGAGTTAACGCGTAGAGTCCTTCCACGGGATGACGCTTCCCGTTTCGCCCCCTGCGTCCGAGGTCGCTTTGGCAACACCATCTGTGGCCATACTGCTGCCGGTTTTTAATGGGCAACGATTTGTTGGCCGTGCGATCCGCTCCATACTGGAGCAGCAACGAGGCGATTTTGAACTTCTGATTGGGGACGATGCCTCTACCGATCAATCGCCACAGATTATCCGGCAATTTAAGGATGCGCGAGTTCGTTATTTCCAGCGATCGAGCAATCTTGGACTCTTTCCCAATCTGAATGAGCTTCTCCGGTCGGTTCAGGCTCCGTTGGTTCGCTTCCTTTGCCAGGATGATCAGTTAGTGCCGGAGTGCCTCGAATCCGAGGTCCGTCTGTTCCATCGGTACCCCGATGTGGGGATGTCCTTTTGTAAGACCATCATCATCGATGAAAACGAAGAGGTGCTGACTCGCTGCGCCGTGGAAGATATGCCCGAGTGGCTTTCCTGTTCCCTGGCGACCCAGCTCTTGTTTTACTTTGGCTGTATTCCAGGGAATCTGTCCACGGTCATGGTGAGGCGGTGCTGCGTGCAGGAGGTGTGTGGGTTTGACGAGACATTCCGCGTGGCCGGCGACTACGAGATGTGGAGTCGCCTCTGTGGGCGGTGGCCCATGGGAGTCGTTCATGAGCGACTGGTCCGGATGCGTTCCCATGCGGGCCAGTTGAGCCGGGCCTCTTCTTCCGCCCCGCTATTCATTGAGGAGGTCCGCCGCATCCGCTCGTCTCTGGTCCCCAGGTTACCCGACTCGATCCGCCGAACGGCTGCCGCCTATCGCCTGCTGTACCACAACATCTTGGATACGCACTATTTCTTACGGTGCTTGGGACGATTGCAAATTGCGAAGTGCGTCCGTGTGGGTCGTACCCTCGGATCCAAGGATTTGCTCGCTGGGATCCTGCTCTGGTGTTTGACGGGAAGAAATCGGTGGTACCGGCCCGTCCCAAAGTTTTTCTATGGCAATGAATCGAGTCCCGCCTGAACCATCCACATGGACATAACCGCCATCAACGGCACGAAGAAAGGTTGCGCGTGTGGCTGGAACTTTTGTGCCCTCCGGACGAAAGGCCGGCACCGATGATCCAGACCGCACAAAGCGGGCGTCCCGGCCGGTATTCCCGCGGCTCTGGCCTGGCCACCCCCGGAATGCCCAAGAACGCCGCACCAAACGATGAAGATTCGCCAATGCATCTCGAATCCGGAAGGAGCGGGTCTCCAAAGTTTTCGATCTGCATCCCCCAGTACAACCGTACGTCATTCCTGCTTGCGGCCATCGATTCATTTGCGAATCAACGATTTCGGGATATCGAACTGTGCATCTCGGATGGGCAGTCGACCGATGGACGCGAACAAGAGGTCGTGGATGCCCTCAAGGCCTCAGGGTTGGCGTTCATTTACTGGAGGTCGCCGGTGACGCTCCGTTACGATGCGAATACGCGGAGCGCGATCGCGCTGGCCCGCGGTCAGTACTGTATTCTCATGGGCAACGACGACGCGCTCAACGGGCCGAATGCCCTGGAGCGATTGTGGATCGATATGCAGAAACATAAGCCAGTTGGCGTCGTCATTAGCGATTTTTGTGATGACCGGACTGGGGAGCGAGCGTTTCGCATTCGGCAAACGACCCTGTGTGGCTCGGATTCACGGGTTGCCGCCATGCACTTCCGCAGTTTCAGCTTTGTCAGCGGCCTCGTGCTGGAGCGCGAGCCGGCCCAGGTGCTGGCTACGGACAACTGGGACGGCAGCGAAATGTACCAAACCTTCATCGCCTGTCGGATGATTACATCCGGAAAACGATTGCTGGAGCGGGACGATGTCCTGGTTCGTAAGGATATTGTTATCCCCGGCGAGTGCGCGGACAGTTACGCCCGCAGGCCAAGGATTTGGCCGTGCCCGGTCGTCGAACGGGAAATCCCGCTCCGCCACCTCGGCCGACTGGTCGCCGATGCCATCGGTCCCCACACGCTTCCCACCCATCGACGCAAACTCAATGAAGTGATTCTGCTGCAGCTGCTCGGCATCACGTATCCGTACTGGCTATTCGAGTACCGGCGCGTGCAGTCGTGGCAGTACGCGGCCGGCGTCGCCCTGGGAATGAAGCCGAGCAAAACAGCCGCCGGCGTTGAACTGGGACTCTATCGCCGGCTTCGGGTGTGGACGGTCTACACCCTCACGACCGTTCTCGGACTGACCGTTCCGCGCCCCGCCTTCGAAGCGGCGCGCGGCTGGCTGTACAAAATTGCCAAGTCGATCCGCTGATGATTCCGAACACTCGGCTGCTCCTGGCTGGAAACTTGGGCGGCACCAACGTTGGGGACAGTTTTTTCCACGCGGCCAAGCTCATGGGCGTACCGGTCCAGATTGTGGAAACCCGACGTGCCTTCACTGGCCCTTCGCTTTGGCGGGCCCTGCATTGGCGGCTCCTTGGCCACCGTCCGCCGGCTCTGAGAACGTATAATCGAATCCTTCGTGAAGTCATCGCCGATTTCCATCCGACGGTACTTCTCACAACGGGTTTGGCTCCCGTTGTGGAGGGAACAATCGCTTATGCAAAAAAGGCCGGCGCAACGGTAATCAATTATCTCACGGACGACCCGTGGAACCCGAACCATCGTTCGCGATGGTTTTTTGAAGCCCTCCCGGCCTACGACGCCGTCTTCTCACCGCGCCGGGCGACCCTGCATGCGCTTCGGGCTGCTCGGTGTCCGCGGGTGGAGTATCTGCCTTTTGCCTTCGATCCCCGGTTCGCTCATCCCGTCGAGGTGCCTACGAATGAGGATCGACCCGATCTCATGTTCGCCGGCGGAGCGGACCGCGATCGCGTGCCGATTCTCGGCAGACTGATCTCCTTAGGGTTCCGAGTTGCCCTCTACGGGGATTTGTGGGAGCGGTATCGAGAGACAAGAAGCGCTGCTCGGGGCCACGCGGATTCCCTTGCCCTCTGCCGAGCCACCCTCGCTGCCAAGGTCGCCCTCTGTCTGGTGCGCAGGGCAAACCGTGATGGTCACGTGATGCGGAGCTACGAGGCAGCAGCGACGGGAGCATGTATGCTCGTGGAGGATACTGCCGAACATCGGGAGATGTTTGGCGAAGATCTGGAGACGGTGGCCTATTTCCGCGATACGGACCATCTCATCGCCCGTTTGCAGGATTTGCTTTCCGATTCCAGCCAACGCTCTCGATTGGCGAAAGCCGTCCACCACCGGATTGTCAGCGGAGCGAATACCTACTGCGACCGTCTCGCAACGATGCTGCACGGGACAGGACAATTCGTATGCGTTTGAAAATCGCGATCGTTGTTCATGGGCGCTTCCATGCCTTCGACCTGGCCCGAGAGCTGCTGCGTCTGGACCACGATGTCGTGCTGTTCACCAATTACCCGGCTTCGGTTGCCAGGCGGTTTGGGATTCCGCCAGAACGCGTCCGCAGTTTCCTGGCACACGGCGTCGGCTCGCGACTCCTGTGGCGGCTCTTTCCGGGCGGCCTGAACGGGAAGACAGAACAACTGACCAACATCCATTTCGGTCGCTGGTCGGCCCGCCAGGTGCGGCAGCAGAGATGGGATGTGGTCATCGCTTGGAGCGGCGTAGCAGAGGAAGTCTTCCAGGCCCTGGGCAGCCAGCGCACGTTCAAGATCCTGCAACGGGGCTCTGCCCATATCCGTGTGCAGCAACAACTCCTTCTCGAAGAGGAACGCCGGGCTGGCTGCCGGCTGGAAAAGCCTTCCGATTGGATAATAGCCCGTGAGGAACGCGAGTACACCCTTGCCGACAGCATTCACGTGTTATCGCAATTTGCTGCCGACTCCTTTACGGCCCAAGGCATGGATCCCGGAAAACTCTTCTTGCTTCCCTTGGGCGTAAGCCAACAGGTTTTCCGGGCGCGTCCGGAGGCGGTCCAGGCACGGCGTCAGCGCGTCCTGGCCGGCGCGCCGCTTCGGGTCTTGAATGTCGGCACGTTCTCGTACCGGAAGGGGGTTGCTGATATTGCCGAAGTAGTCCGGGATGCGACCGCGTCGCGCTTTCGCTTCCGCTTCGTTGGCCCCGTCGCCAAGGAGGCGAAGAGCCTGTACCGACAACTCGAGCCGCATGTGGATTTCGTGCCCAAGCAGCCACAGGACAAGCTGGCCCGCGACTACGAGTGGGGCGATGTGTTCCTGCTCGCCACCATCGAAGATGGTTTTGGCATCGTACTCTGCCAGGCCTTGGCGGCAGGGCTGCCTCTCCTTGCAACGACCAACTGCGCCGGGCCGGATTTGATCGCGGAAGGAAAGAGCGGTTGGGTCATTCCCATTCGCAATCCCAACGCATTGCTCGAGCGCTTGCTCTGGCTAGACGCTCATCGGGAGGAATTAGCGGCCGCCATTCAGTTCGTCCATTCCCGCGCAACGGTTCTTGATTGGTCGGACACCGCCCGACTGGCTGAGCAGAGCATGAAGGAAGCGTTATCATCACTGCACCATCGTGTCGGGTTTGAAGTCTCCGGCACTCCGGCGCCACACCGAAGTCAGTAGCCGTTTAGAACGTTAATCCCCAACTTCCTAACATTTATGGCAGAGATCGGCACCACCTATTATTTCGTCATTCTCCTGTGGCTCGCTGCGTTTCTGGTGTTGCTGGCCCAGGCGTGGCGCGGTCGTGCTCCGGTCGTCGGGCTGGGGATCACTTACTGGCTCAGCCTTGCGGCGATCCACTTCCTGAGCGGCCTCATCCAGCTACTACCCTGGCACAAGAGCCCCGAACGAATGGAAACTATTGCGGGCTTTCTGCTTACGGGCTACTGCATGGCCGGCCTCCTGATCGGCAATGTAGTGCTTGCCCCGTTGCTGTTTGCCTGGCTACCAAGTGGGCGAAGACTGGCGAGCGATCTGCCGCCGTCGCGGGAACTGGCCATCCAGTACCTCGTACTGGGGCTCATTGTAAATTTCGTTCTCGCCGGGATTTTGCACTTTGTCCCATCGCTGGCCGCCGTTCTGAGTGGCGGCCTGGCGATGGCAACGGCCGGCTTGTGCCTGTGGTGGTGGCATTCATGGCGAACCGGTCAATCGAGACAAATGTGGTTGATGGCGGGGACAAGCCTTATCATGCCTGTTTCGACGGTCGTGATCGAGGGCTTCTTGGGACACGGCCTATCCGTCTTGATCTCCATCGGGGGCTTCATTGGTGTGTTCTTTAAACCCCGTATCACCTTGGTGCTGGTCGCGATTGGTGCCGGATTGGTCGGCCTTTCGCTATTCCCCGCATACATGAAGGCACGTATCGAGATCCGTCGCGCAATCTCGGGTGGAGAAACGCTCCAACAGCGATTCCAAGTAACTTACTCCTCTCTGGAAGAGCACTGGGGCTGGTTCGATTCGCACGAAAAATCTCAGCTCGACGCCATTGAAGAGCGCCTCAACCAAAATGTCTTGCTCGGACTCGCCAGTCATAACCTTCAGAACGGTAATGCACGCTTCGCCAACGGCGAAACGCTCTCGGATGCTTTTCTTGCTCTGATTCCCCGGATATTCTGGCCAAATAAACCAAAATGGGCCGGCAGCGGCGACCTGGTGAGTCGCTTTACTGGAATGCGTTTCGCAGCCGGTACGAGCGTCGGCATCGGCCATGTCATGGAGTTATACGTCAACTTCGGCGAAACGGCCTTGCTCGTGGGATACATTGTGATCGGAATTGTCCTCCGACTTCTGGATCTCACTGCCGGCATCTATCTTACTACCGGGGCTGCGAATCGCTTCGTCTTCTGGTTTGTGATCGGACAGTCCCTGCTCGCCGTAGGAGGTAATTTCGCTGAGATGGCTGGTGGTCTCGCTGGATACGCCGTCCTGTGCGCAGTCATCAATCGGTTCCTGGCGAACCAACGACGCGAAATGGAGACTCCGCCGCAATTTATGGCGTGCATTGACACTTCGGATCGGTAGTATCTTGGCAGCGATCACGATGGTCCTGACTGTTGCTTGGTAAACAAAATAGAGTCCTCTAACTACGACATCCCCCCTCGCCGCAAGTGGTGAGCCAGTTTAATGTGCGGCATCGCCGGCATTTTGACCGCCGATCGTAACCTTGACCAGAGACCCGGTCTCCAGGGGATGCTCTCCGCATTGAGCCACCGCGGGCCGGATGATGAAGGTTGCGCAGAATTGGCGCTGCCTTGCGGCTATCGGCTGGCCCTTGCTCATACCCGGCTCGCCATCCTCGACCTGAGCCCATCGGGACACCAACCGATGCAAGATCCCGGCTCCGGCTCCTGGATCGTTTATAACGGCGAGGTGTATAACCACGAGCGCATCCGCCGGGGCCTGACTGAATGCTCGTTCCGCTCCACCGGCGACACCGAGACGATCCTCCAATGCTGGGTCCGCCATGGAGAGCAAACCCTGGCCCAGATGCGCGGCATGTTCGCGTTCGCCCTCTATGATGGCC
>DATGIQ010000372.1:0-3825 GCA_035295665.1 Gemmataceae bacterium | reverse complement strand
AATGATGATGCGGTGATCGACGTTCCGAGCATCAACGTTACTTCGGGCACGCCCATTTCGGTCAACAGCCTCCTTTGCTCCGCCACCCTCACGCTCACGGGCAGCACCTTCAGCATTGCCAACGTCAATAAAAACTCCTCGATCACGACCTTGGTTGAGAATGCCGGTACGCTGCAACTAAACGCGAATACGCTGTTCATTACCGGAGGCAGCAGCAGCAGTACACTGATTGCCGCGCCCGGATCCACCATCACCTTCGGCAATACGCAATTCAGCATGAACCAGGGGAGTTCGCTCAGTGGGGCCGGCCTCTTTTTCATTGCGGGCGGCACGTTTACCCTCAATGTCGATCAGACTGCGCCCACGAATTTTCAACTCGGCGGCGGAATGGTGGACGGCACCGGTGCGTTGACGATCGCCAACTCCTTTACGTGGAGCGGCGGTGGCTTTGACGGCGCTGGCACAACCACGGTCACGGCCTCATCCACGGTCAACATCACCGGGGCTCTCTTCAAGTACGTCACCGGCGGCCATGTCTTGAACTTGGCCGGCACCACGACCTGGACCGGGAGCGGGGAGCTGGACGGCAGCCCGGGGTCCACGATTAACAATAGCGGCACGTTTACGGCGCAAAATGACTCCGTGAGCGGCGACGGCGGCGCCGGGGCAGGCCTCATTTTCAATAACACTGGCACATTCACGAAGAGCGGTACAACCGGTACCACCGCATTCCAGGGCAACCAATTTAACAACTCCGGCACGGTGAACGTCCAATCCGGAACCCTGAGTTTCTCGACGAACTACAATCAGACGGCCGGTTCGACCGTCGTTAGTCCGGGCGCGACGCTCGCCTCCAGCGGCACGGTCAACATCCTGGCCGGCAGTCTGAGCGGTACTGGAACGGTAAGTGCCGACGTAAGCAATGCCGGTACGGTGAGCACGGGCGGCTCAACTGGCACCTTGACCATCGCGCGCAGCTTCACGCAAACTGCTACCGGGACGTTGAATGTCAAAATTGGCAGCGCCAGCCAGTTCGATACAATTGCGGTCGGGGGAGCGGCCAATCTGGGGGGCACGCTGAATATAAGTCTCCAGAACGGTTTCGTGCCTACCGCCGGTCAATCGTTCAAAATTTTGACGTTTGCTTCCAGCAACGGCGATTTTGCGACCAAGACGGGCCTCACGATCGGTTCCAACCTCTCCTTCAACCCAGTGATCGATCCGGCGGATTTTACGTTGGTGGTGAGCGCGCCCAATCCCGGCACTGTGCAGTTCAGCGCGGGGACATACACCGCCAACGACAGCAGCGGCGTGGCCACGATCACGGTCGCCCGCAACGGTGGCAGCCAGGGGACGGTGAGCGTGAATTTTGCCACGTCCGATGGTTCGGCCACCGCGGGCGTCAGCTACGCGGCCACGTCCGGCACCCTGACCTTCGCCACCGGTGTCACGAGCCAAACCTTCACGATTCAGATCCTGGTTGGTGCGGCGGGACATGGCAATCAGACGGTGAACCTGACGATCAACGGACCGACCGGCGGCGCAACCCTGGGGAGCCAGAACACCGCCGTCCTCACGCTCATCGACGACTCCCAACACATCCAGGCCGGCCAAGTCCAATTTGCCAGCGCGGCCTTCAGCGCCAACGTGACGGGCGGCAGCGCAGTTGTTACGGTCTCCCGGACGAATGGAAGCACCGGAACAGTAACGGTCCAGTATGCCACCAGCGATGGGACGGCCCAAGCGGGCGTCCGGTACACCGCCACCTCCGGGACACTGCTCTTCGCCAATGGCGTGACCAGCCAAACGATCACGATCCCACTGTTGAATCCGCCCACGGTCCACGGCAACCAAACAGTTAACGTGACGCTGAGCAATGCCACCGGCGGGGCAACCCTGGGCACTCCGACGTCCGCGGTTTTGACCATTGTCGATAACAATGTCGGCGACGACATTCTCTTTGTCTCAGGCTTGTACCACGATATCCTGGGAAGAGCCGCCGATACCGGCGGGTTGACGGGTTTCCAGCAGTCCGTGGATGCCGGCCGCAATCCAGTCCACGGCCAGTTTGCCTTGGCGTACGTTGTCTCCACGGAGAATCGCACGAACTATGTTACGGCGGCGTACACCAAGTACCTGGGACGCACGGCCAGCGCCGGCGAGGTAGGCGGTTGGGTGACGGCCTTGCAGCAAGGCCTGACGCAAGAACAGCTCATTGTCGCCTTCGTCGGTTCGGCCGAGTATTTCCAGAAACATGGCAACACCAACAGCACCTGGCTCGATCACGCCTATCTGGACATCCTTGGCCGGGCCCGTGATCCCGGCTCACAGGGGTACCTTAACCAGCTCAACAGTGGCGCTCCGCTTTCGGCCGTCGCCACCGCTCTGGTGGATAGCACCGAGTACCGCATGAATCTGATCAGCCAGGTGTACACGACCTACTTGCAGCGCCAGGCCGGCAGCGGTGATGTGCAAGTTTGGCTGCCGGTGATTAGCCAGACGTCAACGGGCCCCGGCAAGCCGAGTCCGGATGACCAGTTCCTCGGCGGGGTCATTGGATCGCAGGAATACTTCGTGACCAGCGGCAACACCGAGCTAGCTTGGGCCACCAGCTTGTACACGAAGATCCTGAACCGCAACCCCGATTCGGCCGGGCTGACCAATACCCTCGTAAGTGTGTTGAATGGTTTCACGGCCACCCGACAAACGATTACCTCCGGCATTGGCGCGAGCACCGAAGCAGAGACCAAGGTGGTTGCAAGCTATTACACGCAATATTTGGGACGAACGGGTTCTCCAGGCGAGCTGAGCCCGTGGGTCACGTTGATCCAAGGCGGCGGCACACGCGAACAGGTGACGGCGGCCATCACGAGCTCACAGGAATACTTCCAGAAAGCCGGTGGCACGAACAGCAGCTTTGTGGACAAGCTGTATCTGGATTTGCTCGGCCGGGCGCGCGGAGCCACCGAGACCAGCTTCGTCACGGCGCTCAACAATGGCACCTCGACGCTGCTCCAGGTAGCCACGGCCATTGTGCACAGTACGGAGTACTACCAACGTCTCGTGAACCAAATTTACAGCGCGGACCTTGGTCGTCAAGGCTCCCTGGCCGAAACGGCCGGCTGGGTCCAACAACTCCAGCAGGGCACCCACGATGAACAGGTCCTGGCCCAGATCCTGTCTTCCGGCGAATACTTCCTGCGGTCACACACTTATCCTTAAGTGTGGGGATGATCCACGGCCAAAGGGACGACGCAAGGAAAACCCGGCGTCGTGCCTTTGGCCTTCCTACACCATCAGGACACCGACGAGCAAGTCATAGCAGGTATGCGTCCCGACGGCGATCCCGAAACCGCGCAGCTGATAGAGCAGCGCGAAATAAAGCCCTGCAAACACTCGGAAAAGGAAGATGGAGCGATCAAACACTTCGCCATAGGGTCCAACGTGATGGGCGGCGGCGAACAGCGCAGCCGACGTCAGCGTGCTCAGAATGGCCGAGAACCAGCGCGAAATGCCTGCCAGCCGAAAGAGGCAGCCCAATCCCAGGAACAGCAGTAAGCGGAACAGCAACTCCTCGTAGATCCCGGCTCCGACAAACGTAATTATCTGTCCGAGCCCTTTCGCTTCCCCGGCCGCACTGAGCCGGATGCCGAGATCCTGGATCCACGGCCCGAGCACCCGACTGAGGACGAAAAGCCCCCAGGCGAAAACCAGGCTCTCCAGGATCATGCCTTTCCACACGACGGCGAGTTGTGCCGGATGATCCCAGCGGCGAAATGAGCTCCAGACCACAAAAACGATGACGATGAGGACGGGCGCCCAATA
>DATGIQ010000371.1:0-7644 GCA_035295665.1 Gemmataceae bacterium | reverse complement strand
CAAGCCCAATTAGGCATCGCCGTCTTCGAGCTGGGCGAAAAACGGCACCGCACCTCCGAGCAGGCCGTGGAATTGCTCTTCGATCCTTCCGGCGCGGCCCGGTTAACCTATCTCTCTGCTGACGAAGAAGACCGCCGCTATCTCTTTTGGATCAACGAACACAGTCCGACGTTTCTGCCCGCCGAGCCGCCGGCCGTGCGCGGGGAGCCGCGCTTCGAAGTCGAGTTCGGAATCGACTGCAACAAGCGGTTACTGATCACGGCTCGCGATTTGAAGACGCAGCAAGTGACGCATCGGGATTATCCGGTGGTCAAGCTGATTTAGGGCAATTTGTGGCCGGATGTAGGGGACATCGGACACGAGCCCGGAGCGCACGCCGGGTTTCTAACAATTTCATCCACGGGTTCAGCGCTTCAGACCATTGGCGATGTCCAGTGCCTGGGATGGCGAGGCCAGGGCAAGCTGCTGGGCGACTGCCAGCGGAGCGGGCTGTGCCACGGCTGCCTTCGTTGCTGCCGCCTTGAGCAGGCTCTTGTCTACCTCGTTCGTCAACCACCGCGCGCCTCCGACGCCGACGAGGACAGCACCGACGAGCGAGGTTACGGACAGCGAAACTCCTTCGGCCGGGTTCGAGGCCAATGCCTTGTCGCTCCCCAGAATGATGTAGGTTGCGAGCGGACCGTAGAGTCCCCAAGAGACTCCTGCCGCGACCGCACCAATGAACAAGTTGCCCAAAAAGCCGGGACGGAGGATGGAAACGCCGTCCTCAACTTTCTTTGCTTGGGGCAAGATGAACCCGTTGTCGCTCATCAGGGCGTTGATGATTCCACCTACGGCTCCCGCACCGCATACGGTCAAGAGGATTGTCCAGATCAGCATAAATCACCGGGCACCAGGAAGGATTCGCCAGATTGGTTCTTCAGCTAACTACCATTCCACACGCTGGATGAACGGGGGGCAAGAGCGCTCCGAACGAAGATACCAGGATGATCCGCTTTGTGCTACGGCCCGTTTTGACGGAGAATCAGCCCAGTCTACGTGCACCCTAAGCGCCGGCCGCAATCGACATGACAG
The DNA here is from genome assembly GCA_035295665.1 of Gemmataceae bacterium. Lineage (GTDB taxonomy): Bacteria > Planctomycetota > Planctomycetia > Gemmatales > Gemmataceae > DATGIQ01. The sequence continues at coordinate 6,570 of DATGIQ010000371.1, read as the reverse complement.
TTTAGCGCATTCTTCACAGCCAAAGGGCCGTTAATCGCTAGGATAATTCGGCATTGGACAGGAACCGCCGGATTGGTTAGACTTGGCAGGGTCTCAACAAGATTGTTCTTGGCCAGCTTTCGGGGGTCGGTTGTCCCGCCCGCGCCTGGTCGGCCGCTGCCGTCCAGCGCATTCCAGGAGGTGTGATCATGCGCCTGCGTCGTTCCGGCTTCACGTTGATCGAGCTACTGGTGGTCATCGCCATTATTGCCGTGCTCATCGGCTTGCTCTTGCCTGCCGTCCAGAAGGTGCGCGAAGCGGCGAACCGGGCCAAGTGCTCCAACAACCTCAAACAAATCGGCTTGGCCGTCCATTCCTTCCACGATAGCTTCGGCCTCTTGCCCAGTATTGGCGACTGGAACAAGAGCTTTCGCACCAATTCCTATCCAGCGCTGGCCTGCGGCGGCGGCTTGACGTCACCGGACGGCGCCCAGGGAAGCTGGCTCGTTCATTTGCTCCCGTTCATGGAGCAGAACAATCTCTTTCAAAAGTTCTATGCCGTGGGGAGTGTCGGTGGTACGACCGATGGGTTTAACGCCTATGATACGTTGACGACGACCCCAATGCCGATGTTCCTCTGTCCTTCGGATTTTTCCAACACGCGATTCGCAATGTCCGAAGGTGGAACCAACTACGCCAGCGGCAGCTATGCCGGGAACGTGATGGTTTTTAACCCTGTGAAGATGAAGTCGTTGACCGCAGCCATGCCCGATGGGACGTCGAACACCGTGATGGTGGCGGAGCGGATTTTGTATTGCGATGTTTCTGTGCAGCTGTATTTCAGCAGCGCCGGCACTAATTTCACGGGACCGGCGTGGGCGTGGATATACCCCGACCATGGTGACGGCAGCATCTGGGCCGCGTTTGGATGGAGAAGTGCCAAGGTTTCCGGCAGCGATACGGTCAGCGACTTGCGGACCGATTTTGCAGATGGATCGGTTCCCTTCCAGGTTAATGCGACCGCAGCAAACTGCGACATCTTTGTCACCCAGAGTGTGCACGCCGCTATGCAAGTTGCCCTGGGAGATGGAAGCGTCCGTAGCTGTGCTGGCACCATGGCGAAAGCCACGTGGATTGCGGCTTGCACCCCGAACGATGGCGCTCCCCTTGGGGCTGATTGGTAAGGCGGCGAGGATCGCGAGGAGGAACGAGAGACCGATGCGGCCACGAACTTCGAGGATGATTTGCGTTGCTTGGCTGCTGATTATCTTGGTCAGCGGCTGTGGTGGGGAACAGCTCGTTCATATTTCCGGGAAAGCCACGCGGCGCGGAAAACCGGTACCTAACCTGGTCATCAATTTCACGCCCGAGAAAGGTCTGCGCAGTTTCGCGCTGACGGACTCCGAGGGGCGATTCAACATGATTTACACCAATGGCCAGGAAGGTGTCGTTCCTGGAACCCACAAGGTGTGGGTCCAACTCCGCACGATCGGGGCGAAGGAAGATAAGGAGCAGCAGAAGCAGCTCTCCAGACAGCAGGGCGATCCGGAACTTGCGCAAATTCTCCGCAAATACGGAAAAGCCGACACCACGCCACTCACGGTGGAAGCCAAGGCAGATCAAGAAATCAACCTTGCCCTCGATTGACGCACGCGCAGATCCCATGAGCTGATTCGGATTGCTCGTCAGGGCAGGCAAAGTCACATTGCCGTCACGCTTGCTGCGGTGGTGGGAAGGGACTACTGTGCTGTCCAGCCAGGGCCGGCTGACCCATCGAAGATGTACTCCAGCGGGCGCAGTAGCGATGGGAAGACGGGTCGGTAATGCGTGCTGTCGACCATCCCAACCCTTCCAACCGCCAAATGCGCGGTCGGACCTGGTTTTTCTGCGCCCGATCCAGTAGATAAACGACATTCCCGGCGTTTTTTCTCTCAGCTGGAGGCATGGGAATGCCGTGATCCTCAAACCCATTGCCGACATCTTGCGGAAGGTATTTCGCTCCAATGAACGACCGGTCAAGGATGAACGCGCGGAGACCGCAGCACGCCTGGAGCAGAAAATCCTTGCCCTCGTGGACAATATGCCGCCGCTTCCCGACACCGCCAGCCGAGCCCTCGTCCTGGCCCGGGATCCGAATACGAAGTTTGCCGAGTTCGCCCGGCTCATCGAAGCGGATGCCGCCCTCGCCACGGGAATCCTGCGGATCGCCAACAGTCCGCTCTATGCCAGCGGCTGCCCGGCGACGAAGCTCCAGCAGGCCGTCGTGCGCCTCGGAATGTTGCAATGCCAGAATCTCATTGTTTCGATCAGCATGAAGAGCCTTTTCCGGCAGATGGCTCCCGGCTTGCAGGCGCAATGTGCGGTCCTTTGGCACCATGCCTATGTAACTGCCTTCCTGTGCCGCCAGATTAACCGACCCTACCGGCTTGGCTTCGACGGTGAAGAATTCTCTGCGGGTCTGTTACACGATCTGGGACGCATTCTTTTACTCCTGGCGGATCCCGAATATTTCCACCGAGTTGACGGCCTGAACTTCCGCGAGGAAGCGGATCTGCTGGAGCGGGAGCGGGACTGCCTTGGGATCGATCATTGTGAACTGGGCGGATGGTTTGGCGAATACAGCAAGCTACCGGCAACGCTGATCGAGGCAATTCGCTTCCATCATGAGCCGCACCGCGCGGACAAAACCAAACGCCTGGTCGAGTTGGTTGCCGCTGCTGACCACATGGCCAATCATCTCCAGCGGGAGGAAGACGTCGAGAGGTACCAGCCGGAGGAAAACGCCGGCCTCGCCGCCTTGTCGGCCAATTGGCCGGAAGCAAGGCGGGAGCGCTTGCTGGGCGAGATTGCATCGATGATGAACGAATCCGTTGAGGCCGTTGCGCGCGGAACTACCGACTCTTGACCGGGCACCCGGCTGAGTGGCTCCGCAAAACGTTTTTGACAAATGCCTGAGATTCCCGTGAGTTTTCCAAGCTTTCCTGTCAAAAACCATCTGCGGACCCGCTTGGATCCCCTGACTGCACTCGCCGCATTGATGCAACTCTACCCTTCTGCGGGGATATGCAAAAAGCCCACGATTGAAAACGGCAATGGGCAATCGTGGAAGAATAGTCGGGCCGACTGGAAACCGTTAGGACTTTTTCTAGCTGGCGTCCAGTGCTGAGACGGGGGTTTGCGGCGGCGGATCGAGTAGGGAAGCTCTGTGTGTCAAAGGTATCGTACCTCCAGAGGGTACCTGGCTCCATAGCGTGCTCCTATGGAGTCGGTTCCCTCCCACGAAGCAACAAGAGCCCGCTCTGGTACAGCGCCTCGTTCGGCGGCAACCGCTCCTGCGAAGCCACCCGCTCTGTCACTGCTCTTCTTTCAGGAACTTCAGCACCAACCGATTGCATTCTTCTGGTTGATCCAGCCACGGGAGATGGCCGGCGTCGCTTAGCACCTGACACCGGGCTTTCGGCATTAGCCTTGCCATCTCCTCGCCCAGAGTCGGCGGTCCATATTGGTCCTTGTCGCCCCAGATGAATAGAGTGGGCGCCTTCAAGTTCTTAAGTTCCGGTCGAAGATGATAAGCGCCCTGCTTATCCTTGATGAACTTCTCGCGCCCTGTATTCATACTCGTCGCCCATCCCGGCATCAGGATGTTAGCTACGGCAACCTCCAGAAACTCATCGGGAACGCGGTTCACGTCAGCGACGAGTTGCGCGGCAAGCACTGCCCGAGCGCCCTCGATCGGGGTTGACGCCTTGGCCGGCTGCGGCAGCCTCGCCATTTCGCGCGAGCTCCACGCAGGCTGCCCAAGGAGGATCAGTTTGGTCACCCGATCCGGCTTTGCCAGGGCAAATTGCATCGCCCACAAGCCACCCATCGAGTTCGCCACCAGCGTTGCCTTCGGTAAGTCGAGGCTATCCATCACACTCGTGACGAAATCGACGGCATGTTCGCGCATGGTTGTCTCCCGGTAGTCAAACCGGTCCGTGAGCCCGCAACTGGGGCGGTCGACCGCGAAGACGTGGAAGTCCTTTTGAAGGGCGCTCATGAGCGGGGCAAAGCCACAGGCGAAACCTCCGCCGCCGTGAATGAGTAGCACCGGTTCGCCTTGGCCGGCTTCCAACACGTGAGCGGTCAGGGCCGGCTTCTTGAGTTTCACGTACCGCGATTTCGCCCTCACGCCGTATTTCTTCAAGAGGGCGTCCTGCGCCTTTTTGAAGGCATCGACTTCGGGACCAGGGGCAAGCGGCGTGACGGGCTGGGCGTTTATAGAGGTTGAGTAATTTGCGATGACTAACAGGGTGATCAACATGGCCGAGTGTTTCACGATGTTCCTCCTCGGAGATCAAAACGCGCAACGATCGGTTTGTCACGCAGTCGTAGGGATGAACGGTTAAGTACATGAACCCGCACAAAGAGTTTCGCGTTGGCACCCAAAAAGCTTTAGGGACCGTGAGTCCACGCGTTCGGTTGAACAAAGGCGCACGCGCACTGACCGAGTGCTTGGTCCAGATCCGCGGCCGATCGGAAACGGTCTGCGGGGTCCTTCGCGAGGCAGCGGGCGATGACGGCAGCCAAGTCCGCCGGCACGTCCGATCGCAAGGCGGTAACGGACGGCGGTGGCTCGAAACGGTGGGCTGCGAGGAGCTGGCCAAGCGTAGGCCCCTCGAACGGCGGCCGGCCGGTCAGGGCGAAGAAGGCCACCGCGCCGAGGGAGTACACGTCTCCGCGGGCGTCCACGGCCGATTCACCTGCTGCCTGCTCCGGAGACAAATAGGCGGGTGTTCCGAGGACCATCCCAGTCCGGGTCAGTCGTTCGCCGCCGACCCCGGAGAGGTCTTGCACCAGCCCGAAATCGAGCAATTTCGCCATGTCCCGCTGGCCGCCGAGCGTAGCCACGATTACGTTCCCCGGTTTCAAATCTCGGTGAACCAGGCCGGCGGCGTGCGCCTCCGCCAACGCTCCGCACACTTGCCGGAGCAGGTACACGACCCGAGGCGGAGGCAGCGGACCCGTTTTCTTTACCAACTCCTCGAGCGTCGGCCCGTCGAGGTATTCCATGACAAAGTAAAAGGAACCGTCGTCGGCCCTGCCGTAGTCGTACACCCGAACCGTGTTGACATGGCTCAACCCGGTTACCGCCTGCACCTCCCGGGCAAATCGGGCTGCCATCGCGGGGTTCGCCGCCACGTCCGGACGGATGAACTTCACGGCACACGGCCGCTTCAAGGGCCCGTGTTCGGCAAGCCATACCTCCCCCATGCCACCCTCGCCGAGCTTCCGCTTGAGTACGTACTGGCCGATTCGTTCCGCACGCCGCTCGGCGTCGAACGCCCGCCGCTGCAGAGCCGCCGCACGAGAAGCGGCGAAAACCGCAATCGCTGCCGGAAACATCATGATGAGTGCCCACTGGACGGTCAGCGGAAGGAAGTGACCTTCGCGAAGAACCGGGTTGACGGCGACCGCCCCGGGAATCACGACAAGCGGGACGGCGGTCAGCCCAGCCACCACCAACAGACTCCGCCGCCGGGTATTCGGTATCAGCACACCGTAGGCCAAGATGAGAGTGCCGAACCCTTGGAGCGAGGACAACCCACGGAACGCGATTTCTACGGTGGGCACATCCTCGGTTCCCGCCCCCATATGTGCCAGTGCGTCGAACCGATCGTACCCATTGTAGGCTGCCAGCGTTACGAAGCAGACTAATTCCCACACTCGTAGAGACCGGAGCGACAGAGCTCGCGACCGCCACAGGACCAGGCTTCCGACCAGGCTCTCGGCGAACGGCACGAACAACCTCAACCAGGAATCGTGATCGGGTCGGACCACAGAGTCTTGTTTGCCCGTCGGGTTGGCGAAGCTTAACGCGGCGAGCAGAACCACAAATCCCAGAGAGAGAAGGTGAACCAGGATCAGGCGCGACCGGAGGAGGCTTCGAACTTCTTCGTCGAAGGCCCGGCCCGACGACGCGGGACCGGGGCCAGCAAGGGACTTGAACCCCGCCGTCACCGTCTGACCGACCGGTAGATCGCCCAGGAAGTTGCCCGCTCGCGCGTGGGCCCGAAGCAGGGCCTCCACCCGCTGGCGGAGTCCTGGAGTATCGGCACAGGCACGATCCAGGTACGCCACACGCTCCTCGGCCGTGCTGCAATCCAATGCGGCGGAGAAGACGGTGATGAGGTGTTCCTCGGCGTCGTTCCGGGAAGTCTCAATGAGCGTCTGCCTCCAACTCTTTCTGGGCGAAAGGGCCGACAATTCTTTTCCGGATTTTGCTCGCAACCTTACGCGGCGGGCCATCTCACAGTGTCTTTAAGAACGCGACGAGCGCCCTGCGCTCCTCGGGCGGAAGATGGAGTCCGAAGCGGTGCCCCGGCACGGCGCGGGTCTTCGTTCCCGCCAGGCCCTTCCAGCCGGTCGGCTCGTAGTCGCTTCGGAGCCGCTCCGGGTTGAACCAGTCCTCCAGGGTGGCAACCGAGCCGTTGTGCTCGAACGGCCCGCGATACCAGACGCCCCTCAAGGAAGGCACCTTGTAGTAGCCGGTGCCGCGCCGCGTGGCCAGCGCCAGCATCGGATCGGTCCCCACAGACTCTTCCAGAATAT
>DATGIQ010000370.1:0-40606 GCA_035295665.1 Gemmataceae bacterium | reverse complement strand
AGTCCGCCGTAACCCATCGCCCGGTACACCATGTTAAAGTTGCCCGTGACCGTGGACGTGACCAGGAGGATGGGACACGGGCGTTGGGCCATGATGCGACGGGTGGCTTCGACGCCGTCCAGCACCGGCATCACCAGATCCATGAGGATCATGTCCGGACGGTCCTGGGCCGCCTTGCGTACCGCCTCCTCACCATTCTCGGCGGTCCAAGCGACGACGTAGTCCGGCACGGACCGCACCAGGCGGCGAAGGACTTCCCGCGCCAAGGCCAAGTCGTTGACGATGGCAATCCGCATGTTCACGCCTCGCCAATCAGGTCCGCCACAGCCTGCAAAAAGGTGTTGTCGTGAAAGCTGCTCTTGGTCAAGTAGCAGTTGGCTCCGACTTCCAGCCCGCGCAGCCGGTCTTCGTCACGCTCCTTGTAGGATACGATGATCACGGGCACCTCGCGAAGCCCTGAATCGTTGCGCATGGCCTGGACGAGCTCCAACCCGTTCATGCGTGGCATATCGACATCACTGATAACCAAGTCGAAGGCTTCGGTCCGAACCAGGTTCCAGCCTTCCTTGCCGTCCACGGCCACGGCCACCTCGTAACCGTGGTTTCGCAGCAGTTGCCGTTCCAGCTCGCGGACCGTGATCGAATCATCGACAACGAGAACGCGCTTGCGGGGCCCGGCGGCCTCTTCCGCACGGTTGCTGCGGCGCAGGGTGTTCCCCTGGATAAGTCGATTCATGGAGCGGATGAGGTCTTCAACGTCGGCGATCAGCACCGGCGACCCATCGTCCAGAATCGCGGCCGCGCTGATGTTCGGTACTTTGCCGAGCCGCGGATCCAACGGCCGAACGACCAGATCCTGCTCGCCCCGAATCGCCTCGACGATTAGCCCGTACTTGCCTGTCTGGTCGCCCAAGAGCACGACGGAGAGTTCGTCACCCGTGCCCGAAGCAGGTGGTAGATCCAGGAGCTGTGCGGCCAGCACCAAGCCGATGCTTTCGCCGTCTACCATAACGAATTGGCGATGCTCCAAGGAACGGACCATGGAGAGAGGCACGCGGAGCAGCCGGTCGATGCGGTTGTGCGGGAACGCGTAGGGAGCCCCGGCGATGTCCACAAGCACCGCACGCAGAACGGAAAGAGTGATCGGCAGCTGCAACTGAAAACGCGTCCCTATGCCGGCCTGCGTGCTGATGCGCACGGAACCGCCAACTTTGCGGACCATGGTCTGCACCACGTCCAGCCCAACACCCCGTCCAGAGTATTCCGACACGGCACCGGCGGTCGAGAAACCGGGCAGAAAGAGAAATTCCAGGAGTTCCGCCTCGGTCATGGCTCCAGCGAGCTCGGCCGTCGTCAGGCCACGGTCAACTACCTTGGCCCGCAGGCGCGTCAGATCGATGCCGCTGCCATCATCGCTGATGGTGATGACGAGCGTTCCGGCACGGTGGCTGGCTTCGATCCGCACCAGGCCTCCCTCTGGCTTGCCCGCGGCGGTTCGCTGGGCGGGCGGCTCGATGCCGTGGTCCACGGCGTTGCGCAGCAAATGCGTCAACGGGGCCTCGAGTTTCTCGAGAATATCGCGGTCCACCGGGATATCTTGGCCCACCAACTCCAGGCGAACCGACTTGTCCAGATGGCGGGCCATATCACGTACCAGACGGCGAAAGCCGCCGCTGCCGTCACGGAACGGCCTCATTCGGCTAGCGATCACTTCGCGGTAGAGCCGAGAATTGAGGTCTTCGGCCTGCGCGGCATGATCCTGGAATTCACGGATGCGTTCGCCCAGGACTTCACGGCAAAGCGTGGACTGATGACGAGCATCGACGACCAGAGCCTCAACAGGGTCGTCCCGGCCAGCGCTCGTCAGGGTCTGCTTCAGGCTGTCGAGCACTCCGGCAAGTTGGTCTTGTTGTTTCTTGAGTTTCAGCAAAGCTGTGGCGAACGGGTCCAGCCAGCGCGCCTGGACCAACGATTCGCCGGCCAGGCCCATCAGGCGGTTGAGGCTCTGCGCGGTGACCCGCACCACGGCCTCCGCGGTCGCCGCGGCTTCCGTGGCAATTCCTTTGGATTCCTCCTTGGCCGGAAGTGCCGGGACTGACGCAGCAGGTGGCTCTGTGGATGCCACCGGAAGCGCTGCCGGTGTGGGCACCGGAGGCGGCTCGGACGATGGGATCGTTGCGGGTGGCGGCTGCCCCTCCGCTATCTGGCGGAAGCGATTCTTGAGTTCCCCGATCTCCGCTACATGATCGGCGGACCAGCCAGCCATCTCCTCTTCTTTGACGTGCCCCAGCTGAGCCAACAAGTCCGTTCCCTGCAACAGCAGATCGATATCGACCGAGGTAAAGTGGATGCGGCCATTCTGGGCCGCCACGAAGGCATCTTCCATTGCATGGGCGAGCTGCACGGCCGCATCGATATTGACGATACGGGCGGCTCCCTTGATCGAGTGCGCTGCCCGCATCAATGGCTCGATCTTCTGCGCGTTGGCCAAATCATTTTCCAGGTCGAGCAGTCCCTGGTTCAGGGTCGCTGCGTGGGACCGCGCCTCCTCGCGGAACAAGTCCATCAGCGAGAAATTTTCCGCTTCGCTCATTGAATCCTCGACCGCAGCACCCGGAAGAGACGTTCGTCATCCAGGTAGCCAATGGAGCGCTCTCGCCACGTTAAGATCGCCTTGGTTAGCCGGCCGGCCGAGCGGGCCAGCGTCGCCGGCGTGCTGCTGAGCTCTGACGGCGTGAGACGATACACCTGATCCACCTCGTCAACCGGAAAAACCCAGCGATCGCCGTCGTTCACCACCACGATCATTCGCGGTAGACCACTTTTACCATCCGGCATTCGCTGCCCATTTCCCTCTGCCTCGATGCCGAGCAGTTGGGTCAGGTGCAGGCACAGGTGCAACTCGCCGCGAATGTTCACCAGTCCGGCCAACAGTCCGGCCCGGTGCGGGATGCAGCGGACCGGTCGCAGGGTGGTCACTTCAAGAAGCACTTGGACGCGCAGCGCCAGCCATTCTTCGCCAAGCCGAAAGATCAGGATGCTTTGTCGATCGTTGGACGTCTCTTCGATCGGGGCGATCAGTCGCTCGGTCCACTCCTCCAGATAACCATCTGGGGGCGGCGCATCGAGAAACCGGCGGCTCGCGGTAGCGAACACCGGACAATTATGGCAGTGAACCACCTGATTCAACTCAGGGCAGGAATGGTCGCCCCAGACACCGATGTGGTTCCAGCAGTCGCCCGGCGTTCGCGCAGGCAGAGCCGGCAGTGTCACGTGTCACCTCCTGGAGTGACCCGTTTGAGCCGGCGCCGTAACCGTTCGGCCTGTACGCCATCCCCTCGTTCCTGGGACAGCAACATCAGGTGCGCCAACGCTTCGGGATGGTCCCGGTCCAAATAAAGAGCCCGCTGGTAGCAACGGACGGCCGCATCCTGTTCCTGCTGGGCCTGGTGGATGACTCCCATCAGGCTGTAGAGATCTGCCGACGGGCCAACGCGGGCCAACTGCTCCTGGCAGGAAGCAAGGGCGTCGGCGAGTTTCCCGCTGTCGGCTTGCTGACGGGCGTGTTCCAGGAGAGCGACCGGCGAAGAGCCCTCGGCCGCGGCCAACGCCGACTCTGGGACCGTATGATCCAGGTTCGGCGGTGCCAGAGTTTTGGAGACCGTCGGTGCCGGGCTCGCTGGAAGTGCTGCTCGGCGGTAAAGAAAATAGCTCTCTGGTCCGGCACGCGTGAGGCAAGCATTGTGGATGTCGAGCCGGTCCGCATGCCCTACGCACAACCAGCCGTCGGCAGCCAGGAGTCGGATGATCGTATTCAGGGCCTGCTGGCGGGCGTCCGGATGGAGGTAGATGAACAGATTGCGGCAGAGAATCAAATCAAACGACTCTTCGTTCACCAAAAACTGTGGGTCAAGGAGGTTGCCCTGACGGAAGCGAACGCGGGAGCGAATACGGGGGTCCAGTTCCCAGCAACTTTCCACCGGCTTAAAGTACCGGTCCCGCAGCGCGGGCGTTGTCTGTCGGAAAGAGAACTTGCCAAACCTTGCCTGTCGGGCAGTCTTGACGTGCCCGAAGCTGAGATCGAGGGCCTCGATTTCCCAGGAAGCAGGCAACACTCCTGCTTCCGTCAGCGCAATGGCCAACGAGTAAGGCTCTTCGCCGGTGCTGCACGGAACGCTCAGGATGCGGAACCTTTTGCCCGAGCCCTGCTGGCGAACGGCATCTCCCACGTGTCCGGCGAGGTAAGTAAAGACCTCGCCGCCGCGGAAGAACCACGTCTCGGGAACGGCGACATCAGCCAACAGGATCTGGAATTCTTCCGCGTCACCTGCCAGACGGGTGGCGTAGGCCTCGGGCGCGGTCAGCCCCAGGGCGCGCATACGAGCCGTCACCGCCCGGGGCAGTGTCGTGGCGCCGAGGGAATCGGGTTCTAGTCCGATGCGCTGACGCAGCAGATCAATAACCCGAGCCAAGTTCATGCGGACGGCTCCTTGGTAAGGAGCGTAAGCTTCTCGTCTGATAATTCCGGCAACAACCGGTCCAGTTCGACCAAGTGAATGATCTCCTGTCCATCCACGAGGACCGGACCCAGATCCGGCCGGCCGGCGGCTGCGAAACGATTCGGCGTTGGAGGGGATTGTGGGAACTCTCTCACGGCGGCCACGTTGGCGGCCAGCAAGCCCACGAACCGCTCCTGCCCCCTCCCCTTTGCGCCTTCCGCAGGGGAAGAGGGGAGAGTGAGGGGCTGGTCAAATCCGTGGGACACCAAAATGATGCGCGTGCTCAGGTGAACGGGGCACTCCCCCATTCCGAGTAAGCGGTGTAAATCGAGCACCGGCACCACCTTGCCGCGGTAGATGAAGACGCCCGCCAACCAGGCAGGACTGCATGCAACCGGCTGCAAACGGACGTAGGGCACGATCTCGTGGATGCGGCCGACCTCCAGGGCCAGGTGGTGAGTACCAACCTGGAATGTGAGCAGGAGCATGCGAATACCCCGAGCGGCTAGACCGTAAATTGGGCGACTTCCTGGTTGAGGGTTTCGACCGATTCGCGGAGGTGGACAGTAGCCCGATTGAACTCCTCCAAAGCAGTCTGTGTTTGCCGGGCGCCATCGGTCACTTGGATCATCGCCTCGCTGATCTGCTCAGCACCGAGGGATTGATTGCGCATCCCCTCGTTGACGGACTGGAAGCGTTCGCTGAGCGTTTGGACTTCCTGGATGATCTGGCCGGTCTGGCCACTGATCTCCCCAACCCGCTGGACGCCTCCCCGTACTTCGCCGCTGAACTTGTCCATCTGCATGACCCCGGCCGAAACGGCATCTTGCATGTGGCGGATGATGTTTTCGATATCCAGCGTGGCGACGGCCGTTTGGTCGGCCAGGCGGCGGATCTCGCGGGCGACGACCAGAAAGCCCCGGCCGTACTCGCCTGCTTTCTCCGCTTCGATGGCGGCATTGATCGACAGCAAGTTGGTCTGGTCGGCGACCTTGGTGATCGTCGTGACCACCATGTTGATATTCTCCGCCTTCTCCCGGATGATGGCCAGCTTGGCGGCGATGGAGTCTGTCGATTCCACCAGTTGCTTCATGCGGCCTTCCATTGTGGCCAATCCAGATCGGCCGCTGGTGGCGAGCTTCGCGGTCTGGTTAGCCCGCTCGTTGACCTCGGCCATGGTGCTGGCTAGCTGCTTGCCGGTGGCTGAGATCTCGCGGACCGCGGCGGCAATTTCGGATGTGGAGCTTCCCAGGCCTTGCACCGTCGCCTCTTGCTGTTTCGCCGTGGCCGCCATCTGCGAGGCCGTCGCGAGAACTTGTACGCTCGCCTCCCGAACGCGCTGGACCACAACCTGGATCTTGCCGATCATGGAGTTGATGCCGTTGGCGAGCTGGCCCAGCTCGTCATTCGACCCGACCGCGACGCGGGCCGTCAGATCGCTGGCCCCACCGGCCATCTCCTGGACGCGGTGGCAGATCGCCTCGGTGGGTCGGACGATCTGCCGTGCGACCAGCCAACCGCTGCTCAGGGTTAGCAAGACAGACAAGATGCTAATCACGATCATCGCGACCAACCAGAAACGCACACGCTCTGCGGTCTCCGCCTCGTCCTGCGCGGTCGCATGCTTGGCCGTCTGCACCGTGCGCTCGACGACGTCCCGATTTGTCCGGAAACGTGGCAAGAGCTTGTCCGCAAGGATCTGGACCGCCTGCTCCCGTTCCCCCTTGGTCAGACGAGGCAAGTATTCTTCCTTGGCCACTTGATAGAAGTCGCGCGTCGTGGGCCAAACGTCGTGTACCAAAGCCTGCTTGAGCGGTCCTTCATGGAGATTGTCGATCCAGTACGCCTCTCGGTCCCGAAAATCCTTTTCCAGTTTGGCGAACGCTTGATTCAGCCGTTCCATAAATGCTGGGTCGGTCGTCGTACTCATCTGGAGCAGAGCCAGATATGGCCGTGCTGTGTAGAACGTCGAGGGTGACAGGTCCGCGAGTGCCATCGCGCGTCGACTCAGGCGCTCATACACCGGCCCGTTCACGCGGTATTCATAAAGGACCCACAACGACAGGCTCAGTACCGCTGCGACACCGACCGCACTACAGAGGACCAACCCGTACAGCTTCGCTTTGATGGTCGTGTTGCCGAATCGTAGCATGGATATCAATGCTCCCCGCACGCCCGAAATCACAAGCCCCTATTATCCCTGCATTTTCCCTGAATTGACAGGGGCAAGTGCGACCCCTTTCCCCTGTGCAGAGATGGACTGCGGGACGGCCGGTACTTCGCGCTCCGTCTGCTTTTTCGGAACGTTCCTTCGGAGCGCTAAAACCGGACTTCCAAGACTGAGAAATCGTCAGCCAGGACGTCCGAGCCATGCAACTGCCGCACATGCGCCAGCAGCTGGTCCGCACATGGATCCTCCGGTGGTAGAGCCGAAATGAAATCCACGAATTCCTGAAATTTCCACATCGACCCGTCGGGTCGGGCAATCTCGTAGACGCCGTCACTGTAGAGCAACAAACGAGCGAAGGCTCCAAGCCGGATCGTCTGGGCCTCGTACTCCGTGCCCTCGATCATGCCAGCGGCGAAGCCGACGGATTCGAGATGGTGCAGGCTCGCCTGGGCGACGGACGGGCCCGTGTACAGCAGGCCGGGAGGGTGGCCCGCATTGCTGTACGTCAGCATCCGCTGCGTGCGGTCAAAGACGCCGTACCAGATCGTGAAGTATTTGCCATGCTGCTTTTCCATGGGAAAGATGTCGTTCAGCCGGGCCAGGACCTTGCCGGGATCGCGGCAATCTGTGTTGGGCAGGGACTGCGAGGCAAGAAGGTTCGCCACCGACACGGCCAGCAGCGAGGAACCGACGCCGTGGCCGCTGACATCCAAGAGGTAAATGGCCAAATGGTCCGCATCCAACCAATGGTAGCTGAACATGTCGCCGCCGAGCTGCGTCGAGGGAATGAAGCGCCAATCAATGCGCACATCGCCGTTGAGCTTGGCGGGGAACAGGGACTCCACATAGCGTGCCGCCTGGGCCAGCTCCTCCGCCAACTGACGCCGGCTCTCTTGGAGCCGCCGGTAGGCTTCATCGCGTTCGAGCAGGTTGATGTAGCCACGGGAATGGTACCGGATGCGGGCAATCAGCTCCACCTTGTCGGGCAGCTTGACGAGGTAGTCGTTGGCCCCCAGCGCAAAGGCCTGCGCCTTGATCACGGGCTCCTCCTTGCTCGAGAGCACGATCATCGGCGTCTGACGCGTGGCCTTGTTGGCGCGAAAGAACTTCACCAGCTGCAAGCCATCGATTTCCGGCATGACCAGGTCTTGCAGGATCACGGTCGGCTGCACCGTGTTGGCGGTCTCGATGGCCTTGGTCGGGTCCTGGCAAAAATGAAACTGAATGTCGGTCTCGGCCGCCAGCATGCGGCGGACCGATTCGCCCACGATCGTCTGATCATCCACCAGCAAAACGGTGACGGGCCGCTCGGTGGGAGCTGCGTCTGCGCCGGATCCGGTGGCTTTCTTCGTGGGTGGTATCATGCGTCCTATCCTTGCGGGCGTTGCACGCCGGATGCGCCTGGCACAGGCTGCTCAGGTTGGGTTGCGCAGCCGGTTCAGCGCATCCTCGAAACGCGGGTAGACTTCGAGCAACTTGTCGAGATGGGTAAGGGCGAGTGTCGTTCGCACTTCCTGCTGGAGACCGACCAGGATGAAGCGCCGATTTTGTTTCTTGATGGACCGCATCAGCGTCACCAGGACGCCGAGCCCGCTGCTCGGGACGAACTCGACCTTCGACATGTCCAGGATCACCGGCAAGGTGCTCTGCTGGGACATTGCCTTGGTGATTTCCGCTTGGAGCTGCTCGATCGTCGCCTCGTCCAGCGCGGGACGATGAATGACCGCCCAGACAACTTCCGCATGGGGTTGAATCGAGACGGCCTGTGGCTCGGACATGCTCCACCTCGTGATCGGAATCGTGTTCCCTTTTCCTGGCTGGGGAAGGCCCTCGGGCTCATGTGGGGTTGATTCCGCGTAGGGCCATGGCTAATGCTCCGGGGTTCGTAGCCTGATGCAGGGCCTCGGTACCGGAAATGGTCTTTTCCTGGTACAGCTTGAGCAAATGCTGGTCAAACGTCTGCATCCCGGCTTCGCCGGTCTTGATATAGTCGGTCAGCTCGCTCAGCCGGTTCTCCAGAATGAACTTTTGGGTGACGGCGCTGCCACGCAAGATTTCCACCGCCGGCCGGCGTTTACCGTCGCGGGTCGGGAGAAGCCGCTGTGAAACGATGGCCTCCACAGCACCCGCCAGCTGCGACAGCAGCAGCTTATGCTCCGTAGGCGGAAACATCGCGATGATTCGCTCGACTGTCTGCGGCGCCGTGGCACTGTGGACCGTGGAAAAAACCTGATGGCCGGTGTCCGCTGCCCGCAGGGCAATCCGCAGCGTCTCAACATCCCGTAACTCGCCGACCAGGATCACATCCGGATCTTGCCGCAGCGCTTGCCGCAGCGCCTGTTCGAACGAGGGCGTATCACTACCCACTTCCAACTGGCAGATCATCGATTTCTTGTTGGTGTGGACGTACTCCACGGGATCTTCAATCGTGATGATCTTGAGCCGGAGGTTGCTGTTGATCAAGTCGATCATGGCGGCCAGGGTGGTGCTCTTGCCGCTGCCAGTGGTGCCGGTCAAGAGCGTAAGGCCCCGTTGCGAGAGCGCAACGTCATGAATCACCAGCGGCAGGTTCAGCTCCTCGATCGAAGGGATCTTGTTGCGGATGACGCGGATGACCAGAGCAGGCGTTCCCAGATGGCTGAAGGCGCTGCAGCGGAAACGGGCCAGCCCCGCGATGGTATGGGAAAAGTCGAGCCCTTGGATAATCGCTTCATCCAGGTCGTCCGCGTGCCGTCGAGGCACAATGGCGGCGACAAATTGCCGGGTCTCTTCGTCCGTCAACGCCGGCCCATCAACAAAGCGGGGTTGGCCTCCCATCCGGAGCATCGGCGGAGCCCCGGCCTGGATATGCAGGTCCGATGCCCCATGCTCAACTGCGAACTGCATGAGCTTATCAGCATCCACAGAACCGGCCTCCGGTAA
Organism: Gemmataceae bacterium; assembly: GCA_035295665.1. Lineage (GTDB taxonomy): Bacteria > Planctomycetota > Planctomycetia > Gemmatales > Gemmataceae > DATGIQ01. Next base: position 31,015 of record DATGIQ010000370.1, on the reverse strand, counting down.
GAGTCCGTGGGCGAGACCGTGGAGGCAAGCTTCCAGCGCGGCCCACGATTTCGTCCAGGCTCCAGGCGAGCACGCCGCCTTCCCGGCTCAAGCTCGTCATTCGTTGTGGGGAAGTACTAGCTTGCCCCATTGTACACTTCGCTTGCTCAGTCTCAAGCCGGGCCGTGGGGTAGCCCGCGTGGATGCTTAGTTTGTCCCTCCTTACCATGCTCAGGGGGTGGTCTTTTTCTTCGGCATGGTCGCTGCCCCTATGGTGTCTGGATCACGATGCATCGGCCGGGAGCAGGATGAAATGGCTGAAGTTTCGGAGTGGGATCGCGCGAAAGTGGCGGTGATCGAATGTCAACAGTCGAAAAATGCCAAGCCGTTCCGCCGTCGCTATGAGACTGGCATCGGCAACACCGATTTCCAAATAAGGGCGACGGTCGCCGCATGATTGGCGTTGGCAGTCTCGTAGGCAATAAAAATACCGCTGGTATCGCAAATGAGGGCTATAATCCCTCCTTGACGGCCTGGCGCAAAGGCTCTTCGTCGCGCTGCGCCAAATCTCGTGTTTGCGTGTGGTCTCCCGCTCATTCTACTTGATTTCCAGAATCGTTGACTGGTTTTTCATGAACAGTGATACTTCGTCCAGAATTAGAAGTAGGTCCTTGGCCAACGGCGTTTCGACCGTGTGTTTCAGGACCACGTGGGCCTTCAGCGGAATGTCGGGCCATCTTCAGGGACTCCATGGGGAGCCGCCAGACTTGGCCTACGAGACAGGAACGATCCGTTACCCGGGAGCTTGTAACCGAACGCTATTCAATCCGAACGGTACCGTCTATTCGGGGCCACTCTTCCATTTCCTTAGGAGCTGCCGGAGCTTCGACCGAATTCCCTCTGGCTTCAACCACCCATAACCCGCACAGCCGAGCAGGCGCAAGAGCTCCCGAAAATCCTCTTCGGTGTAGCGTGGCTGGCCACGTCGCGTCAACGCTTCGGTGATCTCCGGTTCCGTCAGCGTCGATTTGAATAGCCGTGAGAGCGGGAGCTGCACGATCTCCCGCATCGTCCGCCGGCGATCTGGAGCCAGCTCGATCAGGTACGGGGAATGGATCTGCAAGAACGTCTCTAGATACGGGCGCGCCCCCTCATCCCAGTCCGCGGGCTGCTGGTCGGCCAGCTCCCAGTCGAGGATCCATAGCTTGAGCGTGCGGTCCGCGCTGCCCGATAACGCGTACCGGCCATCGGTGCTGAACGCCACCGCCGTGACGGCGTCCGTGTGGCCACAAAACGTCCGCAAGCACTGCCCGCTCGATGTCTCCCACAATTTCACGGTCCGGTCCATGCTGCCGGAGAGGGCATAGCGGCCATCCATACTCAAACAGACCGATGTCACCGCACCAGCATGGCCGGCGAAACGGCATAGACACCGACCCGTCGCCACCTCCCAAAGCTGAACCGGCCCGGATTGCACAAATCGTCCCGTCGAATGCTGCGGTACCGAAAAGCCGCCGCCGGAAAGAGCGAACCGGCCCGTGAAATCCAGATGCACGGCCGAAACAGCGCCCGCATGGCCCTGAAACGTGGGCAGGCATCGACCCGTAGCCACTTCCCACAGATTCAATTGGCCCGAGGTAAACAGTCGTTCGTTTTCGTTGCGAATCAAGAACTGGGCTGCCCCCGAGAGAGCGTAGCGACCATCCGCGCTCAGGGAAATGGAATGGATCGGATCCACATGTCCCTTAAACGTCCGCACACAGAAACCGGTCCGCAGCTCCCAGAGCCGAAGGGTCCGGTCCGTGCTTCCGGAGAGCGCATAGCGGCCATCGGCAGAAAGGGAAACGGCGCTGACCACGTCGGTGTGCCCCTGATAGGTGCCCAGGCAACGCCCAGTGGACGCATTCCAGAACTTGAGCGTGCGATCCGCGCTTCCGGACAAGATGAACGGCTCGTCTGCACGCCGCAGTCTCCCTTCTCCTCTGCGGGGAGAAGGCGGATAGGGGGAAGGGGTGAAACAGACCGAGGTAACCTCGGCATCGTGGCCCACGAAAGTCTTCAGACATTGCCCCGTGGCCAGGTCCCAAAGCTTGAGGGTCCGGTCCGCGCTACCCGAAAGGACCAGCGTGCCATCGTTGCTCAAGCAAACCGCCGTCACGGCATCCAGGTGGCCGGCAAAGGTCTTTCCCTTCCAACCGCCTTGCAGGCCGGTACGCGGCAAACATCCATAGAGCTTGCTCCACAAATGCATCGCTTCGGGCCGGCCACCATGGCCGGGCAGCGACCGGGCTTGCCGAACCCACCCCGCGGCACGGACCGCAGTCCCCCGCGCCAGAGCCCGGTGGGCGTGGCGGAGCGCGTGCTCGAAGTTGCTCCAGGCCGCCAGGGCGGTCTCACTCGGCAAAACCCGCGATACCAGGTAAGGAGCGACCCATTCGGTTGGAAGGCTCCAAAGCCGAAGCGTCTTGTCGGCGCTGCCCGACAAGGCAAAGGGAGCATCCGGGGTCAAGCAGACCGCACAGACCGCTCCGCTGTGTCCCTCTAACGTGGACAGGCAGGCCCCATCGGCCGAGCGCCATAACTTGACGGTCCGGTCGCCGCTGCCGGAGAGAATCTGTCGGCCGTCGGCGCTCAGGCAAACGGCAAGCACGCCATCAGTGTGCCCTTCCAGAGTTCGCACACAGCGCCCGGTATCGACTTCCCAGAGCTTGATCGTGCGGTCGGCGCTGCCCGACACGGCAAAACGCAGATCGCTGCTCAGGCTCACCGTATGGATCTTGTCGGCATGGCCGGTGAACGTCCGCAGGCATTGGCCAGTCGCCACGTTCCAGAATCGGAGCGTCCGGTCTCGACCTCCCGACAAGGCAAAGCGGCGATCACGACTCCAGGCCAGGCAGAGCACGGGACCATTGTGGCCGCTGAAATCACGCAGCCAGCTTCCGGTGGCCAACTCCCATAACTTGAGCTCTCCATCCCCGCCCGCAGAGAGCGCGTATTGCTTATCCACACTCAGCACAACAGCCAGGACCCAATTCGTATGGCCCTGCAAGGTCTGCACGCACTGACCGGTGGCAAGGTCCCACAGCTTGAGCATCTTGTCCGCACTGCCCGAAAGGGCGAGCTGTCCGTCCTCGCTGGAGCAAACGGCGGTGACCCAATCCGCATGTCCCTGCAAGGTCCGCAGGCATTGGCCGGTCGACAAATCCCAGTGTTTCAGCGTGCGATCGGCACTTCCCGATACGCCAAGCCGGCCATCCAGGGTTACGCTCACCGAGGACACCCAATCGTCATGTCCCGAAAAGCTGTGCAGGAAGCATCGAGCATTGGTGGACCGTTCTTGGGCCAGGTCCTTGGCGGATTGCACTTCCTCGAAACCGGCCCCATCGAGGGTGAGGGTCTGCAACGTTTCGCAGGCTTCGCGCGCCTTGCCCTGTTCCAGGTATACCTGAGCAAGCATATACACGGGCAGCCATTCTCCGGGGTGCGCATGGCACACTTCCCGAAGATTGTGCAGCAAAGCTTCTGCTGTCATGGCTCCCGAACGCCAACGGCTCAACCCCAAATTGTACGTCGCTTCGGGATGCTGCGGCCCCGCGGTGAGGGCCTCTTCCCAGAGAGTTTCAGCTTCGTGGAGCTTGTTCAGATCACAGAGCGAGACGGCTCGGTTATTGAGATTGTCCGCCAGCGCCTTGCTCGAACGGGGCGGTTTGCGGGGATAGGGAATCCCAGTCGTTTGCTCATAGATGGTGTGCAAGCGGGCAACGATTTCCAGCATGTCCTTGGGCCGCGCTTCGGGCGGTGACCGAAAGCAGTGTTGCAGGAGATCCGCCAATGCTTCCGGCATGGAAGGCAGCTCGGCATCGGTGGACCGCCCGCCCTCCGGCTCGGTGGGCGCGATGGGAAAACGCCCCTTCTTGAGGTACTGCCGCAGCACGCCGGGAGCCAGGGAGCCGGCCGACCACGGGACGCCACCGGCGAACATCGCCAGCACCGAGACCCCCCAGCTCCAGATATCCGTTTTGCGCGAAACTGGTTGCCCTTCGGCTTGCTCGGGCGAACAGAAGGCGGGTGTCATCCCGCCGGCGCTGACCAGGATACTCGTGGCGGCTTCCGGGTCGACCGTGGCAGTGTGTGTCCCCCGCGCTCGGGCCATGCCGAAATCGGTTACCTTGGCGACTCCTTCGGCGGTCAACAAGATGTTCCCTGGTTTCATATCGCGGTGAACGAGCCCGTGTTCGTGGGCTTGTTGCAACCCCCAGGCTACCTGGATGGCAATGTCCAGAATCCGCGCGCATGCCGCTTTGGGACCGCCGCTGTAAAGTTTGCAGGTCTGAATCCACGGTGTGAGACTTCCCCCGGCGACATATTCGGCGAAGACCCGAGGAACACCCCCGAGCCGACGCACATAGTAACAGGTGACGATATGCGGATGCAGACTCAGGTTCACCCAGGTGTTGGCTTCCTCTTCGAAGTCGGCCTTGTCTTGTTCCGTGCGAAAGTACTCGGGCCGGGGGGATTTCACGGCCAGATCGATTCCCCAACCGCGGTGCCAAATCCGGTAGACCAGCCCCCTCCCGCCGCCGGTGAATACCTCCCGCACCTCATAGAGTCCGAGGATAATATCCCCCGGTTTCCAGAGGACCGGAACTTCCTCATCGGTGGGCCGCGGCTCCTCGGGTGCCCGAGGTCTTCCCGTTCCGCTCGTCAGACGAGAGGATCCTTTCGAGACCCAGGGCCAGGGGGAAGACGGGTTGGCGGAATCGTATTCGGAAGGAGATGGGGGGTCAGACTCGGGAACATCTAGGTCCAGAAAGGAGCTGGCTTTCTTGAGCTTTTGGATGGCCTGTTCGATTTCCGGGAGCAGCTCCGGAACCTGGGCGCACAGTTCCCGCGGAGAAATCTCCCGTCCTTGTCTTTGAAGCTCTTCCCAGCGTTCGAGCAGCTCGAGCACTTGCTCCTGGCCCGGCATTGCTTTCGCCTCAGTTGTCCGACCATGTTGTCATTGGGGCAGCCATTCCGAAAGCTTGAGCCGTGCGCTGAGCCAGCGCCGGCTGACGGCTTTGGCGTGGACTCCCAGAACCTGGGCGGTCTCGGCCTGCGTCAGCCCCTGGTACCAATACAAATCCACCACCTCGCGCTCCTCGTCGGGCAGCTCCCGGACCTTGTGATGGAACTCGCTCCACTGTGCCAGGTGAGAGGGATCCGTATTCGTGTCGGGAGCGTCCTCGGGGCCTTGCCCAGGGTACCCCGAATGCGCCCGCCGTTCGTTGATTCTCCGATGTTCCCGGCCGTGCTGCCGGGCCATATCCAACAGCACCCGGCGAATTTGTGCGGCCGAGAACGTCAGGAAATCCTGGGTACTGCGGGGTTGGACTTCGTGGAGGGCCCGAAATAAACGCAGCACCGCCTCATGCAAGATGCTGTCCGTTTCATGGAGATTTCCCAGGCGCGGAAAGTCGTGGTGAAACATTTTTCGCGCCAAGAGTCGCAGACGTTCGTAAGCCAACCCAAGCAATTCCGTGCGCGCCGTGCCGTCTCCGCTGCGCATCCGATCGAGGAGTTGCTGGAGTTGCCTGGTTCGGTCATCCGCCATTGCCTGATCTTCCCGCCACAAACATGCCGTTCTGCCGGCCGCTGGAGCAAAAGGTCCGCTCCGAAGGGCCTTTACCGAGTGTACCGCAGGGGAGCCCGGCCGCCTAGGCAGGCGGACCGCGGCGCAGCGGATTTTGCAGAGTGCGGCGGCTTGGCGGCAACGCGGAACTGATTGCTGTCCGAAATTGGGGAGCGCGCACGATCCATCAACGGGCGGACCAGAGATGGGAACCCAGCGTCCAAACAACAAATGCGACCGAGCTGAGTCCCAGGACCAACACGATACGGAAGACGAGGCCCAGAGAGCGGGAGGAACGCCAGGAGCTTGTCACACCGGAAGGCGAAGCCGGGTCGTTGTTCCGCCAACGGTAGGCATCGCTTCCCGCGAACGCCGACAGCTCCGCTTGTTCCGCTTTGCCCTTGATTCGGTATTGCAGCGGGCCGCCGCAATCGGGGCACTGAAGGCAGTTATCAAAAGCCCGATAACATTGGGGACAGCTCAGCAGCATCGCACCACCTACCCAACAGGTTGGTTTCGCGGCGGTTCGCAGAACCGCCGCGAAACAGTCAGCATCAACCGGGCCGTGTATAAAGCAAACACGGGCACGGTCCCGGCATTCTCAATTCTCCCAATCCTAGCACGTTACTTGGAGCCCCGCCGGCAGTTGCGTCTCACGGGTTGCGGCTCGGCTGCGGGCGAAAACCGTTGGTCCTGCCTCAATCATCGCCAACAACGGGATCGTGAGGAATTTGCCCGAATTCCTGTCTGAACCACGGATTTGAAACGCTTAGTTAAATAGAACCAACGGCCCAGTAGCGGATTGCTGGCTGTTCGGTCCTCCCGGGGAAATAGGATGGTTGTACGTTTGCTTTCCAGGCCTGTGGTCCGTTTCGGCATCCGAGGGAACAATTGTTCCCAACTAGCCGGCAAGACCTTGTTCGAGCTGGTGGTGGTGCTGGGGATCATCGCCATTCTCATGGGCCTGTTCCTTCCGGTGGTGCACATGGCTTGGAAAGCAGTGGACCACCTCAGATAAGGGCGTGCTGGTTGTTGGCCGCACCCGATGGGCCGCTTTGTGAGGGCTTGCCATGAAACATTCGGATCGGATGGCGTATTCCCTGGTGGCCTTCATCGCCATCGCGCCGGTCGGAGTGCGGGCACTGCTGTGGCAAAAGGCCCGCCAACAACCGGTGGAACCTGCGATGGCCCAAACGGGGCAGATACTCTTCCTGCATGAATGGAAGCCTCGGGATCCGTTAGCTGCCGGAGGAGATGGACTCGGTCCGGTGTTTAATGCGACCTCCTGCGTTGCTTGCCATCATCAAGCCGGGGTGGGGGGCGGCGGCGGCCTGGAACATAATGTCACGATGTTCACAGTGCGTGCCGCCCGGCCCGGCGAAAAGCCCCGCCAAGGCGTCGTCCATGCCTTCGCCGTCAAATATCAGGAAACGTTGGCACAAGTTGATCCCAATCTGCCTGCCATTTCTCGGCCGACCTTGCAACAAGTGGTGGATGTCTCCAACCCTCGGAATCGCGTGTCCCAGGGGTGTTCCGTCGATTCAGTCCCCACTCCCCGAGTGCGTGCCCGCCTCCCGTTTGTGAACGGCGTGGAACTTTCCCAACGGAATACTCCCGCCTTGTTCGGGGCCAAGTTGATCGATGAGCTTTCCGAAAGAGAGATCATCGCCGGTGAAAAAAAACAGCGGTTGCGGGCGGGCCTGGCGACGGCCGACTCCGAGACGGTGCCGGTCGGCCGGGCCCTGCGCCTCGCCGATGGACGGGTGGGCCGATTCGGCTGGAAAGCCCAAACCGCCACCCTGGCTGAATTTGTTCAGGCAGCCTGCGCCAACGAGCTTGGCCTGGGAAATCCCGGACAAGCGCAACCGCGGCCGCTGGGCCAGCCGAATTATCGCGCTCCGGGGCCTGATTTGACGATTGCGCAGTGCGATCAGTTGACCGCCTTCATTGCGTCGCTGTCTCGGCCCGTGGAACGGCTGCCCAAAGCGCCCGCCGCGGCCGAAGAAGCACGGCAGGGCAAGAGACTCTTCCAAACAATTGGTTGTGCGGATTGCCATACGCCGGACCTGGGGTCCGCCGAGGGGATTTACAGCGACCTCTTGCTGCATCGGATGGGAGCGCCTTTGGTGGGAGGCGGTTCCTACAACGAACCTCCTCCGGATCTCCCCAACACGCCGCCGGATCAAGGACCCCGTGCCGACGAATGGCGCACGCCCCCGTTATGGGGCGTCGCCGACTCGGCCCCTTACCTGCACGATGGCCGGGCGGCCACATTGCAAGACGCCATCCGGCTTCACGGCGGCCAGGGGGCAAACGCGGCCGAGCACTTTACCAAGCTGAATCCGGCCGATCAGGTTCGGCTCATCGCTTTCCTCCAGACGTTGCGTGCCCCCTGAACTCGGGAGGAGAGCAAGGACTGTCCCCTTTCTCGTCGGCGCACAGCAGGAGCCGTCGATGGCCATCAAGTTTGTCTGTCGTTGTGGCAAACGCCTGCGGGCTCAGACGGCAATGGCTGGTCGGCGTTCGGCGTGTCCCAGATGTGGTGCCCCGGTCGGAGTTCCCGCGCTGCAACCCAGCGTCCGGGGTGCCACTCTGGGACCGATGTCGCCCGCAGAGCGATTGCGGTCCCGTCTGACCAGACGGATCCGAGTGAATCCTCCCACCCCACGCCCCGCACCGATCGTCACGCCGGCCGAAGAAATTACTCCGCCATCCCTGGATCCCCTGGATATCCAGGCGGATTCCGTCTCCGTGTCGCATCCGGAGCGGCCGCTTGCCAATGGGCTCGTCCGGCAAGTCAAACGCCCCGGCTGGCGCTTGCGGGAGCTGGAAACGCATTGGTACCAATGCCTCGGTTATCCGATCGCGGCCTGGCCGTTGCTGTGCGTTTTGTCCATCGTGCTGACGGCGGTGAGCGGCGGGATTGCCCTGGCCCTGCCCCGGTTGCTGTCCGAGGGCCGTGCCGAAGGAACGGGGCTCCTTTGGATTAGTCTCTTCTGCTTACCCCTCCTTGTGGTTCTTGGCTACGTCTTGGGGATCCTGGATGGTGCGTTTACCTCCGCCCTATCGGGGGAGATTCGAGGCATCCGCTGGCCGGGACGAGATATCTCGGCCGCGCTGCGAAGCGGAGCAAAGTGGCTGATCTGTTTCCTGGCAGGTCCTCTCGTACCGGCAGGAGCGAGCTTGCTATTTTGGCTCCACGGCGGCGATCTCCTGGTACTGGATTGGATCATTCTGGCGGAAACAATCCTTCTGGCGTTGACCGGCTGGCTGCTTCTGGTGTGGGCCGTAAACGAGCAGGACCGGCGGCGCGATCTGCATCCTCTACGGATCCTGGCGTTTCTCCTCCGGCTGGACCGCCGCGTTGTGGCATTGGCCGTGGCCATGTCAGCCGTGGGGATGGCTCACGCTGGGTTGGCGAGCCTGGCCCTGGAGAAGTTGCACAGTGAGACCGCGGTGGGCTGGTCGTTGCTCTTGCTGTGCTGGGTGAGCGGAATGGTCTCGGCCACGTTTGTGTTCCGCTGGGTGGGCGTACGGCTGTATTGGGAGCGCATTCGTGCCGAGGTACAACCGCGAAGTAACCCCGGGGGTTATCTGCAGTGAAACAGCATCCAGCGATCCTGTGCTAGACTTTCCTGGGCGACGCAAGCCGGGTAGCACTGTGGCAGGCTTGTAAATCGCTGGATGAATGGACTTCGCGAGCAGAGTCGATGACTGCGTTGTTATCCTATGGCGAACAAGCATTCTGGGTGAGTAACGCTACCAAAGACCTCCTCTACGAATTGTGCGTTGCCGTGGCGAAATGCGAAAACTCCGCGGCCCACCAGCGGCTAATGGAAGACGTCCGGCTTGCCGGATGCTATGGCGTGTCGGGCCTCGGCTTCGAGCTGGAGGCATTTGCGGAAGCCTTCGGCGGGAAGCATGCCTGGCAGGAGGCCATCGCCAAGCATTCCGATGTCGTGCAAGCCTTCACGTCGGCTACTCCGGCCGGTGCGGTGTTCATCCGGAAACTGTTCGCGTGGATCTGGTTTCTTCTGAGCGGCGGAACGTGCAATGATGCCGCTGGGGAGCATTCCGCGTTCGATAACTTGCCGGAGGTTCCGGGGACGGGTCTCGTGTTGCCCGTGAAGACATGCAAACCGACTGCCGATCATCTCAATCCGGGCCCCTGGGCGAAGATGCTATGGGGCGTCGGCTTTGGGGCTTTTATCGGAACCGTTGTCGGCGTCGCCAATCTGCTCACGGGGCTGGCCAAGAACGGACTCACAATTCCTGCTTGGTCATTGTGCGGAGCGTTGCTCGGCTCTGCACATCCCGTGGCCGAGACCCTCCTGGAGAGGATCATCCACCGGCCTGGGCGCTGAAAAGCATTGGCGAGGCCGAAGGGATCTCGGCTACACAGGCTCAATTTCCCAATATTTCAGCTCCCCCGGTATAGGACGGCCGACTCATGTGAGGCGCTCCCATCAGACGAGTTCATCTTCACGCACTGCGATGCACCACGCAATCCGGCAGATGTTCGAGAATGGTTCGGCAGGCGGATGGCCCCAGGCAGGTCAACTCGGTGCGGGCCCGAGATGCAAATTCTTCGGCCCGTTGCCGGGCGTAATCCAGTGCATCGCTCTGGGTGAAATACACCGATAACGCCTCCCGCTTATGATTGCCTGGACTCGACAAGATCTGGCGCAGCCGGGCCGCGGATTCGGGCGGCACGGAATGGAGCAGGCGAATGATCGGCAGCGTCAGCTTCTGCTGGGCGACGTCGGTGCCCAGCGATTTGCCGGTCGTGCGTTCCTCACCGATCACGTCGAGCAGATCATCCACAATTTGAAACGCCATCCCTAACCAGCGCCCGTAACGGCTCAGGCCTTCGACAGTGCCGGCAGACACGCCGCTATAAACCGCGCCGATCCGGCAACAGCAGGCCGTTAGCTCGGCCGTCTTGCCGTCGATGATGTCCAGATATTCGTCCTCGTTCAGGGCCAAGTTGCCCCGCTCCGCGCCTTGCTGCAGCTCTCCCTCGCATACCCGGTTGGTGCTCTCGCCAATGAGGCGGCAAGCCTGGGCATCGACACTGCTGGCCAGGTGGAAGGCGTGGGTGAACAGATAATCACCGAGCAAAATGCTGGTGTGGTTGTCCCAGGCCGCATTCACGGTGGGCAGATGCCGCCGCACCGCCGCCTCATCGAGCACATCATCATGAACCAGCGTGGCGGTATGGATCATTTCCACGACCGCGGCCAACGTGTGGTGCGCAGCCGTGACCCGTCCACAGGCTCGAGCGGTCAAGAGCAGCAAAGCCGGACGCAGCCGTTTGCCGCGGTAGTTGCGGAGATGCGCCAACAAGGGCGCCAGGCCGGGGCGAGCATTTTCTAGCGTGACGGCCAGAATCCGCTCCACGGCGTGCAGATCGTCGGCGATGGGAGCGTACAGGTTGACTGCGGACAAGACCGGATTGGCAAGCGTCGCGGTTGCGGGACTCATGGCCGTCCACCTGGGGCGAAGATCGGAAGTTTCTGAAGTTTCAAGTTCTTTTGAACAATAACAACCGAGAGATATGCTGTCAATCGTTGCGTTGAAAGGTGCCGCTGCGGCCGCCGCTTTTTTCCTCCAGGCGGATGCGCTCGATGGTCATGGTGCGATCGACCGCCTTGCACATATCGTACACGGTCAGGGCCGCTACGCTGACGGCCGTCAGCGCTTCCATCTCCACGCCGGTGCGGCCCACGAGACGAACGGTCGCTTCGATGCGCAAAAGCGTGTCGCCGTCGAAGGCAAATTCGACGGTCACGCCGGTCAACGGCAAGGGATGGCAGAGCGGGATCAGCGTCCCGGTCTGCTTGGCAGCCATGATGCCGGCAAGGCGGGCCACTTCCAGGACATCGCCCTTGGCCAGGGCACGATTGCGGATGAGGGCCACTGTGGCCGGCGCCAGCCGAATCAAGCCGCTGGCGCGGGCTTGGCGCAGCGTCTCCGGCTTCGCGCTGGTATCCACCATGCGGCTGGCGCCATGTTCATCGAAATGGGTAAGTTCGGCCATGTCAAAAGACCGTATACGATAGTGCGGCATACACGCCTGACGCACGCAGATTTAGCGAACTGCCGGAACCTGCCACCCAGGCACGGCCGGTTCCGCTTCGGCCAGTTGGCCCCGACGATCCGTAGCTCGGTAGACATGGATGCACTCGGCGATGGGATCGACATCCCACACGACCATCGTTCCGGCCGCAAAACAGTCGCTACGTTTCTCCGCAGCACTTCGAAGCGCTCTGGATTATAAGTCCGCTCATGGAGTGTGCCTAGAGAACCTTCCCCCGATGGTTCGTCAGCGGTTCGTCAGCGCTCTTGACTTCCGCTTCCAGCACGCCTAGTCAAGCGTTGGAACCATGCAGGGCGGAGCGCGTAAACCCATGCATTCTCAGCCGGGTTCATCTCCCACGGTTGATGCCGTCACCAGCAAGCGGGCCGCCATGCGCGACGAGTTCTTCGCCAAGCTCTTTCTTCTCGGCGGCTGGCTCGGCGGCACCGATACGTACAAGCGCACCATGTGGGCGGCCGTCCCCGATATTGCTGTCGCCCATGCCGGCTACGCCCTGACCATGCGCAAGGGGCTGCCCGAGCCGGGCGCTGATAACCAATTAATCATGGCCGGGCACGAGGCGATGCTGGCCCAATGGTTTCATCGTCCCCTCCAGCGCGCGGACATCCGGTTGGCCCAGCAGTGGTTCTCCGAACATGCCGCCGTCCGCGCATTTCCGCAGCATCTGTGGGATACGATCCTCCGCGACCAGGCCGGCGAAACGATTTACTTGCCGGTGGAGATCTGGGGCTTTCCCGGCGGCCAAACGTTCTTGCCCGGCGTTCCCTGTTTGTGCTTCGAGGGTATGGGCGGAGCCATCTCGTACCTGGAGCCGGCCATGTGCCGGTACTTTGCACCGATCCTCCAGGCCACGAAAGCCCGCCTCATGAAGCTGGCAACGCCCAGGGATGCCGAGTTCGGCCTGCGTTCGGCACCGAACGAAATCGCGAACCTTGTCCTGCTCCTGGCCCGCTATGTCGGCGGGAGGGGCCAGTTGACTTCCAACGATACAGCGGAGTTCCTGTATCCGGAACTGTTTCGTTCCGCCGGCACTATTGGGCATGAGATGATGTGTGCCGCTCAGTCGTTGGACCGTTCCCTGGCCGAGGCCGAATACGAAATGATGGACCGGTTCGTCACGGCCTTGGGCAACGGCTCCTTGCTGTGCGATTTGGTGGATGCCGAAACCGTCGGGCTAGAAAACGCCATGCGGGTCATGCGTGCGCATCCGGAGACCGATCAGGTGGGCATCCGGATCGATTCCGGCGACATCGCGCAACAGTGTATCTTGTATTTTGAGCAGATGCGGGCCCTGGGCATTTCTCCGCGGCTCATCGTCTTCGAGAATGAAGTGACGCCGGAGGTAGTGCGCACGGTGTACGACCATTTCCGCCGCGCGACGGGCCAGGAGCCGACCATGCTGTTTCCAGGGGCGGGCGGCTACTGGTGGCAGCTGGTGCACCGCGATACCGTGGCGGCGGCGTTCAAGCGCACCGCCACCGAAGATCATCCCAACATCAAGTTCTCCAACTCGCCGGGCAAAGAAACCTTGAGCGGCTACCTCCGCGTCTATGGCCGGGACGCTACGCTCGTCGTTGCCGATGCCTCGGAACCCCCGCAAGGAGAACCCCTGTTCGTGAAGCTGGTCCACGGGGGACGGATTGTCTACCACGAGTCTTTCGAGCAACAAGCCAACCGTGCCGACCGAACCTGGGGACGCTACAAGCGGTACGAGTTGTCGGAGAAGGTGGCCGACTACCGGCGCCGCTTCGAGGCCATGCGCCAGCGCGAGATCAGTGGTAGACTGAAAGCGTAGTCACCAGTCCGCGCTCAGCGGAACCGCACGGCTGGGTGGCACGCCCTTCGAAGACTCGGGGCGAGCCACCCAGACACGGCCCTACGGACAGGGATATTCTGACGGCGCCATAAACCCGAGGAGGGTCGATGAATCATCACGGATTCTTGCGCGTGGCGGCCGCCACTCCCATGTTGCGCGTGGCCGATTGCACTTACAATGCTGGCCAGATCATCAACCTGATGCAGCGCGCCCAGGCAGAGGGGGTGGCCGTCGTCGTGTACCCCGAGCTCTCTATCTCGGGGTACACCTGTGCCGACCTTTTCCAGCAAACCACGCTCCAACGCGGGGCCCTGGCTGCCCTCGGACAGATTACCGATGCGTCGCGGACCCTCTATGCGGGCTTGGCGGTGGTCGGTTTGCCCGTGGCCGTGGATGATCAGCTCTTCAACTGTGCGGCCCTGGTTCAGGGCGGCCAAGTATTGGGCCTGGTTCCGAAATCTTTCCTCCCCAACTACAAGGAATTCTACGAAGGCCGTTGGTTTGCCGCGGCCGCCACCGCACGCAGCACACAGGTTGTACTCAACGGAGCTCCTGTGCCGTTCGGCACCGCGCAACTTTTCCAGGCGCAGAACATCGAGGGGCTGGTTCTCGGTGTCGAGATTTGCGAAGACTTGTGGGTGCCCATTCCGCCCAGCTCGTTTCAGGCACTGCAAGGCGCAACCGTCCTGGTCAATCTCTCGGCCAGCAATGAGGTGATCGGCAAGAGCAGCTATCGCCGACAACTGGTCATGAATCAATCCGGCCGCTGTATCGCGGCCTACGTTTATGCCGCCTGCGGGGTGTGGGAATCGACGACGGATGTCGTTTTCGGCGGCCACAGCATGATTGCCGAGAACGGCGTTCTCCTCGGCGAGCTGCGCCGGTTCCAGCGCAGCGACGAGCTGCTGGTGGCCGACATCGATCTCGACCGCCTGCGGGCGGACCGCTTGCGGACAAACAGCTTCGGCGATGCCCAGCTTTACTTGGGCGTGCAGCGGAAGTTTGCTACGGTTCCGTTCACCCTGGAGCGTGCTGCCCCGCCGCGCCGGTTGGCTCGGGAGGTCGAGGCCCATCCCTTCGTGCCGCGCGGCGAAGAGAAACTCCGGGAGCGCTGCGAGGAAATCTTCCACATCCAGGTGGCGGGATTGGCCAAGCGGCTGGAGCACATCGGCAAGCCGCCAGTGGCCATCGGCATTTCCGGCGGGCTCGATTCTACCCTCGCCCTGTTGGTGACCTGCAAGACGATGGACGCGCTCGGGGTGCCGCGCGACCGCATTCACGCATTCACGATGCCCGGATTCGGGACGACCAATCGAACCCGCATGAATGCCCGTGCGCTCATGCAGCACGTGGGCGTGGCCGCTGCCGAGGTTGATATTCGCGCCCTGTGTCTGGAGCAGATGCGGGCGCTCCGGCACCGCCCGTTCGGCATCGATCCGGAAGGACTGAGCGTCGAGGAATTTACCACCCGCTTACGGCACCTGGCGGCCGAGCAGTGCAAAGACCTCGTCTTCGAGAATATCCAGGCCCGCATGCGGACGAGCATTCTCATGAACAGCGGGTTCGTGGTCGGCACCGGCGATGTTTCGGAGCTAGCCCTGGGTTGGTGCACGTACAACGCCGACCACATGAGCATGTACAACCCCAATACCAGCATCCCCAAAACGCTCGTCAAGTTCCTGGTGCGCTGGGTGGCCGAGAACGAATTCGACGGCGAAGCCCGGCGCGTGCTCCTGGATATCGTCGCCACCGAAATCTCTCCCGAGCTGCTGCCGCTCGGAATGGACGACAAGATCTTGCAAGCCACCGAAGGCGTGATCGGCCCCTACGAGCTGCATGACTTCTTCCTCTACCATTTTTTGCGGTACGGCGAACGGCCCGAAAAGATCCTTTATCTGGCGGAGCAGGCCTCGTTCGATCGCTCGTACACGCCGGAGGAATTGTGGCATTGGCTGGAAGTCTTCATCAAGCGGTTTTTCGGCAACCAGTTCAAGCGCTCCTGTCTGCCGGATGGCCCGAAGGTCGGCTCGATCAGCGTTTCGCCCCGCGGCGATTGGCGGATGCCGAGCGATGCACAAGCGGCCTTGTGGCTGGAGTGGGTGCAGGCCGGCAAATCGGACGAATTCCGGTTGCCTTCCGCTCGCTGATCCGCTAGATTATTTTTGTGGTTTAGCGGCGATTCCTGGAACCGCACGGTTCCAGGAATCGCCGCTAAACGAGGAAATCTGACCATGGCGTATCGATTTGAGTCTCTGCTTCTGGACCTTCGAATCCCCCGGGAGGGGGACGGGTCCTAGGTACGCCGAAATTGGAAGCACACCGCGAAAGCGGAACTCGGCCCTGGGACCTCAGAAGTCCCAGGGCTTTTTTATTCCAAGGGAGCCTGACCATGTCTGAGCACGACCGCTTGATCATCTTCGATACCACGTTGCGGGACGGCGAGCAGTCCCCCGGGGCGAGCATGAACCTTTCCGAGAAACTGGAAGTGGCCCAGGCGCTTCGGGACCTCGGCGTGGATATCATCGAAGCCGGCTTCCCGATCGCTTCCCCCGGCGACTTCGAGGCCGTGCAAGCAATTGCCCGGCAGGTCGAAGGCCCGGTCATTTGTGGCCTGGCACGCTGCAACGCGGAAGACATCGACCGTGCGGGGGAAGCGCTGCGTGATGCACATCGGCCACGGATTCATGTGTTCCTCGCCACCAGCGCGATCCACCGCGAGTTCAAGCTGCACATGGCCAAGGAAGAAATCCTCCGCCGTGCGGTCGAGGGGGTCCAGCGGGCCAAGGGCTACTGTGACGATATTGAATTCTCTCCGGAGGATGCCTCGCGGACGGAGCTCGACTTCCTGGCGGAAGTCGTCGAACGGGCCATCGAGGCCGGGGCGACCACGGTCAATATTCCGGACACCGTAGGCTACGCGGTGCCGTCCCAGTATGCCGCGGCCATCCGTCACCTCAAACAGCATGTGCGGAACATCGATAACGTGGTGCTCAGCGTTCATTGCCACAACGACCTGGGCTTGGCCGTGGCCAATAGCCTGGCGGCCTTGAAGGAAGGAGCCCGGCAAGTGGAGTGCACGATCAACGGCCTGGGCGAACGGGCCGGCAATTGTGCCCTGGAAGAAATCGTGATGGCCGTGAAGACGCGGACGGACTTTTTCGGCCTGGAGACCACGATCCAAACGCGCCGGCTCTGTCCGACCAGTCGCTTGGTCGCCCACGTCACCGGCATCGCCGTCCAGCGCAACAAGGCCATCGTGGGCCAAAATGCCTTCGCTCACGAAGCGGGCATTCATCAGGACGGGATGCTCAAGGAACGAACGACGTACGAGATCATGCGTCCCGAGGATGTTGGCCTTACCCAGACCCAGCTCGTACTGGGCAAGCACAGTGGCCGGCACGCCCTGCGTGACCGCGTTCTTGCTCTGGGCTACCATCTCGATGATGCCCAGCTCCAGGAGGTGTTCGAGGGGTTCAAGCTGTTGGCGGACCGCAAGAAGGTGATCTACGACGCCGACATCGAAGCCCTGGCCGAAGCGCAGCTCCACAGCGGCCCGGCGTTATGGACGTTGGAAAGTTTCCACACCAGCGCGGGGACCGGGACGCTGCCGACGGCGGCGGTCCGTCTCATTCACGTCGATGGCCGCAGAGTGGAAGATGCCGCGTGTGGCGACGGACCGGTCGATGCCCTGTTCACGAGCATTGAACGGATCACCGGCGTGAAGGTGCAGCTCCGTGATTACCAGATACGCAGTGTCAGTGTCGGCGAGGATGCCCAGGGCGAAGCGCGGGTGGAGGTGGAGCACAATGGCCGGATCCAACGGGGCCATGCGGTGAGCACCGACATCATCGAAGCCAGTGCCCAGGCGTTTTTGCAGGCCATCAACCACCTGGCAATGCGGCGGCAGCCCCGCCTCAATCCGCAGACGGAAGCCGTCAGCGCCGTTTAGGTTTCGCGGCAATTCGGAGAACCGTGCGGTGGCGTGCCCCGCGTGGTTCTTCGAACCGCCGCGAAACGTGAACCACTTACTGCACGAACCCATTCAGGCTCAGGCCGCTGTACTCGACCGATTGGCCAGTAGAGGGCGTGTACGAATAGATCCGAACCGTGATATCAGGCAGGCCCTGGAACGCCGCGCCACTCAGATCGATGATGACGTCAGTCTGCACGTTCCGCACCGTTGGCACATCCTGCTGACTGAGAATGCGGAAGAAACCATCCTTCGACGACATGGAGGTCACCACAAAACCGCGCGGGGTGGCGCTGCCGCCGCGGGCGACCAGGAACTCCAGGCTGGTCAGATTGAGGGAAGTGCCCGGGTTGGCGGTGACCGTGAACTCAAAATACTTATCGTTGGCGACCGCCTGGAGCGGACTCGTCGCATCGGCGTTGCTGGTGCTGGGTTGGATGCGGAGGATTGGGAAACCATACAGCGGTCCGGTGGGCGGATCTTCGATGTAATCTTCGGCTGAAGGCGGAATGCTGTCGCTGAGAGTGACATCGGTCGCCGTCGCGTTCGGATCGACGACCGTCGCCTCAAAGCCCTGCCCTGTTCTGCCCGTATTCGGTTCGGCGAAGGGATACAGGGCAATTTGTGCCCGAGCCGGACCAGCGCTGATCAACAGCAGCGCCAGCAGGGCGGAGAGAGCCCAGATGCGCACACGAACAGTTCCAAGCGTCATATCAGACCTCCCGAGGAAAGAAATGCATTGGCGAGTCAATGCCGACACAGGACTTTACACCGGCAGCAAATATCGCGCCACAACGTAGCTGCGGAGTCGAAAAAGCGCCTAACTACCGATCTGGAAAACGGTTAAGAGCGAAGTACTTCCAGCCGGCCGTCTCGGCCATGTTTCCGAAAGGAAACATGGTTGAGGACTATCGTTAATAGTCTCACGGGCACGGTTTCCCGAATCCTTCCTAAATACACGTAACGACGCCAGCAAATGGAGCGCATTTTTTCCCACGGATGGATGCGGCCTGACCCTGGTTGCCCGCGCTGAATAATCCAGGGCAGAGACCCGTCTATCTGGAAAACGTCAACGGGCAGATTCCGTCATCATCTTTTCGCGGAGGATCCATGAACCGCCAGAACAACCGTCGCGACTTCCTCAAGACCACAGCCCTGACCGGAGTCGGCTTTTGGGTCGCCGAGACAGCACCGGCCGACGACAAGAACCCTTCCCCCAATAGCCAGATTCAGTTTGCCTGCATTGGCGTCGGTGGCAAAGGGAGCAGTGACACCGCCGCCGCGGCCCAGCATGGCAACATTGTGGCCCTTTGCGATATCGACGAACGGACCCTCGACGCGGCTGCCAAGCGCTACCCCAAAGCCAAAAAGTATGTCGATTTCCGGAAAATGTTCGACGACATGGGCAAGAGTATCGACGCCGTCACCGTGAGCACGCCCGATCATGTTCATGCGGTGGCGTCGGCCCTGGCCATGCGCCTGGGCAAACATTGCTTCACGCAGAAACCCTTGTCGCACAGTCTGTATGAGGCCCGCCGGCTGGGCGAAATTGCCACCGAAATGAAAGTGGCGACGCAGATGGGCAACCAGGGAACGGCCAGTAGCGGAGTGCGGAAGGCGGCCGCGTTGGTCCGTGCGGGAGCCATCGGCACGGTCAAGGAAGTGCACGTCTGGACCAACCGCCCCATCTGGCCGCAAGGCATCGATCGGCCCCAGGGAGAGCAAACCCCGCCTTCGACGGTTCACTGGGACCTGTGGCTCGGACCGGCTCCGTGGCGTCCATTTTACCAGGGCCAGGCCAACGCACGGCGGGGCACCTACCACCCCTTCAACTGGCGCGGCTGGTGGGATTTCGGCACCGGGGCCCTGGGGGACATGGCCTGCCACACCATGAACCTGGCCTACATGGCCCTGGACCTGCGCGAACCGAGCTCGGTCGAGGCGCAGTCCTCCGGCCACAACAAGGAAACCTATCCCAAGTGGTCGGTCATTCGCTACACGTTCCCGGCGCGAGGGGATCGACCCGCCGTGACGATGGTCTGGTACGACGGCGGGAAGAAGCCACCGGCCGACCTGCTCAACGGCAACGCGGTCCCCATAAGTGGATCGCTGCTGATCGGCGAAAAAGGGAAGCTGTACGCGGCCGGGGACAACGGCGACCGCTACCAGCTGATCGGAGACGTTAGCCAGCCGAAGGTCGAGTTCCCCGAGTCGCCGGGCCATTTCACGGAGTTTGCCCGCGCCATCAAGGGAGGACCCCCGGCCATGTCTAATTTCACCCACTACGCAGGGCCGCTCGTGGAGACGGTGTTGCTCGGCAACCTCGCCGTTTGGGCCGGGAAGAAGATCGAATGGGACGCCCGCAATCTCCGGGCTTTGAATGCCCCTGAGGTTGAGCCGCTCATCCGGCCCCAGTATCGTAAGGGCTACACGCTCTGACCTTTCACCCATTTGCGCTTCAAAAAGGATTGCTTACGGACGGAGCGATCGGGTAGGATGGGACAACGTTTTGTGGCAGTACGCCGAGCTGCCGCAAAACGTTCCCCATCTTCAGGAGCTGTCCATGCATCCCTTCGCGAGGCGCTGCTCCCAACCGAGCCGGAAACGGCATCCGGGTTCGTACCGTCCGCGATTGGATTGTCTAGAAGACCGCTTGCCACCGGGCGACACGTTGGGCTGGCTGCTGGTCGGCTCCACGTTGGGCTGGCCAGCGCTAGCCGCGGTGGAGACTGTCCAGGCGGAGAGCGGTGGAGAATGGGCGGCGGCGGAAAAGACCGAATTGCGGATGGGGAATGGTCCATTCGAAATGGACCATTCGCAATTGCAATTTGCGGATCCACAGCCAGTGGTGCGGATTGAGCCAAGCGGAGAGAGCGGCTCTCCGGCGGGGGTGGATGCAGATACTCTCGATTTCCATGCCTTCGTGCTGGGCGGTTTCGAGCGAGGGAGCGCTGGGTCTGGACTTCCGGGCACGGGCGATCTGCTGCCGCCGATGCCGATGGCGAAAGCATCCTCCAGTCCGAACGGGGTTCCGGCGAGCCGAGTCGAGCCGGCATCACCGCCGGCCACTCCAACGGCCCAGGGGAATTCGGTGAAGGTGGGGACTTCTGCCCCGGCGGGCGCCGCGGTCGCGCCGGCTCCTGCAAGTGTTGGTTCGGCGCCATTGCGGTTTGAGGCGAACCAGGGGCAAACCGATGCTGCGGTCCGCTTCCTGGCCCACGGTCCCGGCTACAACCTGTTTCTCACGTCTACCGAGGCCGTCCTGGTGCTCGGCCCGACCGCGGTGCTGCGGATGCAGCTCGTGGGAAGCAGCCGCACACCGCAAGCCATCGGCCTGGACAAGCTGCCCGGCACCGTGAATTACTACCTGGGCAACGATCCGACGAATTGGCACACCGACATCCCTACCTTCGCCCAGGTCGCCTACCACAATATCTATCCGGGCATCGATCTGGTCTACCACAGCCGCGACGGCCAGCTGGAATACGATTTCGCTGTGTCTCCCGGTGCCAATCCCGCAGCCATCACGCTTTCCTTCACGGGTGCCGATCGGCTGGCCATCGATAGCCAGGGCGACCTCGTGGCGAATGTGGCCGGGACGGAAATCCGCGAGCACACCCCGCGCATCTACCAGGATCGGAACGGTACTCCACAGGAAATTGCCGGCCAATATGTGCTCGAAGACGGCCAGCGGGTCCACTTCCGGGTCGGTGCGTATGATCCTTCCCAGCGGTTGGTCATCGACCCGGTTGTGCGTTACTCCACGTACCTCGGCGGCAGCGGCTTGACGGGAGGGGCCAGCATCGCCGTGGACGCATCGAGACATGTTTATGTGACCGGCTCGACCAATGCGGCCGATTTTCCGACGCTGAATCCTTCCCAGCCGAATTCGGGCGGCGGTCTCGGAAACGCTTATGTTACCAGCCTGGACAGCACCGGCGAGCCGCTCTTTTCGACGTACCTGGGCGGCAGCGGTTTCGACCAGGGCAATGGGATTGCGGTGGACCCGGCCGGCCATGTCACCGTCACCGGGGAAACCACGTCGCCCGACTTCCCGGCGCTGGATGCCTTCCAGCCGGCTTTCGGCGGAGGCGGCATCGATGCCTTCGTGACCAACTTGGACAAGGCGGGCAGGCTCGTTTACTCCACGTATCTGGGCGGCAGCGGCACCGACGTCGGGACAGCCGTCGCCGTGGACGGGTTCGGCCATGCCTTTGTGGCCGGCACCACCAGCTCACAGGATTTCCCGACCCAAAATGCCTTCCAGCCGGCCCTGGCGGGACGAAGCAACGGCTTCGTGACCTGCCTGGATGCTTCTGGCCTGCCGGTGTACTCCACCTACCTGGGCGGCAGCGGCAAGGACCTTGTCCACGACTTGGCCGTGGACCTGCTTGGGCGCGCTTATGTGACTGGTGAAACCAGCTCCGCCGACTTTCCGACCGTCAATGCCTTCCAGGCGAACTTGGCCGGGTTCGAAAATGCCTTCGTGACCTGCCTGGACGGCTCCGGCCAGCCGGTGTACTCCACGTACCTGGGCGGCAGCGTCGCCGATTATGGATTCGGCATCGCCACCGACCCCAGTGGCAACATTGATGTGTCGGGGTCCACCTATTCGGCGGATTTCCCGACGCTGAACGCGTTCCAGGCGAATTTGGCCGGGCTCGAAAATGCTTTCGTGGCCAGCCTGGATGGTTCCGGCCGACTCCGTTATTCCACCTTCCTGGGCGGCAGCAATGCCGATGCCGCGTTTGCCATTGCCGTGGATCTCTCCGGCCGGGTTTACGTAACGGGCCCCACCAACTCGTCCGATTTTCCCATGCTGGATCCTTTCCAGGCAGCGTACGGAGGCGGACTCTACGATGCCTTCGTGGCCAGCCTGGACGCGGCCGGCCAGCCCCTGTATTCGAGCTATCTTGGGGGAAGCAGCCTCGACTATGGAAACGGCATCGCAGTGGATTCAAACGGCCAAGCTTACGTGGCCGGGTCCACCGCGTCGGTGGATTTCCCGACCCAGAACGCGTTCCAGGCGAGCCTGGGCGGAATTCAAAGTGCTTTCATTACGATCATTGCGTAGCCGGCACGAGTCCGGAGCGCCCGCGACGGGGCCGGCGTGTCAAGCTGTCGCTGACGCTCCGGGCTCATGTTCCATGCATCAGCGCTGCAGCTCCATGGGCAGATGCAGTCGTTTCCCATCGCGCAAGAGGTCGATGATGACGCGGTCGCCGACCAGGTAAGTGCGTTGGACATAGCGGAGAAAATCGATCACGTCCATGCCATCGAGCTGCTTGTCGTCCACGCCCAGAATGATATCGCCGGGGCGAATGCCGGCCGCCTGGGCCTGGGCGGGGACACTGTCTTTCTGGCGAAAGGCAAGCTGAAGCGGCGTCAACCCAAGCGCCTTCTTCTCCTCGGTCGTTAAATCGACGCCATAAAGCCGGGCTTTGGGTACCAGCCGCTGCATCGACGGCCGCCAGGTGAGATCGCTTTTTCGCCATCCCTCCGGCAGCACCAGCTTCTCCTGAAGCATTTGGCCGCCGCGCCGCCAGGTGACGTCGATCGAGCCGCTCGTCGGAGCCCGATCCAGAGCAAGCTGAGCGTCGGCGAATGAGTGGATCGGCACGCCGTTGAGACGTTCCAACACATCTCCCGCCTGGAGGCCGGCTACGGATGCAGGAGTTGGGCGGGTCACTTCCTTGATCACATTGCCGCGGTCGATTTCCAGGAGAATGCCCACATTTTCCGGCAAGGGATAGCGCCAGATCCGGTCCCGGTTCCATTGGCCGGTTCGTTGCAATTGGCTGTTGAGGACTTCCTTCACCTGATGGCAGTGCATGCAGCCCCGACCGCGCCGGCCACCCGGGATATCGCGGAGATACTTGGGCGCGTCCTGGGCTTTGGGCGCAAAGGCGTGCTGCGCGCGGTGGTGCATGTCGAGCACGGACTGCATCGTGTAATGCAATCCTTCCAGGGATTGGCGCTTGTCGGGGTTTTCCGCGTCCCGACCGCCATAGCGGGCGTACACGTTTTCCTCAGCGTCGAGGAAGAAGACCATGAACGTCAGGTCGTAATCGAAATCAAACAGGTTCAGGTCCAGGGTATCGATGCGCGTCAAGCGGACGCGGACAAACTGGTCGGAGAGATCGTTGATGTGCTCCAGACGGACAACCTGCCCATCGAATTCATGGCAAGCCGTTCAAGGCTCGCACCGCAGCACGACCATGAGCGGTTTGCCGCTCGTTCGCGCCAGGGCTTTGCCCTCTTCGAGACTAAAAATCCAGCCGTGATCGCGGGCCTGCCCCCCTCCGCGCCGGGGCTGAGCCAGCAATGACACATCGGTCCCCAGCAAAACCCCCAGAGCGAGCAATAGCAGGCGTAGCATCGTGAACCTTTCCCAATCACATGGGGTGAATTACCAGTCCAAACCAACTAGTCTAGCGGATGGATTATGAGCCGGAAATGAGAACGATACCGGCGCCGTCCGATCAGCAGGCCGCGCAGCAGAACGCCCCGCGGCGTTTGCCGCGGGGCGTCCATGGACGTTGGCTCCGAAACGGATCTACTGGCCGGCTTGGAAGTGCGCCTGGACTTGGGCGGCCGTCAACTCATAGCTGTAGACCGCTGCCTCGTCGATGCTGCCATTAAACCATTCCGGGCTCGCCGGATTACTCCCAATCCAGAGATCGGAAGCACTGCTGTGCGCCGGTCCCGGTCCGGGGATGGCCTCCGTAAATCTACCGTCGAGGTAGAAAGTCGCCGTGTAGCTGCTGTCAAAAACTACGACCACATGATGCCAATTGCCGTCTTCGGGCACAATGGTCGCATTCGAATCATAGTCCTTGACGGCGAAGGTCGTGAAGCGCATCGCATCCGTCGTTCCCCCCGCATGGATGATCCCGAACCCATAACCAGGTTGGCGATTGGAGAGGATCCGACCGGCCTGTCCCGATCCGAATTGGCCGGCGTTGATGACCCAGGCTTCCAGGCTGAAGCTGGAAAGGAGGTCAAAGGTTCCTCCGGCCCCGCCGCTGGGGATGTCGACATAACCCGACGACCCATCGAAGAGAGCGGCCGTGTTCGGATCGCCATTGATCGCACCGGTCTGACCCAGCGTGATTCCGCCGTTATAGATGCCATCGTTGCCGTTGCCGGAGGCATCCTTCGCCGGCTGGCTGGGATCGGACTCACCCAGCCGCCAGTAGCCCAGCGGTGTGTCGGACACGACGACGGCAGGATAGGGCGCGCCGGCCTGGAAGTGGGCCTTGACCTGGCTGGCCGTCAACTCATAGTTGTAGATGGCCGCTTCATCGATGCTGCCGTTGAAATACTCGGGGCTCACCGGATTGCTACCGATCCAGAGGTGCGAACCGCTGCTATTGGCTGGTCCGGGCCCGCCGATGGCGTCCGTGAAGTTGCCGTCGAGATAGAATGTGGCCGTGTTGTTGCTGTCGAAGACCACCACAAGATGATGCCAATTGCCGTCCTCCGGGACGATGGTGGCATTCGAATCATAGTCCTTGACGCCAAACGTG
Organism: Gemmataceae bacterium; assembly: GCA_035295665.1. Taxonomy (GTDB): domain Bacteria; phylum Planctomycetota; class Planctomycetia; order Gemmatales; family Gemmataceae; genus DATGIQ01. The sequence goes on along the minus strand of DATGIQ010000370.1, from coordinate 6,010 downwards.
GTGAAGCGGACAGCGTCCGTGGTTCCCCCCGTATGGACGATTCCGAGTCCGTAGCCGGGTTGGCGATTCGAAAAGATTCGGCCGGCCTGTCCCGATCCGAACTGGCCCTTGTTGATGACCCAGGCTTCCAGGCTGAAGCTGTTGGCCAGGTCGAAGGTCCCTCCCGCACTGCTGGGGATGTCCACGTACCCGGTCGATCCGTCAAACGCCGCGGCCGTATCCGAATCCCGGCTAATCGCACCGGCTTGGCCGAGCGTGATTCCTCCGGCATAGGTACCGTCGTTGCCGTTGCCGGAGGCATCCTTCGCCGGCTGGCCGGGGTCGGATTCACCCAGCCGCCAGTAACCCAGTGGCTTATCGGCCAGGATGACGCTGGAATAGCCCGCGGCGGCAGAGGCACGGGGCGTTATCGCAACGGTCGTACCCAAAGCCAGGAGTGCGATCAGCCCCCACTGTCCCTGCGCAAACAAACGCTTCATCATCGAACCCTCCTCTGCCGGACCCTCCCCGGCACGACAATGTAATCCAGTGGATGATGTCAACCACAGAAAGTGTCCACGCCTCATGTTGCCGACCGGTTGCGGTCACCGTGCGGAGCGGATGACGTTCCTGTCTCGCTTGGGAGAGAAGAAACGTGCACGGCCACGACTGGCCGTGCACTGGGTTTGCCCTTACTGGGCCGCAGCGTAATGCGCGGCGATTTGGCCCGGAGTCAGCTCATAATTGTAAATGGCGACTTCGTCGATGCTCCCGTTCCAGTATTCGTAGAGACCGGGATTGCCGTCCGACACGGGATTTCGGCCAATGAACAGGTCCGACGGACTGGTGCGGCAGGGCGAGGCAAAGGGGATGGCGTCGGTTTGCTGGCCATCCAAGAAGAAGTTGGCGGTATTGGTGCTGTCCATCACCACCACGAGGTGATGCCACATGCCATCGACCGGGATGTTCGTCGCGCTCGAATCATAGTCCTTGACGCCGAAAGTCGTAAAGCGCGCGTTATTGCTCGCACCGACGATGCCCAGACCAAAACCGCCCGACGTGGCAGGGGGTAACACACGCGTGGAGATGATCCGGGAATAATTCTCCAGACTGCCGGCGTTGATGACCCACGCCTCCAGGCTGAAGGAGTTGGTGTTGTTGAAGGGGCTGGACTGGCCACTGTCGACCGCAACAAAGCTCGTCATCCCATCAAAGTTTGCCGCCGTGTCTGTGTCCCCCTTGATGGCGCCGGCCACACCGTTGACAACCCCACGCGAGTAGACGCCATTGCGCGTGAATTGGTAACCGGAGGAGTCGAACGCAACCGAGTCCGCTTGCGCTTCCCCTAACCGGTAATACCCGACGGGCCCGTCCCCGATGATCACACTCGAATAGCTGATGTCTGCCCAGGCGCACGGTGCCAGCGCGCCCAAGGCGAGTACGGCAAGCCCAACTCCGAGTCCCATTCGCTCAAAACGCTTCATTGAACCCTCCTCTGCCGGACCCTTCCGGCACGACAATGTGATCCGGTGGGTAACGCCCACCACAAAACTGACCACGCCCAACGCTGCCGACTGGTTACGGTAACCGTGCGAATCGAGGAACTTTCCCGTCCCGCTTGGGAGAGAGGAGACCGTAGCGTAGCAGTGTCAGGCTCCGTAGGGTAACAGTTTGATCAAGCGAAGGGGGGATTGCAAGCAAAATCCAAAAAAATCTTACAACCGATAAAATCCGCGCATCTTGGGCAGCGGCCTCGCTGCGCAGCAAAACGCCCCGCGGGGGCTCCACGGGGCGTTCCCTCAACCAAGAACCAACGATGGTTCACACGTCGGTCGTGGTCCCAGTTCCCCAGCGCTGAAAGGAGACGAGCAAGCGTTGGATTCTTTCCACTTCATCCAGGAACTGCGCACTCCGCTCACACCACGCGCTGCGAAGGCGGGACCATTCTTGTTTGTCGCGGGTCGTTCGCAGAGTGGACACGATTTCCGTGCCGCTCTGAACGATCGCATTGGCGCGCACCAGACTTTGCCTCAGCATCGTCCGCTGGCTCCAATGGCGGAGGGTCGGAATGAGACGGGGATGGCGGTAGCGCTCTGAGGTCCGACACTCTGCCGCCGGAACCACGATGGATTGGAACCGCCGCAGCAACTCTTCCAAATAGGCCGGCTCCACCGGCTTGATGAGGTGAAGGTTGATGCCCGCTTCCTGGGAGCGCTGGCAGGTTTGCGCATCGCCGTATCCCGAAACGGCGATGAGAAAAGGGGCTTTTCCTCTTGCAGGCACCGTTTCGCGGAGGCGGCGGGCAAGCTCGAAGCCGTTCATGCCCGGCATGCCAATATCCAGCAAGATGACGTCGGGGCGCAGCGCCTTCATCATCTGCAAGGCTTCCGCGCCGGTACGGACCGCGGTCGCCTCAAACCCCCAATGGCCGAGCAAAATCGCCATCGTATCGGCGGTGTCCGCATCGTCATCGACAATCAGGACCCGCAGCCTCTGGCCGGCCGAAGCATTTGGTCCAGCGGGTCCATCGTGGCGGTCGTCGAATCGCGACAGAGCATCCATCTCAGTGGCTCTTTCTTGTGAACGTGAAAAATTTCGTTGGGATGCGAAACCTGCGACGTCGAGCGAATCTTCGTGCGGCTTTCGCCCTCACAATGCACGTATATCGCAGGCCAATGGCACTGGAAAGGCTATTTCGGCAGGAAGTGCAGAATTTGCTGGACCGCGTAACGGTGTTCGGTCCGTTCCTTGCGTCCTTCTTCAACACGCCCTCCGAAAACTGCGGTCCCATGATTACCCACGATTGCGAGGCAGCGTAATCACGATTTCCGTCCCGGGTTGCGTGCTCTCGCCCACGGCGATCTGTCCACCGTGGGCCTCCACGATCCGCCGGCCGGTCCTCGAGCCGCACTCGGAGGATCTCCAGGCAGACCTGAATCCGTTGCCGGGCATTGCGGCTCTCGTGAGTCAGCGGAACGGGCATAGCCACTCTGATTCATCCTGCTCTTCTTGTTTCGCACAACCCCTGCGAAACGATGGGATGCCCTAACCGGCCGGACCGCGGGAATTTTCTTCCGATTGCGTGCTGCGTGAGGGCTCTTGCCCTTCGGACGGACTGTCGCTCTTGTTCTGCCGCCGCAACAGGCAATCCCGGATGAGGGCGGCGTAGTGCTCCCACCGCCGGGCCTCATCCATGAACCGTGCCGCCGATTCCGCGTTGCCGCGTTGCTGTTGCTGGGCGGCGAGCGGGCGGGACAGAATGGTCTTCTCCTTGAAGATGCGGGCGGCAGTCCAGAGCGCAGCCTCCAGCGAAAGCGACTGCTGCCGGGCCAATACCTTCACGCCGCCCGCGGAAGCGCCAAGGACAATCCTGTCGTGGCCAGCCATCCATTTTCCTCTCGCCTATATCCCATCCGGTTCTTACCGTCGCCAAACCTCCTTCTTTTCTTGTCAGTTGGTTGGTGTTTTCTCCTTTGGCCTGTATTTGTCGATGTCCAGCAAGACCAAGGACGCGCCGTCGATCTTGCCATCCAGGGTAACGTAGGGACGAATGCGCAGCGAGTACCAGCGCCCGTCCTTATCCTGGATTTCGCTTTCGTGCGGCGTCAAGTGATCGATCACGTTGGCAATGAGCTGGGTCAGGTCGGCGACCTTGAGGTTGGGCTTGATATCGCTCAGCGGCCGGGCGACATCGGTGGGGATCAGGTTAAAGAGCTTTTCCGCCAGGGGCGTATAGCGCCGGATCCGCAGATCGCGGCTCACCATGATAATGGGAATGCCGACGCCGCTGAGCAGACGGACCAGATCATCGTTGAGGCGAGCTAACTCCGCATTGCGATGCCGCAGCTCCTCGTTGACCGTGACCAGCTCTTCGTTGGCCGACTGGGCCTCCTCCTTCGCGGTTTGGAGTTCTTCGTTGGTACTTTGCAGCTCCTCGTTGGCCGACAGGAGTTCCTCATTGGCGGCTTTGAGCTCCTCGTTGGTGCCCTCCTGTTCCTCGATGGCCGACTGGAGATATTCGCGCAAGGCACTGATCTCCTGCTGGAGCTGGGCCGACTGCTGGTCCGGGGGCAGCGGTGGGGGAAGCGGAACCGGCGGCGCTGCGGATACGCCCTTGGCCAACTGGGCCCGGTCCGAGAACAGGACCAGGAAAAAGCGCATGCCTCTGGGGGGCACCTTGAACGGGATCACTTCCAGCTGTATCTGCCGTGCTTCGCTCCCCTCCATGAGAGTGATGTTGTTCCGGATGACCGTGGTATTCTCGGACTTCGCCTGATTAATGGCGGCGCGCACATCCGTCAGCAGGCCTTCCCGAAGCATGCGAAACAGGTCCAGGCTGGCCAACCCGGGAGCCGGTTCCAAATAGGGAGCAGTCCGGCCACGGAATTGCAGGACGGTGGCGGACTCATCGATGACCACGCCGACCGGTGCGAAGCGTGCCAGGAGATTGCGGTCGGCTTCCTTCTGCACATCCAGAGCGGTCCACAGCGGGCCCTCTTTGTGGGCCCGGAACTGGAACCGGCCTTCGGTAGAAACGACCGCACCGAAATCCAACGCCGAATGGAGCTCCGCCAACCGTTTCATGAAGATCCGGTGTTTCGCGTCAGCCACTCCAAATAGCTCCGAGAGCGAGCCGATATTCTCCGATGCCCCCAGGAAGAGGAATCCCCCCAACTTGAGGCTGTAATGCAAGATCGACACGACCCGTCTCTGCGAGGCGTTGTCCAGGTAGATCAGCACGTTCCGGCAGCTGACCAGGTCCAGGTGGCTGAAGGGGGGATCGGTGACCATGTTGTGCCGGGAGAAGACACACAGGTCGCGCACCGCCTTGCTGATCTGGTAATGGCCCTCCCCGCGGGTGAAGAACCGCCGCAGCCGTTCCGGGGAAACGTCGATCTCGATGTTATCCACGTAAGTGCCGGCACGGGCTTTATCAAGGGCGGCTTCGTTGAGGTCGGTGGCCAGGATCGTGATCGGAAACTTCGCTGTGTGTTCCTCCAGGTATTCCAGCAGGCAGATAGCCAGCGAGTAAACCTCCTCCCCGGTGGAACAGCCGGCGACCCAGATGCGGATGGGAACAGCCGGCGCCCGTTCGTGCAGCAGATGCGGGAACACGCTGACCTTGAGGGCCTCGAACGCCTCGGGATCGCGGAAGAACTGGGTCACCCGGATCAGGAAGTCCTGGAAGAGCTTCTGTAACTCCGCGTGGTCCTGCCGCAAGCGGCGCGCATACTCCTCCGGCTTGTCCAGCCCCTGCAGGGCCATCCGCCGAAAGATGCGGCGCTGGACGGTCATTTCCTTGTAGTGGCTAAAATCGACGTGGGTGGCAGCGCGGAGCAGACCCAGGATTTCCCGGATCGACTCGCCGACGGGGACTTGCCCAGTGCCAGATTCCTTGGCATAGGGGTGGTCGACCAGCCGGAGCAATTGCTCGCTGATTTCCTTCGGTGCCAGCACATAGTCCACACAACCATCCACAATGGCGCTGTGAGGCATGCTGCTGTGTTTGGCTGAGCTCTCTTCCTGAGCGAACGTGATGCCGCCTTCAGCCTTGATGGCCTGAAAGCCCAGCGTACCGTCGTTGCCGCCGCCGGATAGGATGACACCGATGGCTCGGTTCTTCTGGATGGTTGCCAGGGAGCGAAACAGATGATCAATCGGCATATGCATCCCGGGCACCGGCGAGCGCGGACTGAGCGTCAGCCGGCCATCTTGGAGAGCCAGGTTCATGTTGGGTGGGATGAGATAAATATGGTTGGCCTCCACCGCCATCCCCTCGGTCGCCTGGCGGACCGCCAGCGGTGTGACCCGGCTCAGGACTTCGGCGAGATGGCTTTTGTGGTGCGGTTCCAGGTGGGCGACAAACACGATCGCCAGGCCGGGCTCGGGCGGCAGCTCTTTCAACAGCTCGGTAAACGCTTCCAGCCCACCGGCGGACGCTCCCACGCCGACGACAGGAAAGGGATGGCTGGCACTTTGCCCATCTGGGCTGGCGTCTTCGTGTGCATGCTTCCAAGGATCGTGGGGTTCC
>DATGIQ010000369.1:0-12120 GCA_035295665.1 Gemmataceae bacterium | reverse complement strand
GCCAACTCGTGGGAGAAGATAAGGCTTGTGGAGTCCCTCAAGGAGAGCGATCCGAAGTTCGTGCCATTCCATATGTAGCCGTAGCGAAAGGACTGGTTGCCATTTACGGCTGCCGCGTTGTAGCCCGCGGCGCCATTCAGGCCGGAGGTAATGTTCCTGGCCGTCACCATGTCCACGATCATGTTGGGAGTCTGGGTCGGATCGGGCAGTTGTTTGGCTGCGATGAGTCTTTCAATCTCCTGGAACATGCTCTGCTGAGTAAAGCCCGATATGGGGTCGGGCGTATTGTCGAAGAGAGTGCCCTTGAAGTGGACGTTTGTCGTCACACCATACTGAGCGATGCCGTCAAGGTAATGACTGAGGACGACACCCGAGATACTACTGTAAATCTGGATGGCGTTTGGCGTCGCCTCGCCGCCCCAGGACGAGCCCCAGAGCACGGCATAGAGGTTGGGCGAGTTGATGCGCTGGCCGCCGTCCTTTGGTGGGACAACGCCCACGGGCGTTTCGCTGCCGAACTGCGGCGCGAACAGTACCGTGGGAACCGTACGGTCCTCCAGGGTTTCAAGGAGTAACGGCAGCGAACGTTGACACTTCGGCTTCGCTTTGCCTTTCCGGAGCTGCCGTTGGGATTTCGTGGAATCCTGGTTCAACCAACTCTGCTGGCGCTTGAACAACATACTACAATCCTCCAATTAGATGTTCCTCACGGTTTGCGATAGAAGAAAGCGGCCTACGATCCCGGCGCGCAAAACGGTTCGGCGTCGGCGTACTTCAGTTGTTTGAGCACGCTCTTGCCTAGGCACGCCAGCGTCTGGGCGGTTTGCGGCGCCGTCTTTCCCAAGGCCGTCGACCCACCAGTCGCCCGCACGGAGCAACGCCTCCCACTTGGACCGGGACCAGCCAAACCCGTGATCCTGCTTCGTTGTGGCCGCAAAGAACCGCTCCACGCCCGCGAGTTCCAGAACCGCTGTCATGGCGCGAGGCGAGTGGGGGAGGCTGGCCGGCGTGGCCGGTGAGCTTGACCATGCCTTCAGTGCCGCGGCCATGCCGGCTATTCGTGGGAACTTGTCGCCTGCTCATTGCGCTTTGAGGCTAATGGCCTTCATGCAAGAGAACAAGATTCTCTTCCGAGAGCGAGCAAGAAAGGAGGGAATTCTTTGCAAGGAGCGTCCGCGCGCGGACTCGGACCGGTCGCGCCCGCTCCGCGGGCGGGCCTGAGATTGCGTGAAAACGAGTGAACCGCTCAGGAATGCAGTGGACGGCGGCGCAAACGCTCAGTTACCATAACCGGAGGCGGTCTAGCACTGGGGCGAGAGCAAATCATGTCCGAAGCCGAGGCGTTTCGCGATCTCATTGGCCGCGTCCGCTCTGGCGACGACCGGGCTGCCGAGGAACTAGTGCGGCGCTATGAATCGACCATCCGCATGGCGATCCGTGTCCGTTTGGACCAGAGCCATCTGCGCCGCCTGTTCGATTCGATGGATATCTGCCAATCCGTGATGGCCAACTTTTTCGTGCGGGCGGCCTCCGGGCAATTCGAGCTGGACAAGCCGGAACAGCTCGTGAAGCTCTTGGTGACGATGGCCCGGAACAAGCTGATCAACTATGTCCATCACCAGCAGGCGGGGCGGCGTGATCACCGCCGCCAGGCGAGCGTGGACACGGCAGAGGTCACCGACGCCGCTCCGACTCCCAGCCAGATCGCCACGTATCGCGAGCTGCTCGAGGCGGTCCGCAGCCGTCTCTCCGGAGAGGAACGGCGGCTTGCCGAGCTACGCGGCGCGGGCTGTTCCTGGCCGGAGATCGCAGCCGAGGTTGGCGAAAATGCCGACGCCTTGCGTTTCCGCCTCACCCGCGCCCTCGATCGCGTCGCGGGCGAATTGCGCCTGGAAGACTGATCGCGCCTCATCGAGCCCACTCTCGTTTCCACGTTCCGCGTGGGCACCAGAATCTGCTCGGTTCGACACTGGAATCTTGTTTAGTAACGGGCGGATTGCAATTGTCCATCCGGATCCGCGGTCGGGACGAAAGGACTTGGAAGCATGGCTGAGGAGCCAAATGCGCTGAAATTGATCGCCGCGCTGCGGCGCGAGCAGCGAAGGAGTTGGCAGAGCGGCGAACGGCATACCACGGAAGCCTACTTGCAGCGGCATCCCGAGTTGCGAGCGGATTCGGAAGCAACCCTGGAGCTGATTTACAACGAAATCGTGATCCGCCAGCGCTTGGGGGAGGCGCCACGGCTGGAGGAGTATCAACAGCGCTTCACGGAGCTGGCCATACGGCTCGAGTTGCTCTTCGAAGTCCATACCGCTTTGGAGGTCAGCGCTTTGCCCGCGGCCGACGGCCTATCCGTGAAAAGCAATCCCACGGTGCCTCTACCCAGCGCGGCCAGGGACCTTCCGTCCATTCCCGGTTACGAGATTATGCGGGAATTGGGCCGCGGCGGCGTGGGTGTCGTCTACGAGGTCCGCCAGAAGACGCTGAACCGGGCGGCGGCGCTCAAGATGCTCTTGGCGGGAGAGCACGCCGGCCCCGAGCAGCGCGCCCGCTTCCGCACCGAGGCCGAGGCACTGGCGCGGCTGCGGCATCCAAACATCGTGTCCATCTACGAGGTAGGCGAACACGACGGCCGGCCCTACCTGGTCATGGAATATGTAAACGGCGGCAGCCTGGCGGCGCGGCTAGCCGGCGCCCTGTGGTCCATCCGTGAAGCGGCCTCCTTGGTGGAGCGACTGGCGCGGGCCATGGACCAAGCGCACCAGCGGGGCATCGTCCACCGCGATTTGACGCCGGGGAACGTGCTCTTGGCTCTGGAGGGCGAGGCTCCCACCGAACCGGGAAAAGATGGCTCGGCGGGTGCTCTGCCGTCCGTGGAGCGCTCTGTTCCCAAGATCACCGACTTTGGCCTGGCCAAGCTGCACCTCCGCGAAGGGGTGCCAAGGACACAGAGTGGCATGATCATCGGAACGCCCAGTTACATGGCGCCGGAGCAGGCGGAGGGGCGGACTAAGGAGACCGGCCCGGCGGCGGACATCTACGCCCTCGGAGCCATCCTCTATGAGATGCTTACCGGTCGGCCGCCCTTCCGTGCGGATACACCCCTGGAGACGCTCCTCCAGGTCCAGGCGGTGGAACCGGTTCCGCCGAGCCGACTGCGGCCGAAGTTGCCGCGCGACTTGGCGACCATTTGCCTGAAATGCCTGGAGAAGGAACCGGGGCGGCGTTACCCGTCAGCGGCCGCGCTAGCAGAAGACTTGCGGCACTTCCAGGCTGGAGAGCCAATCGCGGCGCGGCCGGTCGGGACCCTGGAGCGAAGCTGGCGCTGGGGTCGGCGGAACCCCCGTTGGGCGGCGATGCTAGCGACGGTGGCGGGGCTGCTCCTGATCATCGCCGTCGGGGCATCCGTGCTGTCGGTGTGGGCCTTGCGAGAGAGGGGACAGGCCCACGTCCAGCTCTTCGAGTCCCGGCTGGCCGAGGTACGCGCCAACAGCCTGAGCCACCGTCCCGGTCAGCACTTCGCGAGCCTCGCTCTCCTGGATCAGGCCCGTGAGCTCGCCCGTGAGCTCAACCTGTCAGCGGATAGATTTCATGAATTGCGGAACGCCACGATCGCCGCCCTCATTATGCCCGACCTGTACCCAGCGCAGACGTGGCCCGGCTATCCGGCCGGGTCGCGGTACGTGGATTTCGACGATAACCTCGAAGTCTACGCCCGGACCGATGAACACGGCACGTGCAGCATCCGCCGCGTGGACGGCGATGAGGAACTCTACCTACTTCCTGGTCCAGCCCCCTCGAAGGTGGGATGTGTGCCGTTCTTGAGCCGCGATGCGCGGTGGGTCGCTGTGCGATGGGCGGATGGCCGATTGTCTCTTTGGAAACTCGACGGGGCAAAGCCGGAAGTGCTCCTGACGGAGACAAACGTCTACTGGGTCGATTTCCGCTCCAATAGCCAAGAAGTAGCTTTCAGTCACGTCGGCGGAGCCATCACCCTTTACGACCTGCACACCGGGCGGCTGGTGAAGCGGCTCGCGCCCGACGCCCTGACGCGCGAGGTCGTGATCGCCTTGCACCCCACCGAGCCGCTGGTGGCGGTGGCATCCTACTTCACGAAGGTCGTGCAGGTGCGCCATCTGCAAACCGAAGAGGTGGTGAAATCCCTGGACATGCAAGCGGATGGCACCCACGTCGCCTGGCACCCGCAGGGCCATACGCTGGCCGTTAGCGACGGGGGGAACATTCACCTGTTCGATGGGACCACGTTCCAGCAGCTGTGCACCTTTGGGCCTGCCGGCGAGGGGGCGCGCCTCTTTTTCAACCATGCCGGCACCCAGTTGGCCGTGTACGGCTGGGACGCCATGCTCCGGCTCTACGACAGTGCTACGGGACAACTGTTGTTCCAGGTCCCGACTACACCGACCTCAACCCATTCGCTGCGGTTTGACCGTGATGACCGTAGGTTGGTCGGCTTCATCAACGGCAACCGGCTGGGCATTTGGCGTGTCGCGAACGGTCGCGAGTACCGCACTCTGGCCCGCCAGGGATTGCTGGACAAGGCCCGCTATAGCGGGGCGTCCATCAGCCCCGACGGTCGGTTGCTCGCGGGCGTGCTGGCGGACGGCATTGGCTTCTGGGACCTGGACAGCGGCACGGAACTCGGTTTTCTGCCCCTGGAGAACCCGCGGTTTGTTCACTTCGAACCACCACGGCGCCTCACCCTACCCTCTCTCCCTGGGAGAGAGGGTAGGGCGGAGGAGGCGCTGCTCATTGGCGACGAAACCGGCACGTACCGCTGGACGATTCACGACGATCCGGCCGCGCCCGGCCTGCGGCGCATCGGCCCACCTCAGCCGCTGGCCCTGCCAGCAGGCTATCGCTTCGACCAGAGTGCGAACGGCCAGGTGCTGCTGACCTGCTTCCGGGCCGTGGGCAAGGAGCAACCCTGGGCCGGAGCCTGGATCTTGCACGAGGACAGGCCCGCCTCGCCCTTGCAGTTGGACGCCGGCGCCGACGTCGGGTACGGCGCCCTTAGTCCGGACGGGCGGTGGGCAGTTACCGCCGTGTTCTGGGGAGGCGCAGTCAAGCTCTGGGATGCCCGGACTGGCCGGCTGGACCGACAGCTGCGGGCGCACGGCACATCGCTCCATTTTAGCCCGGATGGCCACTGGCTGGCCGGCGGCGGATCCATCGGAGCCGGCGGGCTCTTTGACGTCGGGAACTGGGAACAAGTGCGGAAGCTCCGCAATCCGGGCCACTTCGCTCCGGACAGCCACCTGCTCGCCCTGTGGACCGACACCGCCGCACTTCGCTTGGTAGACGCCGCCACCGGCCGCGAACTCGCCAAGCTAGAAGACCCTGATCTCGACCTACCGAACAACGTCCTTTTCACCCCGGACGGCTCGCGGCTCGTCACGGTCAACTCCCGCAAGGGCCTCCACGTTTGGGATCTGCGGCTGCTCCGCCAACAGTTGGCAGAGCGCGGCCTGGACTGGGACGCGCCCCCGTATGCACCAGGCCAAGCCTCGGCCAAACCGTTGCGCCTGCAATTCGATCGCGGCGACTTCGACCGCTTGAGTAAGGTCCAGGCGGTGAGGAACCTTGACCGGGCCGTGGAGGCGGCTCCCCACCTCGCGGTCCGCTGGTTCTTGCGCGGCAAGTCCCACCAGCAGGCCGGGCGGTACGAGGAAGCCCTCGCCGACCTGCGCAAGGCGTTGGAACTGCGGCCGGACTCCCCGTCAATTTGCAACCACCTCGCCTGGCTGTATGCCGCAGGCCCGGGGAAGATCCGTGACGCCCGCCAAGCGATGGTCTTGGCCGAACGGGCCGTGGAACTCGAGCCGGGCGAATGGAGCTACCACAACACCTTGGGCCTTGCCTACTATCGGGCCGGGCGCATCGAAGACGCCGTGACCGCTCTGGAAAAGAGCCTCGCTGGCAATTCACCTGCTGACCAGGCACTCGACCTGTACTTTCTGGCGATGTGCCATTGTCGCTTGGGGGATGCGAAGAAGGCCAAGGCGTATGTCGACCGCGCCCTGGCAGCCCACCAGCGAAATGCCGCGAGCCGGACGAAGGAAGAGGCGGAAAAACTGCGGCGATTCCGCGCCGAGGCCCAGACGCTGCTGGAGGAAAAGCGGTAACAGTGACCGCCAATAGACAGCTTTCTTGCGGTCGTCTCCTTGGCATGACCAGACCTCATCGCGGTTGCCGCGTTCCGCAAGCGGAAGAAGCAGTGGGCTGCCCGCCACGGCTTCACGCTGATCGAGCTGTCGATCGTGATTACCATCATTGCCCCGATCATCGGACGGCGTGCTGGTCGGGCGGGACTTGATCGCCGCGGCGCAGATGTGGGCTCAGGTCAGCCACATCGAGAAATCCAATACTGCGGTTCGCGCTTTTCAGTCCAAATACAATTGCCTGCCGGGAGACTGCGCCAATGCAGCCAATTTCGGCTTCCCCGCGCCCGGCAGACGTGCCGGCGAGGGGGACGGCAACGGGGTCTTCGCCGACCACGGAGATACGGCCTTGGGGCCAGAAGTGGCGGATGAGGAAGCGAGTGAGAATGGCGGCGAGCGTCAGGCCCGACTACTGGGCCAGAGAGAGAACACGGTGGTAACTGGAAGGGGCGTCCTCGGTCAGGCCAACGACGGTGCGCAACGGGTTGGCGACGGTACGCTGGCCGGTGGTGAGGATGGCGGCCAGCCCCAGCACTTTGGCGCGGACGAAGGTAGCCGTGGTGGTGAAGGCAGACTCAAAGAGGGAGAGCAGCAGCGGCTCCTGTTTGGCTATGGTACACATAGAGGCCTCCGGGGTCGGTGATCCGTGGATGGGCAGTCAACCTCCGTGATACCCCCCGATAGCCTTTTTTGTGACCGCTCCGGTCGGCACGGAGGCCGCACAACAGATAAACGGAGTTTAGATATCGCTGCAACGTCAACAAGAGAAGCTTTTCCTTGCCCTTGGGATAAATCAGGCCACTGCTGGAAAACGCACCGTCGAACATGCACATGCGGCTGGCCCAGTTTCATGCGGCGCGCAGCGTATCGAGTTCCCTGCGGATGGTGACCGCTGCGACCTTGGTCCGGCTGCGGCGATTGATGTGCCGCGGCAGGTCGGCATGCGTCAGGGCGTTCATCGTAAAATTGTTGCCGAGGGTAGCAGCAAGGTGAGCGGCGTGGATTTTAGTCGTATAGAGAGTGTTATTACCCACAGAGCCATTGTCGATGGTTTTGAGATAGCCATCCCGAAATTTGGCGAAGATGGTGTGGCGCTCCGGAAGCGGAAACGCTTCCGGCGGCTTGGCGCGGTAGAACAGGAATTGCTCGATCGTGCATCCAGCGGGAACGCTGATGAGTTTGCGATTGAGGAGCCAGAGCAGCTCCTCGGTCTGGGCCTTGTAGAGGGAGGCCTCGGCGGCGTCAACCTCAGCGATGGTGAAGGTGCGCTGCTCTCCCTTGTAATTGAGGTAGACCCGCCAACTTTTGCCGCGCAATTGCAGGGCGGCCCTGGTTTTTCCGCCTTTCGGGGATGAGCAACGCGAAGACAATGCGACGGAGCTAGTTTTACGAAATTCTTGAGCGTCGGGAAAAAATGAGGTTCATGTATCGACCACGAACCTCAGACAAATGAGGTCACAGGCCAACTGGAGGAACGCCTCTTGGAGTTCGGTAAACCGATCCAACCGGCGTCGCAACCGACCAAAGCTATGCAGCCAGGCGATCGTCCGTTCCACGAACCAACGGTACACTCCCAGGCCGCTGCCGTGTTCGCGCCCACGTTTGCCCAGTATCGGCGTGATCCCCAGCCACCGCAACAACTGCCGCACCGGCTCGGAGTCGTACCCGGTGTCGCCTTGCAGCCGCTCCGGTTTCTCCCGCTTGGGCCCCGGCTTGCCGCCCACCGGCGGCATCCTCGTCAGCACGTCCAAGAGCTGCGTCACCTCGTTGACATTGGCGGCGGTCACCGTGGCGGCGAGCGGAATGCCTTGGGCATCGGTCAGCACATGGTGTTTGCTACCGGATTTGCCGCGATCCGTGGGGTTCGGGCCGGTATCCGCGCCCCCTTCGGGGGCCTTGGCGAAGGAGGCGTCGATCAAGGCCCGCCGCCAATCGATCTGGTCGGCCCCGTTGAGTTCGGCGAGCAGCACGGCGTGCAGGTTGGTCCAGACGCCGGCTTCGTGCCAGCGTTTCAGATAATCCCGGCAGGTCTTGCCGCAACCGCAGCCCAGCTCAGCCGGCAGATCCTCCCAGGCGATGCCGGTCTTGAGGACAAAGAGGATGCCGGTGAGGATCTTCCGGAAATCCAGCGGCTTGCGTCCGGGAAAGCGGAAGCGGCGGTGGGGCGGGGGCGGCAGCAAAGGCTCGAGCCGTTCCCACAAGGCATCGGTGACCAACGGTTTCATGGCGGGTGCTCCTTCGGTGTCCAGAGACGATCTCCCAGTCACCAACTAGCTGTTCCTATGCCAAACCATTCATTCTTTCCCGACGCTCTTAGCCCGTGATGCCGACAGGATCAGCGTGCCCGTGCCTAGGACGGTGCCAATTGCGATCAGCACTACTAGAGTTACGGGCTTGATTTTGGACAGAAACATGGCTGTTAGCACTCCTTCGGTTAAAGCGGCGACTTTTGCCGAAACTACGGCCGCTTGCCCAAGTCGCGTTGCCTTGATTGTCGAATCCAACAACGCGGTCGGCACGCAGGCCGATCCAATCTTCTCCGATAGTATCCCCGCCAAGGACAACGCTACACCACGCCGAGCCAAACGCTTCGCCAGCAGTGTCCGCGCCCTGGATAGCCGCCCCGACAGGGTGCCTTGGGGCCAGCCAAGGTGACGGGACGCTTCCTTCTCGGTCTGAACTTGCACACCACAAAGGACGAGCGGAGCGCGGTACTTGTCCGGGAGGCAGCTCAATTCCCGATCAAGGAGGTCGTGCAAATAACGACCTGCGGCGTCGCCGCACCTGTTCGCATTGTAAACACGTTGCGGTCGCACGGGCAGTGTTGCTGCCAAGTTGTTGCCAAATTGGTCAGGTCAACAGAACGGGCGCTAGCTCTTGATCATTCGCCGCGCGTCTTGTATTTTACTACAAGATCCGGGAGAAATGGTCATGGGCCGAGTGGCTTTTATCTGGGACCTGGAAGTTGATCCGGACGGAAACTACTGGCACATTTGCGTCGAAGGCCACGGAGTCACCCGCGAAGAGGTCGAGGAAGTGGTGACGGGCAACTATCAAATCGCGACCCAAAGCCGCAGCAGCGGCCAGCCCGAGGCGTTTGGCTGGACGGCCAGCGGGAAGTTTCTCACAGTCGTTTTCGAGCAGGTCTCCGATGACCCATTGACCGTTTACCCGATTACAGCCTACGAAGTCCCGCCACCCAGTCCCAGAAAGCGGAGGAAAAGATGATGAAGCAAAACAGGAACAACGCCCACAAGGATCGCCCCAAGGTACAGTGGACAGCCGAGGATCGCGCGCGCCACCGTGCCATCCGAAACAAGTTCCGAGATTGGCACCCCTCCCCCGAGGAGTTAATTGCCAGCGGTGAGGGAGCAAGCTTCGACCTGCACGGCGAGTATCGCGAACTGCGCCCTTTCGTGCAGGAGATCAAGCGCGCCCGCGAGGCGGCGGGGCTTACGCTGGCTGAGGTGTCCCGCCGTTGTGGGATAGACCAGCCGGCCCTGTCACGCCTGGAAAACGGGCATAACAAGAACCCGACCCTCGACACGCTTTGGCGCTACGCGGCTGCAGTCGGGCGGCGGCTAGTCCTGACTACCGAAGCGATCCAGGACACGCGGCCAGCGGAGGGCAAGGCGAAGCGGATCCGAGCGACACGGGAGAGGTAAACTGCGATGCTCGTTGGCAGACGCTTACTCTCGATGCGCCTGGAAGGCTTGTTCGGAAATTGATTTAGCAAGAGTTAATGACAAGGAGTTGAAACGTGCCATTTAGACCGGATTGGAACGAATAGCAGATCGAGGTGGCCTACAGCGCCGAAGACGCGCAGGACGAGCAGCTTCTCGGTGCGGAGATAGTTGAGGTAACAACCCACCGCTGAGGGAATCCCAGCAGTCGCGTGGTTCTCAGTGAAGTACGCAATCGGCACGCACTCCAGGCGGTGCTGCCGCAAGACCGAGCGGAGCCTTGGGCCATACGCTCTCTCCCGCCCGCGATAATCGTTCACGCCGACGGTATCTCCATCAAGCAACCTTACAACCCCGTCTGCGTGGCCGATAGGATCGTCTAGCGGGCGGGGATGATGATGCACTCTGCCTGTAGTTCCTTTTCCAGCAGCCCAAGCGTGTCCTTTTTGCGCCTCGCCGGGTTCTCTGTGAGAATCTTGTCGGTCACGATCATCTTGCCTGGCGCCGGCACGAGATTGCCCCCGTCGAGAACTAGATCCATGCTCCGACAATTGGGCATTGTCTGCATCCGGCATGATGCTGCCGGCGTCTTGAGGTGGTCGTATCCCCGCAGGTAGTCGGGATCGTACTTGAACTGGCAGAACGTTTGCTCGTCAACCTGGACGGGCATGTAGTCCCTGCACCATATGTCCTTCGTCTTTGGAATGCAAGTGATGGGCGTCCCGGTCCGCTCCAGGATGGATTTCAGGGTGGCCCATACGCTGGGGTGGTGGGTCCGGAGGAGGCGGAGACGTAGACAAAGTTTGTTTGCCAGTCAGGAACCTCGGGCTTCCAAACCATTGGGGTCCAGGACACCGATACCACCTCCCTTCTGGCCATCCTGAACCTGATGGTTGAGGACAGCCCCGCGCCGGGGCCATCCAAGGCGGATGGGCATCACCTGCTCCATCCATTCCAGACATCTGTGGATGCGGCTTAGCCGTTCCGAGAGGAGGCGTCGTGGAGCCAACCAACTACATTGACGCCTGCTTCGACCAGGGCGGTCTTCTCCCGGGTCGGGTTTGTCGGCCGGGTTCCTAGCGACCGTCACGCAGACGGTCGCCCAGGAAATTCTCGAGATCGGGAATAGCGTAGATCTTTTGGATGGTGGTGTCGATATCGTACTCCACCCGTCGGTAATGGATCGTCTCGCCATCTAGCATGATGTAGCACGCGCGCCAGTCGCCATCGCGCGGCTGGCCGACGGAGCCGACGTTGCACAGGGTCTTGCGCCCGTCCAGATGGTAGACGTGGTCGATTTCCTCGGGACTGTGGAACGCCAGGTCTTCGGTGAAGATGCCGGGCACGTGCGTGTGGCCCTGAAAGCAATATTTTTCGACCAGGGCAAAAATCCGCTCCATTTTACGCTGGTTGTAGATATCCTCGGGGAAAACATACTCGTTGAGCGGATTCCGTGCCGAGCCGTGCACGAACAGAAAGCCGTCCTCGCGGTGGGTCCGTGGCCGCTCCGAAAGAAACTCCCAGCGGCGTTCGCGGTCTTGGCGTGTGTCCACGGCTGCTTCCAGCTGCGCCCGCGTCCAGAAGATAGCGCGTTCCGCCGGCGGATTGAAGCCTTCCGGGTCGAACATCGCTCCTTGATCGTGATTGCCCAGCAGAACCACCCGGCACTTCATGACCAAATCCACGCATTCGCGCGGATTGGGCCCGTACCCGACCACGTCGCCGAGACAGTAAATCTCTTCGACCTTCTGGGTGGCAATGTCCCCCAACACTGCCTGCAGTGCTTCCAGGTTACTGTGGATGTCGCTAATGATCGCCTTCACGGCAGCCTACTCCCGGGGAATCCCGCAAGAAGCTTTCCCGCGCGGTTTCCCCGTGCCACGTGAGCGGCCTAACACCGCAAGCGGTTAGCTCTTAAGAAGTGTACTCCTCTGTCTGAAAGAGTGTCAAGAGTCGAGCACGCTTCTCACCGGTTTCCCCAGGGTATGGAAGCCCGGCGGACCGGCACTCTCCAACGACCGCGGGAGGGGAACATAGTCGATTCTCCAGAATTGTCAAGCCGGGTGAAAATGCCAAAACGGCAGGGCCCATCTCCTCCGTGGCGGTCCCGCGCGCCCTCGATGGATCATCCGTACTGCTTTCCGGATACCCCTCGCGATCTTATGATCATCAACAGGCAGCCGATTGCCCGCCCGGCTGGCAACCGCTTTTCCGCAAGAGGAGTCCCATGAACCCGCTCCGTTGGCCACCATATCCAC
>DATGIQ010000368.1:0-10197 GCA_035295665.1 Gemmataceae bacterium | reverse complement strand
GGCATTGCGGCCGACGAAATTCTCCAGCTTGGTAAGGAAGAATCGTTGTCCCTCACCTCTGGCGGTCAATTCCACCAGGGAAGGAACTTCCTGGGCAGCAGCTACCCCCTGCCAGGCGGTGGTCTCCCTGGGTGTTTGGGGAGCTGGATCCCCCTCTGCCGGTGCCACAGAAGCAGCGCCGGTCGCCGTGTGGAAACAGTACCGGCGGCCACCGATGATGAGTTCCTGGCCGTGTTTGAGCAGCGCCGTGCCGATCCGAACGTAGGTGCCGTTGGTACTCTGCAAATCGGTTAGCTGCCAGTGGCATTGGCCGTTTTCCAGGCGGCGGCTCAGCTCGGCATGCCGCCCGGAAATCATCGCGTCGTGTGGAATCACGATATCACCTTGGCTGCGGCCGATGATGATGCGGTCGCTGCGCAGGCGGACCCACTCGCCGTCTTCCCGGCCATCGTCCAGAATGCACAGGAGAGCCATCGGTGGTCGGCGGACCGGCCGGAATGCCGCCGTGTCGTTCGCGTCTTCGGCAGGCTTGACCGAAGGCGGTCGCTCCGCTTGCAGGGCCCGGCGAATCTCTTCCGCCGACTCCAGTCGCGTCGCCTCTCGGGCCAACGGCTTGTGGTCATTTCGAGACATAGGGATCAACCCACACGGCAAACGCGCGGTTGTTGGGGCCTCTGCACTGAACCAGCAGCGTAAGTGTGTTGACGCCCCGAACGTTGAGCCGGCATTCCTGTGTTTGTCCGCTCTTTTGCAATCGCTGCGAGGTCCAGCGAAGCTTACCGTCGGCCAGCACCGCGAACGTCAATGGCGTCACGCTCGGCTGCTTCTGGGGCGTATCCTCGATGGCAACCGTGGCCTTGAAAACGGAATATTGCCTCCCCAGTCCATAGATCACCTGCGAAACCCCGTTGGCCGGGGGGTGCAAGGATAGCGCCTTGGAATGGCGCTCGCCCTGTACCGTCACGACCCCCTGGTTAAAGCGGTCGGGGTTGGCAGATTTGAGGCTGAGCTGGGTGAGATCAAAGAGAAAGATCGGCTTGCTCGCTGCGAGACTGGTCGGGCGGACCGCCGTATTCGTCGGGGTCGTTTCTTTCTCCGCTTCGCCGATGCGCTTCTCAACCTTCGCTTTGGTCAAACCGGAAAGCCGACCGACGGCTTGGCCATACCAGAATTTGGCTCGACCGCGCAAGTTTTCTTTGGCGAGGCCGGTCTCCTTCTCTGCTTTGTCCCACCAGCCATCGCCGATTTCGACCTGGGCATTGGCCTCCACGGGAAGGGCAAGGTCGCGCTCAGCCAGTGACTGGAGCAGTGGATCGTTGCCGCGGGCCAGCAGGGGCAACCCCTCATCCCATTCTCCTCTTACAAGACAGAGGTAGTTGCCCACGAGCAAATTGGCCGCCGCATCGTCGGGCTGTTCTTGAAGCGTTACCCGTGCCTGTTCCGCACGCTCATGTTCCCGGCGGTGGGCTTTCACCTCGGCGTCGCGCGCATCCACTCTCGCCAGAACACTTGCCACTCCCGATTTCTTCGCCGCCTCCCGACCCAGGTGGATGAGCCGTGCGGCCAGGTCGAAATTGCTGTCCATAACGGCCTCGGGGATAAGCCCGAGGGCCATTTCGGCCAGTACACGGCACTGTAAATCACTCGCCGACCGCCGGCAGGCCTCCAGAGTGTCGGCTTTCATCTCCAGGGCATCGATGGTGTATCGCTTCTCCATCTCCTCAATGATGTGAAACGCCAACCGGGCATTGCCTCCCTGGGCAGCAAGGTCACGGGCCTCCCGCAGGAGTACGTAATTCTCTACCTGTTCCGTCTTGCTTTGCTGGGCGCGGCGGAACAGCTTGTCCGCCAACTCGGCAGGGCGTTGTCTGGCATACTCGGGTTTGTAAAGGTCCTTGATGACTTTCTCGGCCTGGCTCTGCTCACCCGCATCGGGCACAGCAGCCTTTTCGGGGATCTTCGGAAGGAGAGTTTTGGGCGGTTCGGGCGAAGGGAGCTTGCTCCGTTCCTTGGAAAGGGGCGGCTGCTTTTTAGGCTTTGCTTCGGGTGGCAGCTGGCTCTTGGCGACCTGTTGAGGTGGCGTGGGATTGGGCCGAATCGGCGTGGTCGGCCGCAAAGGCGCTGTCTCGGTAGACTTGGGTTCCGGCACCGGACCGGTTGGCTCTGGCACTGGATGTTGGCGCGGAGGATCGGGCGGTTCGCCAAGGATCGCTGGCTCGACGTTCGCAGCAATCTCATGACGCCGCTCTGGCGGGGAAGATTTTGCGCCAAAAAAACGGATGGCCGCTCCGCAGGCCAAACCGAGGATAGCGACCAGAGCGATAGCGGGGACCAGATACCGAATCCGATTTGGTGCCTCGAATTGGTCCGTCTCTTCCGCCGGTTCGCCGGGCTGGTTGCCTCCCAGCATCGGCCGGCGGGTTTCCGCGAGTGGGGTTTCGAGCCCCGCTTGCACGGCCGGGTCACGTTCCGCGACGGTCGGCGTGTATTCGGCGCGTGCCGTTTTGCGTTCGCCGGGCGCCTGAAAGGATTGGCCGCACGCAGGACAGCGAACCCGCTTGCCCTGCAAGGCTGAAGACAGCGTGAGCACTTTTTGGCAATGCGGACAGGCGATCCGTGCCGCCGGCGCGGCTTTGGGAGTGGCTGCCGGGGCCAGGGCGATCTTGGCGCAGCCTTCCAGGACAGCCTGAGCGAACGCCATGCAGCCGGAATAGCGGTCGCTCGGCTCCCGCGCCAACGCTTTTTGCACCGCCGCGGAGACTGACCCGGGCACCGAGGGCACGAGTTTGGCCAGCGGCGCTGGCTGGCGAGTCGTTTTTTGGACAAGGATGGCCGCCGGCGTAGGGCCTTCCGCAGGCAGTCGGCCGCTGAGCAGTTCATAAATCGTGACGGCCAAGGCGTACTGATCGACGCGGCCATCGCACTGTTCCCCCATGAACAGCTCCGGCGCCATGTAAGGGGGTGTGCCCAGCACGAGACCGGTGCCTGTGTGCAGGGTCGGCCGGCTGTTTGCCGACTCCTCGGCCACGACCTTGGCGATCCCGAAATCGCTCAAGTACACGTGCCCGTGGTTATCGAACAGGATGTTATCCGGCTTGACGTCCCGATGGATGTAGTGCCGCTCGTGGATGAAATCGAGAGCCGCGGCCACACCGGGCAACCAATCGGCCAACGCCTCCGGCGACACAGGTAACCGCTGGCCATTCGAATCGCTCCGTTGTCGGTCCCGGAGACTGCCGCCCGGAAGAAACTGCATCACCGCGAATGGCAAGCCCTCGTGCTCGCCGACGTCCGTCACCTTGACGATGTGCGGATGAGCCAGTTGAACCAGGGAGCGGATTTCGCGGGCAAAACGGCCAGCGAACCCGGCGTCCTCCAACATGGCGCGGCGCGGCACCTTGATCACCACGTCGCAGTCGAGGCGGAGGTCGCGCGCACGGAATACAAAGCCCATCCCGCCTTCGCCGAGCTTGTCGGTGATCCGGTAGCGGCCGCCCGCAAGCAGCAGGCCGACCCAACCTGTGCTCTCTTGAATCATGATGCAGGAGCCTAGCGGCGTCCTTTTTCGTTGGGCCCTGCCTCTTCGCCAACATACACCGCAAGGGAACGGTGCAGGGCAATGTAGGCACGCTCGTTCCCCGTAGCCGGGGCGAAGTGGAGCCCGTTGTCAGTCATGTAACGGATCAGTTCACCCACGGTCTTGCCCCGGGCGGCAACCTTGCCGGTGAGAAACTCGACGCCATCTTTTTGTTGCAAAACCCGAATCGCATCGTCGAACTGGCCAAGGAACCGGTTGGCATCGATGTACTGTGTAAAGGTCCATGTCGCCCGGTCCCCGGAAGCGCGGGCCAAGCCGCTGAGCTGTCTTTGAAGGCCGGTTACCCGCTGGATTAATTCCTCGACAACGCCCGGGTCGATCTGGCTCTGTTGCTCCGCTTGTTTGTACGCTTGTCCGACCAAAGCATCGATCTGTTCGCATTCCCGTGCAAAAGCCTCGCGGCGCAATAGCAGCGGCCAGCTCACCTTGCCGCCGCGGAGCAGGCCAACGTTGCCGTTGCCCTTGCCCGAGGTGACGTTGATCTTGGCGACGAGCTCCTCGTCCAGTGGTAAGTCGCCGCGGGCATTATTCAACATCATTTGGGCGCGGTCGAGCAGGAAATTGAGCGAAACAGCCGACCAGATCTCTGTGACCGGTGGATCGTACACGGCCCGCTGCACCTGCTGAGAGAGATAACGCCGGCGGTCGTCCTCCGCCGTGGGCAGATTCTCGCGTTCCCAGAGCCATTGCTCCAGCTGCTTACGGCGGACATCGATCTTGGCACTGCGAAATTCTTGATACTTCAGGTATGCCTCCTGGGTCTGCACCAAGAATTGGCCTTGCGCTCGGATCACATCGGCGGCACCATGCAAGTAGCCGCCGTACGGATCGTGCCCATAGGCCTGATAAGCCGGACCATAAGTCGAATACGGGCCTGGTACTTGGGCACGGCTGGACGTGCAGAATGGGCCCAGCAGCACGAAGCCGAGTAGCGCTGCGGTTCGGAAGCGGGCGGAGACGCCATGCATGGTGAATCCTCAAATGAAGCGGCCGGCAAGCCAACGGTTCACGGCCCAATGCAAGCGTACACATTCTGAACCGGATCGGCCGACTTTGCAAGAGTTCATGCCATTCCCCGACAGGCTGCTGCACGAAATTGCACTGGCCCACAACTCCAATGTTGTAGCATCTTGTGGCAACCGAGCTTATAATGAACTCGCTTCCGTTGGCTCGGCTCCGGGATTTTAGCAGTGCATTGATTCTTGACCAATCATCCCGCGAACTCATGCCCGCGCCTTGCAGCCCGCGGGTATCCTTTACGAGGAGCTTGGCTCATGTCTCGATCCGTTTCGCTTTCCCGTCGCGATTGGTTTCGGTTGTCGGCGGCTGGGGTCATTGGCTACTCCCTGTCGGGCTGGCTGGAAACCATGGCCGCGGATTTTGCCACCGATCCCCGGCGGCGCCGCTCGTGTATCCTCTTGTGGATGAACGGTGGTCCCAGCCAGATGGATACCTTCGATCTGAAACCCGGCCACGCCAATGGGGGGCCATTCAAAGAAATCCAGACCTCGATTCCCGGCATCCGAATCAGCGAGCACCTGCCCCGACTTGCCAAGAACATGGAACAGGTGGCCCTGATCCGCTCCATGCGCACGAAGGAAGCGGACCACGGACGGGCGAGCTATCTGCTGCGTACGGGCCGAGTCCCCGGCGGCCCCGTGCAATACCCCACGCTCGGTTCCGTGCTCTCCAAGGAACTGGGCCACCCCGACGCCGAATTGCCCAATTTCGTGAGCATCGCTCCGTTTCGGGGCTTGAGTCCGGCGGCGTACGGACCGGGGTTCTTGGGGCCGCAGTACGCGCCGCTGATCGTAGGGGAAAATGCCAACAATTTCGGTGGGCCGCCATCGTCGGATTCGGACCAAGCCTTGCGGGTCGAGGACCTCGCTCTGCCTGAAGGAGTGAACCAGAACCGGGCGGCTGCGCGGGTGCAATTGCTGGATGAAATGGAGCAGGACTTCTTGGGGCAGCGAGCCTCGGCGGCGGCGCTGACACATCGCACCGCGTATCAGCGGGCCGTCACGTTGATGCGATCCTCCGCATCCCGGGCATTTAACCTGGAGGAAGAACCCAACGAGGTGCGCGACGGCTATGGCCGCAGCCTGTTTGGTCAAGGTTGTCTGCTGGCCCGCCGGCTCGTCGAACGCGGCGTGCCGTTTGTCGAGGTGACGCTTTCTCAGGCCCCCGGCATCACGGGGCTTGGCTGGGACACGCACCAAAATAATTTCGAAAATGTCCAGAAACTGAGTCAGGTGCTCGATCAAGCATGGTCTGCACTCTTGGTCGATCTCCGCGTGCGCGGGCTTCTGGATTCGACGCTCATGGTCTGGATGGGCGAATTCGGCCGTACGCCGAAGATTGCCCGCGACCGCAACGGTCGGGATCACTGGGCCAATTCCTGGACCACGGTTCTCTGCGGCGGCGGCATTCGCGGTGGCCAGGTCATCGGCCGTACCAGCCCCGACGGGATGGAGGTCGAAGAACGACCCGTGGCGGTAACGGACTTTCTCGCCACGGTCGGCATGGCGCTCGGCGTTGATGTCAGCAAACAGAATGCATCCAATGTGGGCCGGCCAATCCGTATTGTGGAGCCGACGGCGAAGCCGATCACGGAAATTCTGGCCTGAAACGATTGGTTGAGGGGCTGCGGAATCGTTCCACTTCCTACGGGGAGAACCCTTTGGCGTTCAAGTTCGCGTAGTGGCTAGAAGTGGATGAATCTCTGATTCGGCGATGATCCACAGACGGGACTACCGCACAGATACCGCCACCATGCGATCGAAGATGAGGTCGCAGAGGCACTCGGGCAATCAGGGGAACTGCGCCGAGCGGTGCAAAGGCTTATCGCAAAGCATCAGACTTTCCCCAAGAACTAACCAACCCAGCGAAGGGATAGCGCAGCTTCCACGATCTCATTCGGCAAATTCCAGGCCTACTTCGCCCTGCCGGACTTCCCCAATCACATACGCTGGCACCCGATCCTCGGCCAGCCGGCGCTGAATGCTTTCCGCATAGTACCGGCTCACGATCATGACAAATCCAATTCCCTGGTTGAACACGCGATCCATCTCGGACTGCTCAATGCCACCCAAGTGCTCCAGCCACCGAAAAACTGGCAACACGGGCCAACTGCCGCGGCGAAGGACCACCCGGCACCCCGGCGGCAACACGCGGGGCACATTGTCAATCAATCCGCCGCCGGTAATGTGAGCCAGTCCGCGAACCACTCGCTTCTTGACCGGATAATGTTCGAGAATGTGCTTCACGGCACGCACATAAATCCGGGTCGGCTCCAGCAATTCTTCCCCCACGGTCCGGCCGAGTTCAGGAATGAACTGGTCCACTCTGAGTCCGACGTGGTCGAATACGACCTTGCGCACCAGACTGTAACCGTTGGAGTGGAGCCCGGTGCTGGCCAAGCCGAGAACCACGTCACCGGGTTGAATGGCCCGGCCATTGATGATGTGGGCGCGTTCCACCACACCGACACAGAAGCCAGCCATATCGTAGTCGCCCGGTTGATAAAAATCCGGTAAGATGGCCGTTTCCCCACCCACCAAGGCGCAATCCGCTTCCAGACAGCCGTCGGTGATTCCTTTGATCAACTCCTTGGTGAGGCCAGGATCATCCCGTGGCAGGGCCAAATAATCCAGAAACACGAGTGGCTCACCACCCGTGCAAAGGCAATCATTGACGGACATGGCCACCAAATCGATGCCGACCGTATCGTGCTTCTTCAGAAGCCCGGCCACTTTGAGCTTGCTGCCCACGCCATCCGTGCAGGTCACCAGGACGGGGTGGCGATAATTCCGCGCAAACAGGCGGCTATTGTAATCCAGGCTGAACAAAGCCGCGAAGCCGCCAAAGCCGTCCAGGACGCGGGGAGTATGCGTCCGTTTGAGCAAGGGCACCATAGCGGCCAAACTCTGCTCGTAGACATCTAGATCGAGACCAGCATCGCGGTAGCTTAGCTTGCTCATGAATCGGGCTTCTCGCTGTGCCGCTCCTGAAAGGCCACCGGGCGCGACGGGGAACGAAATGCGGTTCCCTGCAAGGATATACCACGGAGGGTTGCAAGGGAAGCAGAGCAGGAGGGTGCCAGCATCACAGAGATTGAACCGAGGGCTGACGGTGGGATGCGGTCAACGCGTCTCCCAATCGATGGCCGGCTCCGATTTGCCAGGTGTTGTGGCCAACAGGCGGGCCACACGATCCGGATGTTGCCCCAGGTACCAAACCAGGGCCGAGAAAAACATCTCAACTTGGCCCAGTCCCTGCTCTGCCAGATACGGTGCCGAGGGCCCCAGGATTTGCGCCATCAGGGCTGCCGTCTTGCTATCGGTTTGCAAGAACACGTCCGCCTGATGGAAGATCAAGGTTCGCGTGGGGCCATCGGGGCGGTTTCCATGCCGGAGCAG
The DNA here is from genome assembly GCA_035295665.1 of Gemmataceae bacterium. Taxonomy (GTDB): domain Bacteria; phylum Planctomycetota; class Planctomycetia; order Gemmatales; family Gemmataceae; genus DATGIQ01. The sequence goes on along the minus strand of DATGIQ010000368.1, from coordinate 2,181 downwards.
CAGCACCGCCTTCACCGGAACCGTAGGCAGCAGCAAGCCGGGCCGCATTTTCCCTTCCGCATACCAGATACGGAGCGACGGCGCATTGTGGATCGTCTGCCAATTGATTTCACTTCCCTGTCCATCTTTCCAAACGAACCGGCCGGTGCTGCACTCCGTGATATCCGTGCACGTAGCTCCCAGTCTCCGCCAGGCCAGAACCCCCCGGTCCGGGTGGTCGAGGAGCCAGGAATAGAGCGCCGGCTTGCCGGTAAATGCTTCCGCGGGACCGTGGCTAAAGAGCGTGGGTCGTTCGATGACTTGGCGAACCCGGGCGCGCAGACCCTCGGGCAACTCGCCGAGCGGCACGCGCGCGGCCGCCTCCTGCTGAAGGCTCGAATCCGGCGGAATTGCGATGGCGGCATTTACGCAGAGCCAATGGATCATCAAGCCCAGCCAACTTGTCCAGATTGCACGGTATCCCATGGGCCACCTCTGCCTGGCTTGCATGTCCGAGGCCAAACGATCGGCGCGGAATGCTTCGGTCCGTGGCGGACGGTTTGAGCGCCGGTGAGGACTACGATCCCTCCTATTCATCGAAAATGGGACAGTTGGACATGAACGTTTTTGTTAACGCCGTCAGGCTTGACGAGAAATGGGGATTGCCTTGCCGCCGTGGATAGAGGTAAAAGACAGCCGCCTGCATGGACCGTTGGTTTCCTTCCTGTTTATTCGAGGCGTCATGGAACGACGATATTGGCCAAACCGCAAAAAGCTCCTCGTCCTCCTGTTGGGAAGCGGACTCTTGATCCTGGCAGGGGTGGGCTGGGTCGAGCGCACTCCGCTCCTCGTTTACTATGCGGTTCACCGGCTGCGGACGGCCGAAGCCAGCGAGCGCCAACCTTGGGTCGACAAGGTTGCCGGACTCGATGTGGTGGCACTGCCCCAGCTCGTCGAGTGTTTGCGCCAGGACGAGCCAGAGGCCTGTGCGAACGTGCGGGCAGGGGTCCAGGAAATGGTGCAGCGCTGGGAGCTGGACGATCCCCGACGTGTTCAGCTGGCCGAACAGCTGGCCGATCGCTTCGCAGAAATGAGCGAAGAGGGCGCATTGCTGGCCCTGGAAATCCAGGAAAATCTCTTCCGCGGTTCTCTCACCATTTCATCTGGTCCGGATCTTTTGCCGGCCGTGGCGCGGATGATCCGCGAGGCCGTGGGGACCGTAAACACGAGGGTACACCTGCGCGCCCTTGGCCTGGCTGCGACCTGCGTGGAAGCAAGACCGCGGCCGGAACTGATCGACACTTGTCGGAAGATCACACTCCGGTGTCTGACGGATCAAGCGCAAGGCAATCGGATTGAGGCCATTCGCTTTGCCGCACGCCCGGAAGTTGGCGCGCACGAGGCGGTGGTACCTTTGTTGAACGATCCTGTGCCCGAAGTGCGTCGCGCGGCCATCTTAGCTCTCGGGCCGGCGCCGGCCGCACTGAACACGGACGACTTGCTCACCTGGCTGCACGATACGGATTCGGGCGTCCGCAGTTTATGCGAAACCGCGTTGCGCAGCCGCGGCCTCGAGCCGGAGCACATCAAACTGGGCCGCCTCATGACCGATCGCCGTCCCGAGACGCGCTTACAAGTGATTGACCAATTGCGCCGGGTAAGCGATCTGGAGCCGGGCGTCTGGCTCCGCCGATTAAGCCATGACCCCGCGCCGGCGGTTCGCGCAGCCGCGGTGCGCGCTGCCGCGGAACAGGCAGTTCCCAGCTTGAAAGATCGCCTGGAACAAATGGCCCAAAATGACCCATGCCCCAGTATTCGCCAACTGGCCCAGTATTACCTATCTTCGCAAAAGTCGGGCTTTGCCGACTTGGCCGAGCGATAACGCGCGTGAACAGAAAAGCTTCCATGCATCGGCTGAAAGATTGGCGCCGGCCGTAATCTGAAGCTTCGGACTCTGCTCATCGGTTGTCGTTGCGCCGCTTTGGATCATGTCTCGAATTGCCAAGACTCATGCCAAAACCAAAAAAAATTGTCGGAAACGCGCTGGCGAACCCTTGACTGGGATAATCAGGGCAGATAGATTAATTAATGATGAGGTCTCAGTAGCGCAGGAGCACGTGCGCACTCCCAGCCGCGGCTCATGGACAGAATCCAGTCCGCAGAGACCCACGCCTGGTTCCTTCAGGGGAAGGGGATCTTCAC
>DATGIQ010000367.1:0-10165 GCA_035295665.1 Gemmataceae bacterium | reverse complement strand
GCTTACGGCCGCCCTGCGGCGGCACGTTGCTGATCGTGCCTTCCAGCATCTTCAACAGCGCCTGTTGCACGCCCTCGCCGGACACGTCGCGCGTGATGCTGACGTTCTGGCTGGTCTTGGCGATCTTGTCGACCTCATCGATATAGACGATGCCCCGCTGGGCCGCCTCGATATCGAAATCGCTGGCGTGCAGCAGCTTCAAGAGAAGATTCTCGACGTCTTCCCCCACGTAGCCGGCTTCGGTCAGCGTGGTGGCGTCGCCGATTGCGAAGGGCACATCCAGAATGCGGGCCAGCGTCCGGGCCAGCAAGGTTTTGCCGCTGCCGGTCGGGCCAATGAGGAGAATGTTGCTCTTATCGACCTCGACGTCACCGTGGCCTTGATCGCCCAGGCTCAAGCGTTTGTAGTGATTGTGGACGGCCACGGACAGGACCTTTTTGGCCCGGTGTTGACCGATCACGTATTGATCAAGCTTGTCCTTAATGCTCCGCGGCGAAGGGATGTGGGTGAAGGGAGCTTTGGATCCGGTGCGGCGTTTTCGTTCCTGATCGATGATCGATTGGCAGAGTTCGATACACTCGCCACAGATATACACATCCCCTGGTCCCTCCACCAGAGGTCCGACGTCGCGGTAGCTCTTACGACAAAAGGAGCAATAGGCATTCCGGTTCCGCCCGGTATTTCCGGTCGGCCGTCGTCCACCTCCGCTCATGCCCGAGTCTTTGTTCGCCATGCGGTCTCCCTCACTCGCCCTGCCCGGAATGACCTTGAGAGGCCGGGTTCTGTGTTACGGTTTGCGGTTGAAGGGTCATGTGCTCGAGGCCCATCGCCAGGACGCTCATCCTGTTCTTCTCTCCCTCATGACCCGCTGAAGTGGTTGGCTCGCTACTGGTTTGAGTTTCTCTTGCCTCAAAATTCTATGGTGTAGCAGTTTGGTACGCAAGCGATCTTGCGTTTCTCCAACGGCCACCTCGATCTACACCGGCGGACTGCCTGGCTCTGTCGGTTCCCCAGACGCAGGGTTTTGCTCGGCGGCCGTGCTGGGCGGCGTCGTGGGCAGATCCAGCTCACGACGCAGTTGGGTGGAAAGCAAGGCTCGGATCCGGTCGAACTCCTCCTGGCTGAGCTGTCCCTTCTCGTACAATTCGCGAAAGCTGGCCAACTGATCATTTGCAGACATTCGCTCCGAGCCCGCCCGCTTTCGCCAACGATCGATCCAGACGAGCACCAAGGCACCGATCAAAATGACCGCGACCAGGGCCAGCGTCAACCACAAGAGCCGAGCGTCCCACAGCGGAGGGCGGACGGGATCTGCTTTCGCAATGGCTTGCCAGGCAGCATCCATCGGCGCCTCACACTGGATTCACGTGGCCAATTCGCACCGTCGGGTAGGTCGCCGGGTTGGACCGGAAAGACCCGGTGGCTCACGGTTTCACAGCCGACCGCGGGCCGTTTTGCTCGTGCTCTATTATAGCGCCCGGCGGCAGCCAGAGGGAAAAAACTTTTTCGATCCGCTGCCCAGGGACCAACAGCATGGACCACAAAGGACGCACAATGGGTCGGTTGCGCTCGCAAGACTTCTTCGCAACCGATAAGATGAACTTTTTGGAGTGCCACGACGCAACGCCGCTTTGGATATTTGGCTGTTTGAACTGTGCGCCGGCGCTCGACCGCATCCCACTACCCAAAGGGGCGTCGCGCCGCCTTACTCCAAAGAGGAAACGACCCCGTTATGACCCGCATTTTCACCATCCTCGCGGTGGTAGACAGTTTGCTCCTGTTCTTGAGCTATGGCTTCGGCGTGGCCTCGAAGCTCAGTGCCGGGGCCAAGACGGGCCATCCGACGTTTTGGTTCCATTTTCTACTCGGCCTCGCCGCCGCCATGATGACGTTGTTGGTCCATTGCTTGATTTTCACCTATTTTCTCGGCACCGGCCGGTGGGTGAAGGAGGTCAAGCTGGCTTATGATCTCCCCGACGCGCCCTTACCGCGGTTAACGCGCGACCTGAAGCGGCGCGTCTTTCCGCCGGCTCTGTTTGCCATGTTGGCCGCGATTGCTACGGGTGCAGCCGGGGCCGCGGCGCAGGTGGAGCTGTGGCCGTGGGAGATTCATGCGACCTTGGCCACGCTGACCCTGCTCGTGAATCTTTGGGCTTTCCGCCTGGAATATCGCTGCCTTCAGATCAACATGGGTGTCCTGGACGACGTGATGCGGGAGGTGGATCGCCTCCGTGCCCTGCGCGGCTTGCCCAGCAATGCGGAGGCTCTTCAGCAACAGCCATAAGCCAAGGGGCCCGATCGCTGAGTTAACAGGAGACTCAAATGACGCCGACGCTTTTGACCCTGGTTATGGCACTGGCGATCTCCGGGGAGCCGCCGGCGCGGACCGAAACCCCGCGTCAGCCCAATCCCTTGGCCCCGAGCCTTCCCCTCCTTACCGACGAAGACGAAAGTCAGCTCGACCAGATTGTCGGCCGCTTCATCGCTTATGAAAGCGGAACCGTGCGTGGCCCGGACGCCAAGAAAGTCCTGGCCGATTTTCAGAAGCTCGGTCCGGAATCGATTCCAGCGTTGATACGAGGATTGAACCGGGCCGCCAAGATCGAACACAGTTGCCCGGCCGTTATCATTGCCAAGAAGCTCGCGCGCATGCTCAACGCCACCCAGGATCCCGAGCTGCTCGAGTTTGCCCGCGAAAATGTCGGGGCCGGCGTTACCCAGTCACGGCACATGGGAGTGATCAAGGACCTGCGCGTCCTGTGCATCCTGCGCAAACGGACCTTGGTGCAGGAAGAAAGCCGTGCGGCGGTGCGCACCTTACCGGGGGCAAGGGCGGTCGGTTCCGCCCGTTCCACGACCGGCAAGAAGGAGATCAGCGAGATGAGCGTGACCGAGTTGGTCGAAGCGGCCGGCGGTGAGCGCGGCCCCCGGCTGAAGGCCGTGCTTACGAGGCTGGGAGAAAAAAAGGGCGAAGCCGTCCTTGGGGCGCTCGGCTCGGCCGCCACGACGTACGAGGCCGATATCCAGGATCTCGCCCGGGATCTCCTTACTCGCCAGCTCTCGAGTTTGAGTGCCAAGGAAGTGAAAGGCAAACTCCATGATGACCGGGCCGAAGTGCGCGCTGCCGCGGCCCGAGCGGCAGCAAGCAAAGGCATGCACCTGGAACACGATCTGATTGAATTGCTCGCCGATGAGGAGCTGGTCGTTCGCCGGCAATCCCATCAGGCACTGGTAGCGCTCCATCCAGGCGTGGACTTCGGACCCAGGGATTCTGCCGCCGAAGCAGAGCGAAAAGATGCCCAACAAAAATGGCGCGGCTGGCTGGCCAAGCAAGGCAGCCGCTGACATCCGTACGGCACGTCGGGCGATCCTCTCACTCTTGGCGGTGCTGGTGATCGGCGTCTGCACAGTTTCCTTTCGGCAGCGCAATTTGCCTGAAGTCGATTTGGCGGAAGGGACTATTGCCGGCGAGGTTCGCGATGCGCACGGCCCGGTCGCAGGAGCTACGGTTCGGTTCAAAGGCCAGCCACAAGTCGTCTGGACGGACGTCGGAGGTCACTTTCGTTTGCCTCGGCCGTCCACCGACGACGCACGCATCACAGCATGGAAAGAAGGCTATCGGATCGGGGGTTCGGCTGCGGCGCCCGGTGTGGTCATCCGCTTGACACCGCTTCCTGTGGCTGACCATGAGGAATATGCATGGGTCGGACCTGACCCCGACGCCGGCCAACCACGCAATTGTGGCAACTGTCACGAGGAGATTTACCGTGAGTGGTCGGCCAGCGGCCATGCACGTTCCGTGAGCAACCGCCATTTTCGCAATTTGTATGATGGCAGTGACTGGCATGGTCGAAAACATGTCGGCTGGAGCCTCCTGGCGGAACATCCGGACGGCTCCGGTGTGTGCACGGCGTGCCATGGCCCCACGGTGGGGTTCGAAGATCCGGCGTACTTTGATTTGCGGCAGGCACGCGGCACAGCATCCCGCGGTGTACACTGTGATTACTGCCACAAAGTCGTCGATGTTACCAGCGGAGGGATCGGGCACACCCACGGACGGTTCGGATTGAAGCTCCTGCGTCCCGCCCTCGCGGCTGCAGATGAATCAGGCACGCCCGGAAAGCAACTCTTCTTCGGTCCCCTGGACGATGTCGAGGGCGGAGAAGACGCCTTCGCAGCAATCTATCGAGACAGCCGATATTGCGCTTCATGCCATGAAGGGACGGTTTTTGGCGTTCCGGTGTACACCACCTATAGCGAATGGCTGGCGAGCCCGGCACGCACGGAAGGGAAGGAGTGCCAAACTTGCCACATGGCCCCTACGGGCAGACTCTCCAATCTGGCTACTGGCAAGGGAGGCTTTCCGCGTGATCCGCACACGTTGGCCAATCACCGATTCTTCGCCGGCAGCCAAGTCGAAATGCTTCGGCAATGCCTGAAAATCACCATTGCCCTCTCCCGGAGTCCTGATTCCTTCGCTGCCGAGGTTGAGGTGCGGACCGTCGGCGTAGGGCACTCTGTCCCGACCGGTTTTGTCGATCGGAACCTCATCCTCATGCTGGAGGCCTATGGGGCAGACGGTCAGACGATTGCACCCCGCTCCGGCCGGCTGCTGCCCCCGGTTGCAGGGAAGAGCTGGACCGGTCGGCCGGGACACCTCTACGCCAAGCAACTAACTGGTTTTGACGGCCACGGCCCGGTTCCGTTCTGGCGTGCCCAGCCGGATGTGGTCGATAGCCGGCTCGTTCCGGGACGGCCAGACCGGTCCACGTACCGCTTCCCTGTTGGCGTTAACCGGATCGTCGTCCGGCTGGTGTATCAGCGCTTCTGGGAAGATGTGGCGAACCAGAAAAACTGGCCCGACAACGCAATCCTGCTGCTCGAGAAAACGTTGGAGCTTGGATCCGGCATCGAGACGCGTTGGTCGGGACCTTGACCTTTTCCCGCGCATCCGCTCCGCCCTCTCTCCTTGCTAGTCTCGCGCAATCCGTTAAAGTCGCTTCGGGCGGTTTCCGATACTTTGCAATGGCTCCTTGCCTTGTTCGCACCCTGGTGGGACGTGAGAAGGAAACTGCGGCCCAGCCAAGAGCGGAGAGGGGAAGCGGGAAACCCAGCAAGAAGGGAGAGCGGGATGGGAAACGTGCGGACCTTGGGATTGATCGCCGGCACCCTCCTGGCGCTGACCGGAGCGGGCGGTTGCTATCCCTTTTCGATGGGGATCTTTACGCCGATCCCGGTGCAGCCCTGGGTAACCGAGCGCATGGAAGAAAAGTACTGCTACAGAAACGACCACCGCACGCCGATCATGCCGCCTATCCGGCCGGGCTTTCCGCCGCCTCTGTGCGAAGATCCGCCCAGCGAGGCGGAGGTCCTCCGGGCGATGCCGCATATCACCCGCGGGGTGCCCTACTTCTACGAAGAATTCCGCGACAATATTCAAATTGTCAACGAACGCTTGGTTGACAAGATCGATCCGTGTCGCTTCTTCCCGCTTATTGGACCAGCCCAGCTCCATCACTGCCACTGGAAGTCCACGATTTACTATCTGGAAACGGTAGAATCCGGGTATCCGTTCCCGTTCCAGTGCAAACGACAGCGGGTTGAGGTCATCTACATCGACAAGGATCATCTCCACGTCGCCCCGGGGCCGAATCCACAAACGCAACAGGCTTTTACCCGTGAGTTGACCGGTTACTAATGGCCACGGCTGGGGCACGGTCTGGAGGCCGTGCCCCAGCCGTGCGTCTGGTCCGAGCGCCGGTCCTTTTCTCTTTGGGTTCTCCAAGCAGAGACCGAAGCCATGAAGATTCGGATAGCCAACATACTGGATAAGACTGCGCAAACGCTCCTGGTCGCAGGAGTCGTCGGTGTCCCCGCTTCCCTGCTAGCGCAGACTCAACCGCATTGGGTTGTGGAAAAGCCCTCCGTTGAGAGTCGGTCCCCAGAACATGCCTTACCAGGTGCTCCCACACCGCGTGTCGTAGAAATGAAAGTGGCTCTGGCCTGGCTGGCCGACCCGGTGACGACTCCGTGGCGACTGGAAGCCCGGATTACTGGCAACATGTTGGAAGTCCACGGCCAAGTGCCGAACGAGCGCGTGTTGGAGCACGCTCTCCACGTTGCTTTTTCCGAGAGCGGCATGCAGGTCGTGAGCAAGGCAGAACTGAACGCGACGCTCCGGGCGCCCACGCTCAACCGACCTCAGGAAGTCCTCCACCGAGAAGCGTTCGAATCGCTTCGGCAAAAATTTCCCGGACATGCACCCTCGATCACCCTTCGAACGCAGGCGGACGGCGGGATCGTACTCAGGGGCACGATCCCCACTTATGAGGAGAAGCTGGCCATTAGCCGCCATCTACGCGAAACGATCGCCTGCACGTCCATCCGCAACGAACTTCGGGTCCTGACCGACCCGCATGATCCTTTTGCGCCCAGCACGGGCCACACCGTGGAGATCAATTTGCCTGCTGCTGAGCAGATCCGGCCAGAACCGATTCAGCCGGTCTCACACACGCTTGCCTCCGAACCGCTAATGACCGGGCCCACCGTGACCAAGCCCGTGGAACCGAGCATGACGTTTTTTGGCGCTCGCTCGGGAGAGTGGGCCCGGATTGAGGAGCACAAAGGCCTGGTTGCTGCCACCGGCGAATCGCTGTTTTCGCACTCCACTGGCCACGTTGAAGCCACCAGTGCGCACCCGGAGGCAGAAAAGCAGCCCGCCGCAGCGGCAAAGCCTGCGGTGAAACCGCTGGTCTTTCAGACCAAGTGGCGGCGGATGGACCCTGCGGAAATGGCGATGCCCAAGAAAGCTCCGCCGCCCGCGCCGCCGAAAGAGCCGGCCACCCCGAAGCCGGAACCCACGGCGGATGCTCATGGACCGCGCACCTTCTTGCGGGTAATCCCCAGCGCCCATGAAGAGCTGATCCCTGCTTCGGTGAGTGCCTCGCCAGTGAAAACCGAGACGGCTACCGTATCCAAGCAATCGTCTCCGCAGGGATCGGATCCGGCGATGGGGCGGTCTTTGGAACATGCCTCCATGATGAAAAACGCCGAATCCTTGGCAGCGAACGCTAGCCGCACGCCAGCATCCCCCCTTTATCCCGGGCCGGCTCCTGTGCGTGCTCCGCTGCCCCCAGCACTGAAGGTCGACAAGGGGGAGCCGTACGTCAGCGAGGGCGTGATGATCGTGGAGACGGCAATCAAACCGGCGTCGCATGCCGATTCGGCAACGGGACAGAAACCCCCGGCCATCGTGAGGACCGGTCCGTACGTGACCACCGGCGTGATTCTATTCTCGGACACCGCGACCGATGCCGTCCGCAATTCGAATCCTACGCTCACGTCCCTACAATCGCATTTGCAGCAAAGCATCGCGGCAGCCTGCGGGAAGTCCAACAAGGACATCGAAGTGACCGCCGCCTCGGAAACCAATGTCGCCGTCCGCATCCGGGCGCGGAGCACCCTGGAAGGCGAAGCGCTCAGCAATCGCATCTTCCAGTTGCCCGAGTTGGGACCCTATCAGGTGTCCCTCGATGTCGTGGTCATCAAGTAGTCGCCGCGCCTCCCGGATCCACCAGCCCCTACGCTAGCGCCGACATCGGAATCCAAATCACGGTACAGGATTCCGTAGCAAACGAGCCTGACACGCGAGGAAAGGAGCGCGGCATCCTTCGCTCGCGCGTCAGGCTCGTTTGCTACACGATTATCCACGCCGCCACAAAATTGTCGAAATCCTCTTGACAGCGCGTCTTAGCCGTATTAGTGTAACACTACACTGTTACACTGGGACGCGCAATGGCACCAACGACCGCATCGGACCTGCTCCTCCACATCCAACCGGACTCCCCGGTGCCCATTTACGAGCAGATTGTCACCCAGATCACCTTCGCCATCGCCTCCGGGGCGTTGGAGCCGGGGGCGATGATTCCGAGTGTTCGCGATCTCGCCAACCGCGTCCTGGTCCACCCCAATACCGTGGCGCGGGCATTTCAAGAATTGGAACGCCGCGGCGTCGTGGCGGCCAAGCGCGGCCGGGGCATGGAAGTCACGGCGGGCGCCCCGCTGGCCTGTTCCAGCCAGCGCCGGGAAATTGTGCGCAGCCGCATCCGCGAGGCGCTCCGCGAAGCAGCCTCCAGTGCCTTGACGCCGGAAGAGATCCGCCAACTCGTGGACGAAGAATTGGCGCGAGCCAACGGGAAATCCTCGCGCGGTGATAAAGCGGGACCCAAAAAGGGGTCGCTTTCTCTCGCCGCAGCCCTTGAGTCGCCAGCTTCGGAGAAACGCTCTCATGGATCCAGCGATTGAAATACGCGGTCTGTCCAAGCAGTTCGGTAGAAAGAAGGCCCTCGCCGGGCTCGACCTGGATATACCGAAAGGCTCCATCTTCGCGCTCCTCGGAGATAACGGAGCCGGCAAAACCACCACCATTCGCATGCTCACCGGCTTGCTCCAGCCGGATAAGGGTTATGCCGCCATTCTCGGCCGAGATTCCTGGCAACAGGCGAACCAACTCCGTCATCACGTCGGCTATGTTCCCGAAAAGCCACGGTTTTATGACTGGATGACCGTCGCCGAGATCGGCTGGTTCACGGCCGGCTTTCACTGGCCCCGGTTTCTGCCGCGCTATCGAGAGCTGACCGCCCAGTTTCAGCTCGATCCGAAAGCCAAGCTGCACAGCCTTTCCAAGGGCCAATATGCGAAGGTGGCTCTGGCCCTCGCCTTGGCGCCCGACCCTGAGGTGCTGATCCTCGACGAGCCCACGTCCGGCCTGGACCTGCTGACCCGGCGGCAGTTCTTGTCGAGCATGGTCGATCTGGCCAGCGATGGCCGGACCATCCTCATCTCCAGTCACCAAATCGCCGAGGTCGAACGGATCGCCAGCCACGTGGCGTTCCTAACCCGCGGCCGAATGCTCCTGGAAGCCCCGATGGACGACTTGCGGCAACGCATCATCCGCCTGCGGCTGCGGTATGCAGGGTTGCCGCCCGACGCCTCCTCCCTGGGCACCGTTCTCCAGCGCAACGGCAGCGGCAAGTGCTGGCAAGTGGTCCTCAAGGATCCCGATCCCGATGCCGTGGCCGCCCTGCGCACTGCCGAGGGAATCCATGATTTCGAGGAAGCCCCCCTGGGCCTCGAAGAAGTCTACTGCGCGCTGCTGGCGGGGGAGGAGGAGACATGATCAGCACGCTGGCCTGGAAGGAATTCCGCGAACACCTCACGGTCTGGGTCGCGCTGGCGGCCCTGGCCGTTCTGCTCCTCATTAGCTTAACGACGATCTTTGCCCCCAATGGGGCGGCGGCTGCGCCCGAGCCGAAGTTGCACATGATCGCTCTGGCGGCTCTGATCTTGACCGAGACCTACGGGCTCATTTGCGGAGCCATGATGCTCGCCGGAGAGAAAGAAGCCCGGACGCAAACGTTCCTCGATTCTCTGCCGGTCAGCCGAACGCGCATCTGGATCACCAAGATGCTCATGGGTGGGCTGTTCACGCTCGCCCAGGCGCTCGTGGTGACCGGGGTCTTGGTAACCCTCGGGCTCACGGAAGTAAAAACCCTGCCGGCCGGTTGGCAATTAGCGCTGCCGCTCGTGGGTGTGGAAGCATTCGGATACGGACTTTTTGGCTCCGTGTTGGGACGGAGCGTGCTTTCCGCCTTCGGCTGGGCGATTCTGCCGTTGACACTGAGCTGGATGGTCGGTGGCGAAGTGTATTGGCCGCCCACGCTCCTTGCCATCGCTGTCCGCAGCGTGCTCCTGCTGGGCCTGCTCGGCTTAGCTGGTCTGACTTACTGCCGTCCGGATTTCCGGCGCAGCCTGGTGGGCGAGGGGGAGTTGCCGGCTCGAGCTTCCTTGCCGGGACAGCAAGGCTGGAATCCGGACGGCGACCCTCCGTCGCCGCCGCGGCGGCGGGGCCCGACGGGATCTTATTCTTCCGAAAGCTGGCGCGTCCTCACCTGGCTGGCCCTCCGCCAGGGATGGGGGCGATTCTTGCTCCTGGCCTTGGCCGGCTGGGTTACTGGTCATTTCATTCCGGATTCGGCCCTCGTCACCTGGCCGATGGCGACGCTGCTGGTGGGAGTGGCCTTCGGGACCGGTATGTTCAACGGCGAGCAAGCCGGGGAGTCGTACCGCTTTCTCGGCGATCAGCGCCTGCCGCCGGGCCAGGTTT
>DATGIQ010000366.1:0-3252 GCA_035295665.1 Gemmataceae bacterium | reverse complement strand
GCTGAGTCCTTTGCCTCAGGCAAGCGCGACAGCGCCAGCAAAAATGCCATGTCCACCAACTGCGCGTCGGTCTTTGCCGTCTTTGCAAGGGAAGCCGCGGTCGCATCGAGCAGTTTCTGGCACTCGCCGGCGTTGAGCCGGGCGAGCTGTTTCGCCACATCGGTGGTAGCAAGCAGCTCCCTTTGCATCTTGAGCAGACGAACGTTGCATTGGGCCAGGTCCGTCTTGAATTCTCTGGATTGCATCAAGGACCGCATCAACCGAAGGGCGTGAATGAGGCGGTTGTCGAATTCGGTCAACTGTCTGTTCGCCCGCACCGCTTCATCATTGGTCGGCGGCCGGCCCACCGTGAGCAGGTAGATTACCGAGACGACTTGGCGGTCGCTCAATCCCGGTGTCCGGCCCAGGATTTTTATCAGTCGATCCTTGGTTCCCTGGAAGGTCTCGAGGTCTGGCCACTGTTTCTCTTCCGCCTTCAGGAGTCTTGTCTCGATCCGGCTGATGACGCGCTCGATACGGCGCTTCACTTCGAGCTCGGTATTCTTCGCGGTGGCCTTTCGTAGAAGGCGCAGGACAGGGCTGCCGAGCTTCTCCAGCTCGTTGCTGGCTTGCTCGCGGGTGCGGAAGTCCGCGGCACCGAGCTGGCCGATAAGCGTCGCGACCGCGTGGTCCGAGGGGATTGCTGGCGGGCCAGTCTGGCCCAAACCTGGCGTTACGCCACCAATAAGAGTCGCGATCACGATAAGGATGGCGACGCTGGAAAACTTGCCCGCGCTCATGTCTTTCTCCTTTGCCAACGGTCCATACCTATTAGCACCAAACGGTTTTATAGCCCTTCAGCTTTCACTTTCTGACGCTACGTATTATACTCCCTGATTGATTCACAGGGAGGTGTTTCGATGGCGACCATGGATGGTCCCTTCGTGGCATGGCTATCGCAAGCGGGGCTTCGCGAGTCAACGTTGACGACCGACCAAGTCGGCGTCTTGAAAGCGGTTTATCGCTTTCGGGAGAACTGCGGCACCGATTATTATTCGACGCGTATTCTCAGTCACTTTTTGCTCCACGCCCAGACCGGGCTCAAGGTGGCGAAGATCGCTCGGCTGCTGAAGCTGAGCCGGCCCACCGCCTCGCGTCAGCAAGGCTGCTCCTCCAAAGAAGCAATCCAAGCGGCTCACCACCGTATGGCCGGTCGGTCCCACGGCAAGCTGCTGCCGCGCCATGCGGGCCCCATCGCCGAATTTATCCTGAGCCATCCCGACGCCACGCGTTATGACACCCTCGATTTCATTGAGCGCGCCTTGGGTGTGCGCGTCTCCACCGTGGCCTTGTATCACTTCTGCAAGAAATTCGGCCTCGACCCGGCTACGCGGACCGAAGCGAAGACGGCGCGGCCGAGCACGGCAGGCCCGCCCGAGGCGCGTGCAGTCGAAACGGTCCCGACCAGCCAGCCCGTGCCGCTGCCGCCCCCCCCTTTTTCTCGACGTGGACGCAATATGCGGGGGCGTTCCTACTGATGCCCTCTGCCTTGGCTTGGTTGGCCACGGCCGAAGAATGCTTCACGGACGATTACGGCTCCTTGCGGCAAGGCCTGCTGACGAGCGTCTTCTTCTTGGTGATCGGCCTGGAACGTGTCTTCCATCTGGACGAAATGGAAGATGCTGGCTTCGCCCGCCTGTGCGGCGGCCGCCGCTGTCCATCACGCCACACGGTCGGCGCCTGGCGTCGGCACCTGCCCTGGTACGAGGTCGATGCCTTCTGCCGGCGTACCTATCCTTGGCACTTGCTGCGCAAGCAGGATGCGCTGATGAGCTTCGACGAACACACTATCCCACGCTGGACCAGGAAATTCCACATCGGCAAGGGCTATAGCACCACACGCAACAAATATATGCGTTGCGAGAAACTGTTCACCGCTTACGACCTGAACAGCAACCGCTTCGTATGCTTGCGCGGCACGCGTGGCAACTGCAACTTGCAAGAGCTGGCGGTGCCTCTGGTGGAGCAGGTGCTGCGTGAGGGCCAGCCACACAGCTTACACGCCTTGTTCGACGCCGGCGCGGGCAAGTCGGACGCCGGCGTGCGGGCGTTGTGGGATCTGGCCGAGCAACACCGCCGGCTCGATGTCACCATGCGTGCCTGCCGCTACCCACACCGCATGCGCGCCTGGAAGCAATTGCCCAGCGACCAGTTCCTGTCGTTCCAAGAGCCAGGCGTTTGCCGGAATGCCCCGCCCAAGGAAATCCGTCTGGCCGAAACGCAAACCGTGCTCAAGGGCGAAGAGACGGACCAGGCCGTACGCACCATCGTCTGCCGCGAACTCCGGCCCGGCCCGAAGAAGGACCGCTGGCACCCGCTGTACACGACAGGCGCAGCCGCAGTATATGATGTCTTGTGCGACTTTCGGACCAGGCAAAACCATGAGCAAGGCCATCGCGTGGAGGTCCACGACCTGTTTGCCGATGCCGTGCCCTGCGGCTACGACAAGAACAGCCCGAACCGCAAACGGCCGCGCTTCCAGCGCGGTCCGCTGCAAATGGTCGGCTGGCTGGTGGCATTGGTCTACAATGCCGTGGCGGACCTGGCCGACCTCTTGGGGCCGGATCACGTCGGGCAGCACGTGCAGACGCTGCGACGGATGTTCTTCAACCGACCGGGACGCTTGTACGAAACGCCCGAGGCATTGATTGTGTACCTGGACCCGTTCGTCGGCCAGGACGAGCTACTGCCGGTCATCGATAAACTAAATGCGGGCAACCATCGTTTGCCTTGGTTGGACAACCGGCGTCTGGTGATGTCACTAACGCCCCGTGGGAAACCGCACGCAGGACCGTAGCGTTTCATTGTTAAGCGTTCGGGGCTATAAAACCGTTTGGTGCTAGTACCTCGGCGAGCGCCGCGGCCGGGAAATCGGCCTCGAAGCCACGGTCCGTCATCGCTCGTCGCGCCACACGCAGCAGTAATGTACGTTGCTGTTCTCTCGGAACGCTCATGGTCGAGGCCTCCACCATCCTTCATTCCCACAGGAACCAGCGGGGTTTGATCCTCGGGCCGTAGGACAGTCCGAACTGCCGCAGCGCCGCGTCGCGAACCAACTGGACCGCAACGTCGGCAGAATCCGTCACCAAGATGCGCTCGGCGTCGATCCGGTCGATGGTCCTCGCCTCAACGAGTCGGCCACGCAGGAAATCCAGCAGTGGCCGCCAGTATTCCTTGCCCACCAGGACGAGCGGAAAGTCCTTGATTTTGTGA
>DATGIQ010000365.1:0-14950 GCA_035295665.1 Gemmataceae bacterium | reverse complement strand
ACGCCACCGCTGTAAGCAAAAGCGTGCTCCTGGCCGTTGGCCGTCGTTGCATAACCGGCAATGCCGCCAAGATTGTTCACAGCGTCGGCCGTACTGGACGAACCGCCGAGGGTGCCGAGATCGGTCATTGTCCCGTTGCTGAAGAGAAAGGCGTGCATATTGCCATTCGCCGTGCTCGAAGCACCGACGATCTGGCCCGCGTCATTGATGGCCAGGGCCTCGCTGAATCCGCCGGTCATGCCGGCGAGCGTACCCATGTCGGTCATCGCACCGCTGTTGGTGCCCGCGGTGTTGTAAGTGTAGGCATGGTCGTTGAAGAACATGAATCCAAACGAATCACCGATCACGGTTCCCGAGTTGTTGATGGCCCAGGCATTACTGTTGTAACCACCAAGGGTTCCCAGGTCGATGATCGAGCTGGGCGAGCAACGGTCTTCCAGGCACTCCAAGGCCGGCTTCGTCTGAGGTCGCCGCGCTTGATTCTTATCCTGAGTGTCTTGGGGCCGTGCAAGCAGCGAAAATCGCATTGCGTACCTCCGTTCTGTGGATGGCGTTCATGGGAAGTTGGTAGGCGCGAACTCCTTAGAAAGGGCAGCGCTGACTTTGCGCCGCTCTTCGCACTTCATCTCTCCGTAAACCTCATCTCAAAGCGGACTTATGCGCACAGAGCGAGACCGAATCCTCGGCGTAGCCGATGGCCGCCGAAGATGGTGAAGTAAGTCCGAGAGATTTCTGGTAAGCGAGTCAATCAGGGGATCAACGCGAGCCACAAAGGGCCAGGCAATGTCGACCGCGAGTTTCCTGTGCCTTCGCTGGGAGAACAAATCACAAGATGGCGCGCATGAAGCTTATCTCCTTTGATAAGGGCACCGCCAAAGGGATGAACAAGCCGTCTCGCGTAAAACAGCAGATTAGTGGCGATCTCGTGCAAGACTTGGTTGACGACAGGGGCAGTCCAAGCCTCTCTGAGCCAGCACACGAGTGCGCGGGCGATTCAAGATCATTCAGCGGGTGAGAACCAGACTCCAGAGAGTCCCGGGACTCCACCGGCCGCTCTGCCGGCGCATCGACAAGCGCAGGGAGTCGATGGTCGCTAGAGTGTTGAACCCTGTATAGCCGGTTGAGCCTCGGTTGTCAAGCAAAAAAAATAGTTTTTGGGTGCGATCTCAATTGGTTCGCCAAGACCGCGGGCCAAACAGCCTGATTTCCCCCAGGAAATCAGGCTGTTATCGCTGGCACAATATTCTCACCAGGGAGACAGTTTGCCATTGTTAGGAATTGGTGTAGAGCACGAATGCGTGGGTAAACCCGCTCAGGGTCACGCCGGTTCCCACGACTTGCCCGCTGTCGTTGATACTGTTTGCCTGGGTCAGTACGAGCCAGCCCGAATCGGCGGGCAGCTGATCATTCAAGTCGGTCATGGTCCCGCCGCTGTAGAGGAAAGCGTGGTAGACTCCCGTGGCCGTCTGCGCCGTGCCGACGACTTGGCCCAGGCTATTGATGCCATACGCGTGGCTGCTCTCGCCGCCGAGCGTGCCCAGGTCGGTCATTGTGCCGCCATCGTAAAGAAAGGCATGGATCTGGTACGTCGCCGTCATCGCATCGCCAACTACCTGGCCGGCATTGTTGATGGCATAGGCTTCGCTGACAAAGCCGCCCAGCGTGCCCAGGTCCGTCATCACGCCACAGCTATAGCTAAAGGCATGCTGTTGGTAAAGCGGCGTCAACGATGCGCCCACGACCACGCCGGCATCGTTGACGGCATTGGCCCAGCTGGTGGGGCCTCCCAGCGTACCCAGGTCCGTCATCTCGCCACCGCTGTAAATGAATGCATGATTCTGGCCATCGACCGTGGCTGCGTAGCCGACGACATCCCCAAGATTGTTGATGGCGACGGCAACGCTCGACGTCCCCCCCAGAGTGCCTAAATCGGTCATCGTGCCGTTGCTGAAGAGGAAGGCGTGCATGGTGCTGTCGGAAGTGAAGGAAGCACCAACGATCTGGCCCAGGTCATTCAGGCCCCGGGCTTCACTGAACGCGCCGGACATGCCTGCCAGGGTACCCAGATCGGTCATCGTACCGCTGCCGCTGTCGTAGCAGTACGCATGATCGCCGGTAAACATAAAGCTGTAAGAATCCCCGATCACCAGCCCCGAGTTGTTGATTGCCCAGCCATAGCTGTTGTACCCACCCAGCGTGCCGAGGTCGATGATCGATCCGGGCACACAACGGTCTTCCAAACACTCCAAAAACAATTGGCTTCCCGGCGCGAGAGGCTGATTCTTTTTCCCGGTAACCCGACGTCGACTCGGCAGCATTTTCCACATCGTCTACCCCTTGTTCGATGCTGATCCATCTGTTGGCGCGCAGGCCGCCACCCGGGGTCCAAGACCCCATCCGCGAAGCATTAGGGAAAGACGGGAACATTGCGGGCGAGGGCGACCGCGAGGGGACGTATTTACACGGGGGAGCACAGGTGTCTTATCTCCTTTGATAAGGCCACCGGTAGGGGGAACAACCAGGCGCGGTCTTCGCTGGGCAGCAGGTTCGTGGCGATTCGGCGCAGGTCTTGGGTGACGACGAAGGCAGTCCAAGTCCGCGTGCAAGGTCACGAGCCTGCAGCACGATGAGAAACCGTTTGCCGAAAGCGAAATTGGTTGGGACCCGGACGAGTCTATGGGACACAACCAGTCTGTTCCGCTGATCCCTCGACAGGTTGGCACCGTCGCATGGGCGCGAGGGAGTCGATCAATCTATAGCCTTGAGAACCACCCCTGTCAAGCAAAAAAACCAGCCGTCCCATCCCAATAGGTGAATATTTTCGGCGTTTACTGGAAGTTTGACGATTGCTAGGGTCGTGCCCCAACATACCCGTTGCCGTGGCCGGAGCGATGCATTTTCATTGGAGTCTGAACATGGCCCGGCGAAGGGCTGGAGCCCCGAGCCGGCAATGGTTAGGATGAAGAGCGGCCTTCCATGTTTCCCAAAATGTACACTCCCCGTGGAGTCCGCACATGATCGCGCTGCCCATCTACATGGATAACCATGCCACGACACGCACCGATCCGCGCGTGCTGGAGGAAATGCTTCCCTATTTTACGCAACGCTATGGTAACGCCGCCAGCCGCCAACATAGCTTTGGCAGAGACGCGGAGGAAGCCGTCGAACAGGCGCGGGCGCAGATTGCCGGCCTGGTGGGCGCCCAGGCCAAGGAAATCATCTTCACCAGCGGCGCGACCGAAAGCGATAATCTGGCGATCAAAGGCGTGGCGTCGCTGTACCGGAAGAAAGGGAACCATCTCGTCACCGTAGCTACCGAGCACCGGGCTGTCCTCGATCCGTGCAAACGCCTCCAGCGTGAAGGCTTTGCGGTCACGTTTCTGCCGGTCGATCGTTATGGGCGAGTCGCGGCCGCCCAGGTTGCCGAAGCACTCACCGATCAAACAGTGCTGGTGAGTGTCATGGCGGCCAATAACGAGATCGGCACCCTGCAACCCATCCGAGAAATCGGCACGATTTGCAAAGAACGCGGCGTCCTCTTTCACACCGACGCTGTCCAGGCTGTCGGCAAAATCCCTCTCGATGTGGAGGAAATGGGGATCGATTTACTCAGCCTGTCCGCGCACAAGATTTATGGCCCCAAAGGGATTGGGGCGCTCTATGTGCGTGCTCGGAATCCCCGCGTCCGGCTCGAACCGATCCTGGACGGCGGCGGCCACGAGCGCGGCCTGCGCAGCGGCACGCTACCGGTTCCAAGCATTATTGGCCTGGGCAAGGCCTGTACCCTCTGCCAAGCAGAGATGGCCGAGGAAGCGATTCGGCTCCGGGAGTTCCGGGACCGACTCCACCAGGGCATCGTGTCCCAGCTCGAACACGTGTTGCTCAATGGCCACCCGACCGAACGACTGCCGGGCAACCTCAACCTCGGCTTCGCCTATGTCGAAGGCGAGGCGCTGATGATGGGCATCCGGGATGTCGCGGTCAGCTCGGGCTCTGCCTGTACTTCCGCAAATCTGGAACCGAGCTACGTCCTCAAGGCCCTCGGGATCGGCGATGCGCTGGCGCACAGCAGCCTCCGCTTTGGGCTGGGGCGTTTCAATACGCAGGCAGAGGTCGATTACGTAATTGAGGAAGTGGTTCGAGTGGTCCGCCATCTGCGCGCCCTGAACCCGGTTTATGAGATGGTCCAAGCCGGAGTCGAGCCGGCCGTGGGGGATTGACGATGGCGGGAACCGGCAAGGCTTGGTTCGCACGAAGCGATTCGTTACAGTGAAGCATGGAGTTGAACGCGCAATGCAACAAGTACTCTTCCGAATCCCGATCAAGATCCCTGGATGGACGCCCGAGGGCATTCCGATCTATGGCTTCGCGGCCATGCTGCTCTCGGCTTTCGTGATCTGCACTTGGCTGGCGAACCGGCGTGCGGAGAAAGAAGGAATCCGCAGGGAATGGCTCCAGGACCTGACGGTGTGGCTGTTCGTGGGGGGGATTGTGGGCGCCCGGCTCACGTTCCTCTTCGCGGAGGATGACCCAGGGCAACCCTGGACGACTCGAATCGCATCTGCCTTGTCGGAATTTCTCAAGATCTGGAATGGCGGCCTTGTGTTGTACGGCTCGATCATCGGCGGGATCGTCGGCTATTTCCTGGCCTATTTCCTCAAGTTTCGGAAAGCAGGCCTGTCGAGCTGGAAACTGGCGGATGTCCTGGCCCCATCGCTGGCCGTCGGCCTTTGCCTGGGCCGGATTGGCTGTTTCCTGAATGGCTGTTGCTATGGGGCGGTGGCCTGCCCGGATTGCTGGCAGGTCCATTTCCCGCTTTCCGGCATGCCCCGGTATTCGCTGGTCCGGGACGGCTACCAAACGGCTGCCGGCTTCACCATGAGCATTCGGTCCGAGGACGATCGGACGGTCGGCGCCGTCGCGGCCGGCTCACCGGCGGACGAGAGCGGCCTTCGCTCGGGGGACATCATCGTGAAACTGCGCGAATTCCCCATAGCGGGTGAAGAGCGGGCCGTTGCCAGCTACCGAGAACTCGACAACTACTTGGGACGCGACTGGACGCGCGGCAAGAACGACTTGGCCCTGACCGTGCGGCGTGGGAACCAGGAAAAGGATCTCCCACCCTTCGCACCGCGCACGATCGGCCTGTACCCGACGCAATTGTACGAGTCGATCAGCATGTTGCTCGTATTTCTGCTGCTGAGCGCGTTTTGGGAATTTCGCCGGCATCCCGGAGAGGTGATGGCGCTCTTGATGTTTTGCTATGGCGTGCAGCGGTACGTCGTGGAGATGCTGCGTGATGATCCGCGGCCGGTCGGCTTCGAAAAGTATATCAGCCTTCTCCTCATGATTGTGGGGCCAGTATTGTTCGTTTGGCTCCGCTGGTTGTCCGGCACAGCAAAGGGGTTGGCGAAGGGGACCGCTTGAATGCCGTGCCCCTCCGCCACGCTCCCCAACTCATGACGTTGCCAAGGAAGCCTGGAACGGCCGCGGCTCAGGAGGCAGCGTGTCATTTCCCAGCCGCGGGTTCCAGGCTTTGGTGCAGCGTGCTCCTTTGCAAAAATCGCAAAGCTTCCCATTAAACCGCGCGGATTCTCCAAGGTTCCGCCCCCGGCCGGGAATTTTTGCCGCCGGAAACGGACTGGTGGAAGGTGCGGGGTGAGTGGTAAAGTCGTGTTCGTGGAGTGCGGGGGCGCGCCACCGCTTTGGCTGTGTGGCTGCGGCGAGAAAAGCCGCGTCGGAGCGAAACTTCCAATTAGCCAAAGCGGTGGCGCGCCCCCGCACTCTCAAAGGAAGCCCCTCGCCCAACACCACCGAGGAGTCTGTCATGATGCGGCAGCACGTTTACGTGATGATCCTTGCCCTGGTCGGCGGAAGGCTGGCGAATGCCGGCGACCCGCCCGCCCCAGGCGCTGCCCAAGCACGGCCCAGCAACCGTCTCGCTCAGGAGAGCAGCCCCTATCTTCTCCAGCATGCCCACAACCCCGTGGACTGGTATCCCTGGGGACCGGAAGCCTTCGCCAAGGCCAGGAGCGAGGGAAAACTCGTTTTCCTTTCGATCGGCTACAGCTCCTGTCATTGGTGCCATGTCATGGAGCGGGAATCGTTCGAAAATCCTGAGGTGGCCAAGCTCCTCAATCAATCGTTTGTCTGCATCAAGGTGGATCGCGAAGAGCGGCCGGACATCGATACCATCTACATGACCGCCCTGAATGTATTGCGGCAGCGGGGTGGTTGGCCCTTGTCCATGTTCTTGACATCCGATGGCAAGCCGATCATCGGCGGCACGTATTGGCCGCCCGAGGATAAACAGATTCAGGGAAACAAGGTCCCGGGGTTCAAGAGCGTCCTCCAATTCATGGTCCAGTGGAAGACGGAAAAGCCCAAGGAGCTCGAAGAGCAGGCGGAGCGCGTGGCCGCCACGACGGTGGATGCCCTGGGCACCATGCTGCGGGGCCGATCGCTGGTCGATCTCAACCGCGACCTGGTGGACCAGGCCGTCAAGGGCATCACCAGTGAGTTCGATCCGGACTACGGCGGGTTTGGCTCCCGCGAGCGCGGATTTCGGGGTACGAAATTCCCGACGCCCAGCTATCTGGAACTGCTGCTGCATGAAGCCGGGCGGACGCAATCGCCGGCGCTCCAGCATATGCTGAACGTGACCCTCGATCGGATGGCGCGCGGCGGCATCTACGATCACGTGGGCGGCGGGTTCCATCGCTACAGTACCGAGCGGACCTGGCTCGTCCCGCACTTCGAGAAGATGCTTTACGACAACGCCCAGTTGGTCGAAGTCTATGCGAAGGCTTACCGGTTGACCCGCCGGCCGCTCTATCGGCAGGTCGTGGAAGAGACGCTGGCCTTCGTCGATCGGGAAATGACGGCTCCGTCGGGCGGTTTCTATTCAGCCCTCGACGCCGACAGCGACGGCCAGGAAGGGCTCTATTATGTTTGGACCGATGCCCAGCTGGACGCGGCCATTGCCGACAAGGCGGATGCGGCCTTGTTCAAGAAGGTCTATGGGGCGGACGGCCCGGCCAACTTTGAATCGAACTACCACATTCTTCATCTGCCGAAACCGCTTGCGGAAGCGGCCAAGGAATCGGATCTCCCACTGGATTCATTGCAGCCCCGGTTGCGCAGCATGCGCGAGAGGCTCCTGGCGCTGCGTGCCATGCGGCCCCGACCGTTCCGGGACACGAAAATCCTCACGAGCTGGAACGGCGAAATGATCGCCGCCTATGCGGTGGCCGGCCAAGCGTTGGCGGAGCCACGCTACCAGCAAACCGCCGCCCGCGCCGCGGATTTTGTGCTCAAGAATCTCCGTACCCCGGAGGGCCGCTTGCTGCGAACGTTTAGCGCACGGCCCGGCCAGGCGGCGGAAGCCCGCTTGAATGGCTACCTCGATGATTACGCCTACCTGGCCCATGGCTTGCTGTGCCTGCACGATGCCACAGGAGAGCGGCGCTGGCTGGATGAAGCGACCCAGGTGACCGAGCGCATGGTGGATGCGTTCGGCGACAAAGACGCCGGAGGCTTCTTCTACACTTCCAGGGATCACGAAAAGCTCTTCGCGCGGTCCAAGGACCAGTTCGATTCGGCTCAGCCTTCGGGAAACAGCGTAGCTGCGCGCAACTTGGTCCGGCTCTGGACGACAACGCGAGACGCCCGCTTCCAGTCGCTGGCGGAGAAAACCCTTCAGGCGTTCTCGGCCTCGCTGAAGATCCATCCGACCGGTCTGACGGCCATGGCTGGTGCCTTGGCTTTGCATCTGGAAGCGCAAGCCGACCGCCAAGAAAAGGACTCACCGAAGAAGCTGCCCGACGAGTCCTCGGGCCCCAAGAAATCCGACTCGGTGGTGAAGGTATCGGCCACGGTGCAGCCCGAGAAGCCGGGCCCGGACGGCAAGCAGGTGGTAACGGTGCTCCTGGCGGTAGACAAGGGGTGGCACATTTACGCTAACCCGCCGGGCCTGGAGGATCTGGTGCCGGTTCAGACGACCGTTTCGATCCGCGCCAAGACGAAGCTGGACGAGGTCAAAATCGACTACCCGGAAGGAACCGTGATGCCCGATATGGTCCTGGGGAAATACCGCGTTTATGAGAATAAAGTTGCCATCAAGGCGACGGTCCGCCGTGCCCCCGGTGCCACAGAGCCCATCGAAGTGGCTGTCAAGTTCCAAGCATGCAGCGACAAGCAGTGCCTCCTGCCAGCGACCAAGATCCTGATGGTGCCTTCCAAGGATAGCAAAAGTCCAGACGGCTCCGGGAAGTGAGGAAGGATCGGACACAAGTGGCACGGAGGCCCCCGTGACGCGATTTGCTGTCGTCTGCATTCTGTGCCGCCGGCTCTTTACGGGAGCCACCCTGGCTTATCTGATTGCGTCTGGGTGGCTGGGCGGATCCCATGCCGCGCGCCCCGTTTTTTATGTCCTGACCGCGGGCTGGTTCGCGGTGCTTTGCTGGAGACAAACTGGCATTCGCGGCCAGCAGCACAGTTGGGCCCTCCGTTCCGTGGAGCTGGTCGGTTTCAATATCGCCCTGACTTTATTCCTTGCCGAATTCTCCCTCCGTACCTTTGCCGTCCTCACGGGCAACTCCATCCTTGCCGGTAGGCCATTAGACGCCTATCGATTGGCCCCGGGCCGCGACTACGGAGCCGGCCTGCACGGCAATAGCTTGGGTTATCCGGGTGCGGAGTTTCGCCGCGCGAAACGCCCCGGGATCTTCCGCATTGCCGCTCTTGGCGATTCCTTCGCGGTCGGAGCTGCGGTACCGTTCGCCGACAATTACCTCACGCTGCTAGAGACCATTCAGCCTGGAATCGAAGTGTACAACTTTGGCGTCTCCGGCGCGGGACCAAGGGAATATCATGCGATCCTGCGTACCCAGGCCCTGAATTTTCAGCCGGATCTTGTCTTGGTGTCGCTCTTCGTCGGCAATGACATCACCGAATCCTTGCCGACTCCGCGCGGACTGGATCCGCAACGGCATTGTTTGTACCAATTGCTCGATCGTGGCCTACGCCTGCTCAAGGAGCGGTGGCGAAGAGGTCCAGCCGAGCAGGGAAGTGTTTCGGATCGGTTGACCGCAGGCACACTGGCGCCTGAAACGTTTCGGGAAGTGGAAGCGCGACGGCTGGCAGTCTGCTTTGACCCCGTTCCGCCGGCGATGGAAAAAAAGTGGCAACGCGCCCTGGGCCACCTGGACGGCCTCGTGAGCGATTGCCGGCGACGGCAAGTGCCGGTGGCGTGCGTCCTCATTCCGGACGAGTTCCAGGTCCACACGGAAGTTTTGACCGACGCCTTGGCTGCGGCACACCGCGATCGTGCGGCGCTGGATTTGGACAAGCCTCAGCGGCGTCTGCTAGCTTTTTTCGCTGAGCGCGGAGTCCCTTGTCTCGATTTACTCCCCGCCTTCCAGAGGGTACCGAATACGTACCAACCGCGCGATACGCATTGGAATGCCGGCGGCAACCGGCTGGCCGCGGACCGAATCGGTTCATGGCTCAGCACGGGACGGTTCTGCGACTCGCCTCGACCGTGACAACCTTCGCGTTTATGCCACAAGTCGCCGTTGTGCAGGGATGCGGACGCTGTCCATGCGCAGTTGGGTTCAGACCCAGGTCCGCAGCAGAACGAGGGCAGCCACTTGCGATGGTGATCCTCAGAGCAATTCGGCCACGGGCTGGCGATCATCCAGCACATGCTGCGGCCGGCCGTTGTAGTCGCTGATCGTGTCTGCGGGATTGATACCGAGGACGTTGTACAGTGTCGCGAGCACGTGCTGCATCCGAATGGGTTTGCCGACGACCCGCTCCCCGCGCGCGTCGGTGGCACCGATAACCTGACCAGTCTTCAATCCGCCGCCGGCAACCCAGAGGAAGCCCGCTGCCGGCCACTGGCCGCGTCCATCCGGCGTTTGGTCGCCGATCCGCGGAGTTCGGCCGAACTCGCCCCCCATCACGACCGCCACATCCTGGAGCAGACCCCGCTCCTCCAGATCCAGGATCAAGGCGCTGAGCGCCTGGTCCAACGGGGGCAGCAGTTCGCGGAGGGTGATGAAGTTATGGCTGTGGGTGTCCCAGGGCCCGGCGCCGAACACACATGCCGTCACAACCGAAACGCCCGCCTCGAGCAGACGTCGCGCCTGCAACAGCACGGGTCCGGGATGGGTGCCGTGTTTGACAGGGCCTTGGCCGTAGCGTGCGCGGATCTTGTCGGGCTCCTTGTCCAGGTCAAAAGCATCACGGACCTTGCCGGACACGATCAGGCGCAGGGCACGCGTCTGGAAACCGTCCATACCCTGAATGATGCCTCGGTCATCCAGATCCCGGCGCAGGGAATCGAAGGCATGGAGCAGTTCCTTTCGGCTTTCCAGTCGCTGGGTGCTCACGCCGCGGTGGAGGCGCAGGTTCTGCAACGGCTCGCCCGAACTGCCGCCTGTGCGGAACGGCTCGTGTTCGAGGCCGGCGTAATACGCCCGTTCCCAGTCCAGCTTGTTGTTGAGGCTGACGTAGGGGGGAATGCTCGAATCGCCGCTGCGCATCCGACTCACCACGGCACCCAGTGCCGGACGCTGCGCCTCGCCTGGCACAGAAGCTCGCGGGGAATCCTGCCAGGGATAGCCACTGTAAAACTCATTGGCGGTATGCAATTCCGTGAACTGCACGCCACGGAGGATCGCGAACTTATCCGCAATCCGCGCCTGGTGAGGCATCAGTTCGCAAATGTCGATACCAGGCACGTTGGTCCGGATGGGGCGGAACTCACCACGGTACTCGATGGGGGCCCCCGGCTTCATGTCATACAGGTCCACATGGGAAGGGCCGCCGCTCAGATGAATCATCAGGACCGATTTCTGCCGCGGTTTACCTGACGCGGGCAATTCGGCCTGCAACCGGAGCACATCGCCCAGGGTTAATCCGCCCAGAGTCAGGGCGCCAACGCGGAGAAAGCTGCGGCGGGTCAAACCCCTCCGGCCTGCGCAAGCAATCGGGTCATGGATTGTCAGCATCGGGCTCTCCTTGATGCCGTAGGCGCAGCACAAAACTCCTCGAAGCTCTCCCGGTTGTAGTCCGCTCGTATTCTAGAGAAATCCGGGGATTCTTCCGATCGACCGGCATCAGGTGGCGCAAACGTTACGTGCTCCTCCCTCATGGGCAGTCGGGTAGATTTCCTCATGCTCTGTTGAATGCAGGCCTATGGACGAGAGTACCCGGAATGGTTCAAGGTCAAGTCACAGCGATGGCAGGGGGTTGCCTACCACCCGGATGAACGCACCTGTTTCGGCAGAAAGGATGAACCAGTTGGGCAATGATCTGGCCGCAGAAAACGCAACCGAAATCTGGTCTGGCTGAGCGTACACCTGAAGGCAATTCTCCCAACGGAGAAAATGTGGGCGAGCGCATTTCTTGGGCGCCACAGCGAGATGAGTGGCACAACGCTTTTTCCATCATAGTTCGATGATCCGTGCTATCTGGTGATTTTCTAGTTGGTGTTGGATGATCATCGCGCCGACTTGGAACTCGCGTGCCAAGTCTGCGACCTGCTTCTAACCGCGGCGACATGGAGCGGGTTCAACGTCGGCGTGGTCAGGATCCTGATGATCGTGGCCAATCTCTCTGGCCCTGCTAACCGACGAGTTTCTTTGCGGCTCCAACCAGTTCCAGGAAATACTCTTCGGAATCGCGATTATTGGTCTGGCGAGCCTTGGCAAGCCCTTGCTCGGCAAAGCGGAGCGCTGCCGCTCCCCGCTTCATGGATAACATCGACTCGGTCGCCGTGCCGTAATAGCGGAGCTCGTTGGGCACGCGTGCAAGGAGCCGTTCCAAAACGTCTTGGGCCTGATCGCCGTCGCCGCTCTTGGCAAGAACCTGGGCGCGGCGAAGCTCATACTCGTTGCGACGCCGGCCTTCGTTGTGTTCGCAATCCGCTTTTTCCCCTTCGTCCACGTATTGCAACGCAGTCTGCGTATCCCTCTCCTCCAGGGCCCGCTGCACCAGGTAGGCATACCAGGGAAAGCGGTCGGGACGGTCGGATGACGGTGGCCGGCCAATCAGCGTCCGGGCGAAGTGACTGGCCAATTCCGCCGCATCGAGCTTCTGGGCTGTCCGATAGGCTTGTTCCAACTGTTCGTCGGAAAGGGTCTCCGGCTGGAGTGTTGCTAACTCGGCCGTGTTCATGGCTTCGATATCGAGCGGCGCGGCCTCCGCGCCGGGCTGCGCCGGTTCGGCTCCGCTCACCAGGCCAAGCTTGCGGCGTAAACGATCGAAGTCGTAGGCCCCCGCCGCACCCGCGCTGCACTCTTGCAGGAACTGCACAACACCGAGAAGCTGTTTGCGGAGCATCGGATGGCCGGCTGCGTCAATGGGGGCCACATTATTCAGGGAGCGGAGAGGTCGATGGATCCACGTCTCTTCGAGGTATTGTTGAACGCTGTCGCGGAGTTGTTTTCCGGCTTCCGCCTCGCTCGTGGGGCCGACCGGAAAGACCACGGCCTCGGCAAAAACATCGCCAAAATGTCCTGGTCCGCGCCCGAGCCGCGCGTCCGACAGACCTGGACCGGCACTCTGCTCCAGCTCTTGGCGGATGCGCTGCAGGCTTTCCTCCTTGGAACTCCAGAGGCGAAGGAGGTCACCCATGATCAGCAGGTAAGCCCCCAGCTTGGCCGACACGCTCGCCGAGGCTCCGGCAGTGACCAGGCCACCCCGGTCCAGCACGATGCACGTGATCATACCCTCCTGCTGGCTGGCTTGGACCGCAATCATGCGGCGATCTCGTTCCCACTCCTGCAAAAGCTGAGAAACACGCTGCGGGTCGCGGATCTGGTAGGTGGCTGAATAATCGATATGGTCTGTCAGATCTTCCATTCCGCGCCCAAAACGCAACACTTCGGCCAGCGCCCAGGCCGCAGCAGCCCGGCTTTCGTCAGGCTCCAGGCGAACGTAATTCTCCAGTGCCTCCAGCGCGGCCCGATTGTCTCCCTGCCAGGCCCGCACTAAGCCAAGGTTATACTGGGCGGCGGCATCCTCAGGGTTTTCGGCCACGAGCTGTTCAAATGCCCGGGCGGCGTCAGTCAACTTGCCGCTGGCGGCACCGCTGAGGGCTCGGTTCCAGGCGGCACGGCGGTCGGCGGGAGCAGCCGCTGGCGGGCTCAGGAACGTGTAGTCGCGCCGGGCCGACTCTGGCAAACGGGACTGGGCGCCGAAAAGCTCTTCCAGGTTCTGGTTTAATTCTTCACTGGGCTGCAAGCGCAGGCACATTTGCAAGGCAGCCCGCGCTGCAATTGGCCGGTTCTCTTTCAGCTCGGTCTCGGCGATCAAGGAATACACCTCGGCCAGAACATCCTTGGCCTCGGGGTCGTACAGATCCGCGGCTTTGCGGAAGAGCAACAGCGCCCCCGCCCATTCGCGCTCTTGCTGGCGGAACATGCCGCGGAGCAGGTAGCCGAACGGATAGTTCGGGTTAATCTCCAAAGCTTTTTGCAGGGCGGCTTCCGCTTCATCCACGCGGCCATTGGTGTACAGGATTTGGGCTCTTCGGCCCCATGCTTCCGGGTTAGCGGGATGCGCAGCCACAAGCTCATCCATGGTTCGCAACGCTGCCTCGTGCTGACCGTCCGCATCGAGGCGGAAGGCTTTTTCGATTTGGCCATGGATCGGCTGGCAGCACCACTTGAATTTCTTGCCGCTGCCGCACGGACAGGGGGAATAAAGATCAAGAGCCATGCGCTGTGTCTTCCCTTGGGAAAGGCGGATAACGGGATCCATCCATTACCTTCAGAATAGCAAATTTGGTGGGATCTGGTGAGTAGCCTCACAGCCGTGTAGTGGACCGCCATCAAACGCCGGGACCCGCACGCCGTCCCTGGTTGACACGCCCGCTTCCGTAACCCATGTTAGCTTTGAGAGGACTCGTCGCGCTCGCAATCCCCCGTCACCTCGGTTGCGCGAGACGGTCGCAAAGCAATGCCCCCCTTGGTGAGGAACGCATGCCTGGCGTGAGACGGCCGCATCGTCACGGCCCGCTGGGCGTGGAACAGCGGAAGTGCATTTTATAAAGGATGTGCCATTCATGGTGACCACTGACCTCGGAGCCTGCGAATGGTTTGTGTGGGATCTGCGCCGGAGCAACCTGCTTGACCGCGGTCAGTTGGATCAGGTAGTGGGCGAATTCCTGGAAAAGAATCCGCGCGCCGAGCCGCCGGCCTTGGCCGAATTCCTTGTCAAAGAGAAGATCCTCACCCAGTTTCAGGCCGACCGCGTCCTGCAAGGCAAGACCCAGGGTTTTGTCCTGGGGCCATTCACGCTGATGGATGTCCTGGGCAGCGGCAGCATGGGAACCGTCTACAAGGCGGTTTCGAAGAATGATCAGGAATGGTATGCGGTCAAGGTGCTGCCCCGCCGCAGCATGTGGAACGTACGGATTGCCCGCCGCAAAGTGCGCGTCTTTGAGCAATGCAAACATCCCGCCGTGGTCCCGTTTGTCGACGTCGGAACCTCGGGTGGCATGCACTATCTCGCCTGGCCGTTGGTGGAAGGCGAGACCTTGGACCAACTGGTTCGCCGCGTAGGAAAGCTCGATCCCGGACAGGCCGCCTGCTATGTGAAGCAAACAGTCGAAGGACTGGACGTCTGCCACCAGCAAGGCCTTTTTCATGGCATCCTGAAACCATCGAACTTGATGATCGGCCGGGATCAGCAAGTGCGCATTCTCGATTTCGGGATTGGCTCCCTGCTGGCCGAAACCGAGGGCGAGTCGCTCGTGGACACGATGTCGACGGCCAGCTCGCTGGCCAGCGGCCTCGATTGTGCCAGCCCCGAGAGCATCATGGATCCCACGAACCTGACGCCGATTGGCGATCAGTACAGTCTGGGTTGCGTGCTCTATTACTGCCTGGCCGGGCAGTTCCCGTATCCCGAAGGGACCGCGGCCGAGAAGATGATGGCC
>DATGIQ010000364.1:0-5094 GCA_035295665.1 Gemmataceae bacterium | reverse complement strand
CGCAGATCAAACTGAACACCGAGGCCAGCAGAGCGTAGCGACCCAGGACGCTTTGGCCGGCGGACATGCCGTGCCCGCCCATGTCGCCCTGTCCGAGAGCCTCCATAACGGCCGGGATCGGCGATAGACAGCGGAGCCAGGAAGCGAATTCCGTCATCGCATCTGCCTTCCCCTGAAGCAACTCGTAGGGGACAAGCGTCAGAACACAGATTACGAGAACGAGGGAGTAGGTGGCGCGGAGCGCGCCGTCGCTGGTGCGGGCGATGCAGCTAACGAGGAGGGCCAGGGTGGATAATTGTAAGGCGGCGATGGCCAGGATGCCGTAAATGACGCTGATCCCACCCTGCGATGCGGCGCCGCCTAGGGCGTAACAGGCCGCCGCCGAAGGGACCGTCATGACCAGAAGAATCGCCGTGAAACCCAACACGCCCCCCAGCTTGCCCAGGTAGATCGACAAGGGAGTCATCGGGGAATTGAGCAATAGCGCCAGCGTGCCCTTGAGTTTCTCGCGGACCAGCGACGTGGCCGGGAAGGCTGGGACCAACAGAAGAATGCCGGCCATCATGCCGTAGCCGAAGACACGAAGGACCTGGAGAGAGCGAGCGCCGCTGAGGTCCGCCGTGCCCTCGGTAGGCCAGCGCGCCAAAACGAGCAGAGCACAGGCGAGTCCGAGACCCATTTGCAAGGCAATGGCCTTGCGCGTGCGCAGGACTTCGAGCAGCTCGCGGTGGATAATCGGATTCATCGCCCTTCTCTCCCCCGTTGGATTCCCTGTTGCGAAGGCAACCCTTCTGCTTCGCTCGCCACCTCCGCCATGATGACATCGCCCTCCTTGTCCGAACGCGCCACCGTCATGAACGCTTCCTCCAGGTCCGTTTGCACTTCGCGGAACTGCGTCACACCAACGTCAGCAGCCACCAACGCCGACAGCAGTCCCGTCAGCTCCTCTTCCTGCTTCGCCGTGCGGAAACGAATCGTCGCCTCCGCCGGCGACGAATGAACCTCAGCACCAGGCTCCAGCTGACGGCGAATCAGCTCCGCCGCCCGCTCCACCTGCTCCGCATGCAGCAACAACACCTCCATCGGACGCGACTGATTGAGCTGACGCGTGATCTCCTCCAGCGTGCCAAACGCCCGCAGCCGTCCACGTGTGATGATGACCACGCGATGACACACCCGCGCCAGCTCCGGAAGCACATGGCTGGTTACCAGCAACGTCTTGCCCTGCTCGGCCAATTGCAGCATCAACTCCCGCATTTCGATGCGGGCCATCGGGTCCAGACCGTTGGCCGGCTCATCGAGGATCAACACTTCCGGATCATGCACGAGCGTGCGGGCAATGGCCACACGCTGTTTCATGCCGTGGCTGAGCGCTTCGACATACAGGTCGCGGAACGATTTGGCCCCGGTGATCTCCAGGACTTCGCCGATGCGTTTGGCCCGCTGCCGCCGCGGAATGCCGAAGGCGGCGCCAAAGAAATCAAGATACTCGCCGACACGCATGTTGTCGTAGGAGCCGAAGGTGTCGGGCATGTAGCCGACCAGGCGTTTGAGCTTGCGGGCATCGCGGACGCAGTCGGCCCCGGCAACGGTGGCCGAGCCGCTGGTGGGACGAGCGAGGCCGACGAGGATCTTGATAGTGGTGGTCTTACCGGCGCCGTTGGGTCCGACGAAGCCGAGGATTTGTCCGCGTTCGACGGACATGGTGAGGCGATCGAGGGCCAGGAAGGGGCCGTATTTTTTCGTCAGTTCCTTGGTCTGGATAACGGGGGGACCAAGCGTCATAGTTGTTCTCCTACTCGTCGGACTTTGTCCGGCCGCTGACGTCGAGTTCGAGATAGTCGATAGTCCATTTTTCCGTCACTTGCTGGGGGGCGGCGGCCTCCGACTTGCCCTGGAAGGTGTTGCCGATAGTGACATTCAGGTGCAATCCGCCTTCCGCGTCGAGATGGAGCAAGCGTTCGTCGGTGATGTCGAGGCGGAGGGGATCGAGAGGACTGTCCACCGAGCGTAGCGGAGTGGCCTGGGAGTCTTGCAAGCCGGCGATGGTGACGCGTCGGGACGGGGCGTCGATTTTGAGGGTGAGGCGGGCGCGTTCGGCC
Source organism: Gemmataceae bacterium (assembly GCA_035295665.1). Classification (GTDB taxonomy): domain Bacteria; phylum Planctomycetota; class Planctomycetia; order Gemmatales; family Gemmataceae; genus DATGIQ01. The sequence goes on along the minus strand of DATGIQ010000364.1, from coordinate 2,992 downwards.
TTGAAGGGCAATACCTCGCGCGGGAGTTGAAAACGAAGGTGCATGTCCATGTTCACCTTGCCCTCCATAACCAGCCGGATCGGCCCAGCATCCACGATCCTCTGGCACGAAATAAACGGTCCCGGAATGCTCACCGCCGTTCCCGGAGCGGACCTTTCGAGTTGCAGCGGCACGACCAACAGGGCGCTGCCGACCCGCCGGGCTTCCGGCTCCAGGTGGAACGGCAGATCCAACGCTTTCGCCCAGGCCAAGACGACATTGTCTCCTCCTTGCGCCAGGCCTGCCCCAGACCGTTTCAAGAAGGCGCGGTAAATCGCCTGTCGCTTCTGCTGTCTGTCGCTGAGAACGGCTTCGGTGAGGAATTCGCCTTTGGGAAGAACATCGGAGGGGCCGGCGCGGAAGCTTCCATCCGAACCGAGATGAATAGCGAGATTGCGTCCAGAGGGCGTAGTAGCGACGGCATCGGCCAATTCCTGGCAAGGCCCCGTGATTTTGCCCTCCAGTCCGGCCGGCCCGAAGCGGGCGACGGCCCGGATCGGTTCACCGATACGGAGGGAATCCTGGAAGGAGCCTGCTCGGACACCGGCCGGCAAAGTCATGTTTTCCCAGTGCCATTTGTCCAGGTCTGTCAGGATAAGCCGGCGTGTTTGGCCCTCGATGCCGGACGTATCCAGATCGAAGAACCCGCCTTCGTCCGCACCTGCCTCGGCAGGGCCGGAGTTCGGTCGATACATGGCGAGCAAACCGGTTACCGCCGCCTCGTCTTTGCCCGAAACCGCATGAACAATCTGTCCCACTGCCACCGTGGTGGGCGCCGACCGCCGCGAAGACTCCCCCATGAGAAAGAACACACCGGCAGCACCGAGGGAGGCCGCCGGCCCCAGCCACCCAAGCAGTTCCGGCCGGCTCGACCGTCTGAGCGCGATGCCCAACGCCAGTGCCGACAGAAGAAAGAACCCGAAGGTTAAAACTACCGTGCCGCGACCGATGACCGCGTAGCCGATCTCCTCGGTCAACATCGGCTGGAACGATTCGACATGGAATGTGTTTATATCCGGCGGCGGTTGCAGCACGGCAGCGATTTCATCTAAGGGTGACAACGGCACAGGGAACATCGGGAACTGGGGAAACGAAGCGGCTTGATCACTTGGTAGGCGCGGCCGAACCCAGCCGCGGTAACTGAGCGTGGTAAACACGACTTCGCCGCGCCCCACTTTCCGCGTGAACCAGAGCGGCCAGCCGTTGATGCTGTGGCGCATTTGCTCATGGGCCGGCAGCAGCACTCGGGCAAACTCCACGGGCCGATCGTGCTTCTGCTCCGGCTCCGGCATCGTTTCTCTCACGAGGTTGCTTTGAATGCGGAAGCTGTTCAGGCCGATGCGATCGACCAGTTGAAAGTCAAGGGCATCGCCCAGGAGAGGCGCAAGGACTTTCGGCTCGACCCGGTCCAGCATCACCCAGACCCTGCCCCCTTGTTGCAACCAGTGGCGCAACGCCCGCGTGCTGGTCGGGTCGTCGGCGATGCGATTCGAGGCAAGGATGAGGTGATCGATGCCATCGAATGTTTTTGCCAAGGGCGTCATTGAACCGGAGTTGATCCGCTGAATCGATTCGGACCGGTGGATCATAAGCCGGAATGCACGGGCCAACGTAAAGGACTCTTCATCGCGGGATTCCGGCTGGGGCAGTTGGGCGAAGGGGGGCGGCTCCGGTCCTTCCTCGTCGAGCAGGATAGCAGTGGTTGGTTCCCGCTGTTGATAGGGCACACCACGGCCGCGGACGCGCCCGGCGGCCTCGGGGGGAAGGATGAGACGGTCCTGACCATCTGTCCGGTCGTACAGCAGGATCTCGATCTCGCGGCGACCCGCGGGGGCTTGCGCTTCGACTGGGCCAACGAGGAGCCACGACGACCGCGTGGAATGGGCGGGGACCCACACGTCTCGACCGTACTGAACTTCGGGCCGATGCTGGAAGAAGACGAGGACGCGGGCCAGACGGTCCTTCTCGGTGAAGTTCGTCAGCGCGAACGTGTACGCCCCCCAGCTCTCCGTAGCGTTGGTGCGGAAACCGCCGGGATTGACGCCGCTCAGACGGAGGGGCACAGCCTCGCCTTGCTGAGCCGCCACGGTCGTCGTCCAGAGGCATGCTATGCCGATGCTGGCAAGAAGAAGGCAATAAGGGGGCCGTAGGCAGCGGATGGCCGCCAGGCCAGAAGAAGTGTATCGATTGGGGAAAGCCATCAGATGTCGGGGGTAATGGTCCTGCGCGAGATCACGTTGGCGGTGGGGGGACGCGCAGAGCGTCGTCGTCCGGGCCGCCGATGCAATGAGATTACACGTTTGATGGGCATCAGGCAAGGACGCGGCGGATTCTGGGCGATTGTGGGCGCACGAACAAAGGGTATCGACGCCCTGTATGTCCCTTTGTATTTCCATGATTATTTGCGAAAATATGACTAATTCGGGCTTAGCGGTGCAGCGGGGTATGCTTTTAACTCTGGCTGTTTACGGAGGCGGCCTTGTATTTCTCTCACACTCCCGCACGACAACCAGAGTCCGAGGGCGACTCCCCTGGATCTTCGGAACAGATGCAGGCAAAGCCTCATCCGGGCGAGCCTGCTTTGCCTCCGCCGCTTCACGGCGCCACTCCTCCGCCGGAACAAATCGTCTCGATCCCCGAACATCGGCGAGAAGAGCGCTCGGAGGCATACCAAACAGAGCTGGTTACAAAACCTTCCGTCCCGGAACTATCACCTTCCTCGATCAATACCGATGTCCGCAGACGTGGTATCAATCCTTTCCTCACCGGCGTGACGGTAGGAATCATCGCTTTCATCATCGGCTTCCTAGTTGTTTTTGCCTACCTGGTGGTGTCTTACCTGCGGTATCCTGATGGATAACTTGACCGGCTATAAGTTCGCGGAACTCCGCAAGCTGTTCTTGGCCCTTGTGGAAGCGATCCGCTGGCTGCGGCCTGGCGTGCGCATCGGAGT
>DATGIQ010000363.1:0-16743 GCA_035295665.1 Gemmataceae bacterium | reverse complement strand
AGGTGCCGGGGAAAAGGGTAACCTCGATCAGGCCCCATTCATCTTCCAGCGTGACAAACTGCATGGTACGGCCATCTGCGGTCGGCGTGTGCCGGGCGGTAGCGATGAGCCCGGCAAGGCGTACCTGGCGACCGGAGTAATCGGGTAATTCGCGGCTGGTGATGAGATTGTCCGGCAGCCCAGGACGAAATAACGCCATGAGTCGCGGCCCAACGACAAACCCAAGCAGCTCCCATTCATCCCGCAAGCGGCGGCCTGCATCATAGTCGGCCGGCGACCAACCATCCGAAGGCAGAAGACAGAAGGAAAAAGGAAAAAGTGCCGATGCCGCTTCTCCGTTTTCCTTTTGTCTAGCTTCTGTTTCCTTGTCTTGTAGATCCGCCTCCAAGAAAAGAGCGGGCCGGGTCTGTCCCGTGAAGTCTAGCGCTCCACAGCGAATGAGCAAGCCGAGTGCTTCGGGTCCGGGATTCAGCCGCCGGCGGAAATCGGCCAGGTTGCGGTAGGGACCGCGTTGCTGTCGGTCGGCCAACAGGGCGGCACGCAACGCTTCGTCCAGGGAGGCAATGGCGCCCATCCCGACCCGGATTCCCTCGTCCTCCGGAGCGAAGACCTCGGCCGAGCGGTTGACACATGGCAAGTGCAGGGGAATGCCGGCCCGCTTGATCGCTTCGATGTAGACCCGGCGCGGGTACATGCCCTGGTTGTTGTTCAACGCCGCCGTCCAGAAATAAAGAGGATAATGGACCTTGAGAAAAGCCGCCTTCCAGGCGATCAATCCATAGCTGACCGCGTGGCTCTTGCAAAAGGAGTAGTGGTTGAACTTGGCGAGCTGCACCCAAAGATCGGCGGCCACCGCGCGCGGTACCTGGTTGCGGGCACAGGCATTCAGGAACTCTTCGGTGAGGGCTTGGGCATCGTCCGCGGTTCGGTGCTTGGATACGCGCTTGCGAAAGCGATCGGCGTCGGGGGCGGCCAAGCCGGTCAAGGCTTGCAGGACCCGCAGGGCATCATCCTCGTAGAGCATGAGCCCTTGCGTTCCGCGCAGCAGCGGCTCCAGGCTCGGGTGCGCACAGCGGACCGGCTCCAAGCCGCGCCGTCGGCGGACGAAGCATTCCTTCATCCCCACCGAAGCCGCTCCCGGACGGATCATCGCCAATGCCTGAATCACGTCTTCGAGCCCTTGCGGCTGCATTTGGATCAGCAGATGCCGCATGGCCGGGGACTCGAGCTGGTTAACCCCGAGGGTGTCGCCACGCTGGAGCAGGGCGATGGTATCCGAATCGTCGAGCGGCGGATCGGAGAGTTGCGCGGATCGTCGACCCACGGCCAACCGAGCCGCATCCACCGTGGCCAGCGCACGGTTGCCGAGCAGGTCAATTTTCACGAGACCGATATGCTCGGCTGCGTCTTTTTCGAATTGGGTGATCACGACTCCTTTGGGAGCCCGTTGCAATGGCACGTAGTTCTCGATGGGGCGCGGCGTGATGACGATGCCGCCCGGATGAACCGACAGGTGATGGGGCCGACCCAATAGCAGCCGCGCATCCATTACGATCCGTGGCCAACGCTCGGCTTCCAGCGGAAAGCCGGGGGGCGGCCGGCGGCGGCCAGTGGGCGACTTATCTCCCTCCCGCTCCACCAGTTCCTCGACTCGCTCGGAGAGCGTTTCGAGAAGCTGGCTCACTTGCTCGGTGGATAAGCCATGTGCCTTGGAGGCTTCACGAAATGCGGAGCGCGGCTGAAGGAACAGGTGCGAGCTGATCATGGCGGTATGCTCAGGGCCATAACGGCGAATGACATACGCAATCACGTCATCGCGCACCTTCCAATCGAAATCGAGATCGATGTCGGGCAAGTCGGCTCGGCCGGCGTGCAGGAAGCGCTCCAACGGCAGACCGAACCGGAGCGGATCCACGTCCGTGATCTCCAGCAGAAAACAGACGAGCGAATTGCCGGCTGAGCCGCGCAGAGCCATGCTGTAACCGCGTCGGCGGGCATAACGGGTAATGTCGCGGACCACGAGAAAATAACCGGCCAAATCGCCCGCCTCGATCAGGGTGAGCTCGTCACGCAGGCGCTGCCGGGCAGTCAAGCAATCGCCCAGGCCGCGGCGGCGCAACCCACGCTCACCCAGGAGCTCCAAGTACTGGAAATGCGAACTGTCGCTTTGGGAGCTAGCCGCATCGAGGCGGCGAGGCAGGCGTGGCTGCGGCAAAACCACCTCACGGGGAAGGACGTGGGATTGGAGCTGCTCGGCCAAGACATCCGTGTTGTGCACCGCGCTGGGCAGATCACGGAACCGGTGCTGCAATTCTTCCGGAGCGAGCAGATGATGGTCCGGCGTGATCGATAGCCGGGCCGGTAATTGATCGAGCAGCGTAGCCCGGCTTACGGCAGTGACCATCCGAAAGGCAGGGTATTCCTGCGGCATGGCGAAATGAGTGGCGGTGCTGGCGATCGGCCGAAGACCGAGCCGCCGGCCCATGGCCAGAAGCTCCTGTTCCTGGCGGACGGATCGGGCCGGACGAACGATCTCCAGCCACAACCGTGACCCAAACGTATCCCGCAATTGCTCGGCCAACACCGCATCATCCACCAGGACGTGCAGTCCTTGGGCATTTTCCAGGAGGAGATTGGTCAGCCGAGTCCTCCCCGTCGCTGGCGTGTCCGGCTTGTGTTCTCCGGCCAGATGGAGTCGGCTGAGGATGCGGCAGAGGCTTCGATACCCGGCCTGCTCGGCGATAAGGGCGACACAGCGCGTGCGCTGCTGCCGCAAACAAGCGCCCAGCAGCGGCCGGATACCATAGCGATGGGCCTGTTCGGTGAATTCCACGGCTCCGTAGAGGTTATTGGAGTCCGTCAAAGCCAAAGCCGTGTAGCCGCACGTTGCCGCACGCCGAAGGTACGCCTGCGGACTGGTGGCCCCCTCCAGAAGCGAGTACCAACTGTGCACATGCAAAGGCACGGCCATGATGACAACGAGAAAAAGTGCGCGAGGAGCCGGGAAGCACCGCACACGGATATGTACAAAATTACACTTTTTCGCCTGGCTGATGCAAGTCGAAGTGTGGTTTTCAATGTCGGAAGAGCGCCAACAGGATCTCCAGGATGATGAGCAAGACGACGATGATTTCCAGGAATTCCGCGCGGTAGGTGTCGGTCTGGTCAGACACCACGCGATAAACCCCCTCGGCCACTTCGAGCTTCCGCAGGATGCCTTCTTCCCATTCGCGTAGATGGAAGCGTTCGGCCATAAGACGGTAGACGCGGGCCAGGTACTGATCGCCGACCAGCTTGAGCACGTTTTCGGTTCGCTCAAACAGGCCGTTGGCCTCGACTTTGAGCTCCCCCAGGGAGCGCAAGGTCCGGCCATGGCTCCGCCAGAAAGGCAGCCATGACTGGGCAAGCGTGTGAATGATCTGGTAGGCCACCGCCAGGCGATCATCCAGGCGATTGTCGATATGGCGAAACTCGAGCAGCTGGAGGTTGGCGAACTCGACCGTCTGCAAGGTCTCCTCGCAATCCTGGTCGAGCAGGACGGCGGCGGCCCAGTCGGGGGCAAAGAAGTCGTCCGGGCTGTAGCGGATTCGAAGGCGGAGCGCTTCGGTGATCTCCTCGGGACTGAGCGGCCCCGGTTCCAACCGTACCAGACGGGCTAACCAGCTCCCCTGAGAATCGAGTGCCGGCCCGGCCGAGGGAGCGTGTTGTCCCGGCGGCAGCTGAAAGACGAGATATTCCTCGCTCAGCTCATCCTGCCAGAGCGGACTTTGAATGGCAGGCAGGAGTTGCTCATGGAGCGGCTGGAGTGTGGAGCGAGCCTTCTTTACCAGGTCTGCCGGATTGGCAAACCAGTCAGCCAGCCGGAGGAGGCAAGATGGTGACAAACAAAACGGCACATGCAGCGCCAGACTCACGGCCGCGAAATCAAAGATCGTCGCTTCCGCAGCAGCCTGCACCCGCCCCAGCTCCGGTAGGTCCATGTCCGCTGCGGGCAAGCGAATTCGCAACGGAGCCGGACGGTAGGTGATCGAGGAGGGCGTGCGGCGGCGGCGCGACAGCTCATGGACCTCGGCCGGGACCAGCTTGCGGGCGCGATTGAGGAGAATCTCATCGCCCCAATCGAAGGCAACATAGATGTGCAGCACGCCGGCCAGCGCAGCCGGAAGTCGCTCCACCGGAATCGTTGGCTGGTTCTCAACCGCCGGTGCATGTTGCGGGTGAGCGGAGGACATACCTCCAGTTTACGAGCCTTGATCGAAGGAGGGAATTTACGGGGTAAAGGAAGTGAGGGGGTTTCGCGGCGGCTCTGGGAAGCGCCGCGAAACCGATCGTCGGTTCGAATTAGAACAGTTCGGCAATGGGCTTGCCGCCATCAATCATCGCAACCGGCCGGCCGCTCGGATCTGTAAAATGTTGATCCAGCGGCAAACCGAGCACCTGGAAGATGGTGGCCGCCAGGTCTTGCGGGGTGATCGGCCGCGATTTGGGCACTTCGGCCTTTTCGGACGATTGACCGATCACCTGTCCCATCTTGAGCCCACCGCCGGCAAAGGCCAGCGTCGACAGGGGCGCCCAGTGATCCCGGCCAGCAGTGCCGTTGATCCTGGGTGTACGGCCAAACTCGCCGCTGATGACCAGCAGCACTTCCTGATCGAGGCCGCGGATGGCCAGGTCCTCCACCAGGGCGGCCACGGCACGGTCCAGCGGCGGTACGGTGCTGTGCATGCTCTTGGCAATGTCGCTGTGCATGTCCCAGCCACCGTAGTGGATGGTCACGAAACCGACCCCCGCTTCGCAGAGCCGGCGCGCCAGCAGCAGTTGCTCGCCCAGTCCCGGACCGTATTGATCGCGGATCCGTGGGTCTTCTCGTTTGATATCAAAGACCTCCCGGGCTCGACTCAGGATGAGATCAAACGCTTGCCCCTCGAAACTGTCCAGCCCATGCAAGAGGCCGCTTTTGTCGATGCTCCGGTCGATCGTGTCGAAGGTCTTCAGAAGCGAGCGGCGGTCGGACAGGCGGTCGAGGGTCACATGCAGGTTCATATTGGTCCGCGCATTGCCGCCGCTGTCGAAGGGAGCATAGGAAGGGCCAAGCCAGGCTGGGCCATCGCCATAAATGTGGTTGATGCGGACATACGTCGGCAGGCCGGTCTGAGGGTTGTTCGGTCCCCGCATCCGGGCCAGAATCGAGCCCAGGCCTGGTTTCACCGGCGCCTGATTGTTATCGGCCGGCGGGAAATCGTAGCCGGTCATCACCCAGTGCGTACCGCCCCCGTGGCCGGAATTAGTGTGGGCGAAGGACCGCACGAAAGCCATCTTGTCCGCGACTTGAGCGATCTTCGGAAAGAGGCCGCCGATCTCGATGCCGGGGACATTGGTCTTCACCGCTCCGACCGTGCTGCGATACTCGACGGGAGCAGTCATCTTGGGATCAAAGGTCTCCACCTGGGTCGGTCCGCCGCCCAGCCAGAGCCAAATGACGGAGCGGTTCTTGGTCGCCAGGCCGGCCGCGGTCGTCGCCGCTCGGGCCCGCAGTAGCTCGGGCAAGAGCAGGCCCCCCATCCCCAAGGCTCCAATCTTGAGGAAATCGCGGCGTGTGGTCCCGTCACAGTTGGCCCCGAGACGGGATCCCCACAGGTTCAGCATGATTTGCTCCTTTCCATTAGGCCCGCGCGTCCTCACCGCGAAAAGCCAGTGGCAGGCAGGAAATTGGCTGGCAGCAAGTGGCGGGCGCCCCCGAAGACGGAAGACACTAGCTCAAGCGTAAACAGTCTTGCAAAATCTGTCAATCACGATGAACGCGCGGAATACAATAGCCTGGCCCACATCATGGACGGAGATAAAAACGCACAATAAACGCAACATGCACGCGGGATGGCCTATCGGGAATGCACCCGGCAGCGAGACCTTGATGGAGAGCGACGGGAGAGAGATTGGGCGAAATGCAAGGCAAGGTTGCAGCGGGAAAGTGGATGTGTTCCAATGAATTTGAGGATGCGAATCCCGTTCGCCTACGGTTACTGCTGGGACAATAAGCTTCGGCCGACCCCGGATGCCAAACTCTTTTCGGGAGGACCAACCGATGCCTTGCCACGCGGTGGTGGCCCTCGCTCGGGCCACAGTCGATGGAAGGACGCTCTTTGGCCAAAAGAGCGCCAAGCCGGCAGGGTCATGTCCACCGCTCTGCCGGACTTCGGGACACGCCGGCGCACCGGATGAAAAGGTCCGCACCCAACTCCTGGAGCTGCCCCAGGCCCGCCAGACCTACGCGGTTCTGGGCTCCCAGCCCGATGGGCGATGGGGCTATGAATATGGAATCAATGAGCATCAGCTGGCAGTCGGCTGCGTGAAGCTGTCCGCGAAGATGTCCTGTGATGGGCCGACGCTCCTGGGCACTGACCTGGTCCGCCTGACGCTGGAGCGTAGCCGGACTGCCCTTCAAGGCGTGGACCTGTTGACGAGTCTGGTCGAACGTCATGGCCAGGGTTCCTTTCGGGGCTGCCCGGCCGAGGCCGAGTGCGATTGCGCGTTTCTGGTTGCGGATGCCACGGAAGCCTACGCGGTGGAGACCGCCGGGCATTACTGGGTGTATCAGGAGGTCCAGGAAGTCCGTGCCGTGAGCGATGTCCGGGTCATTCGCCAGGATTGGGATCGCATTGCTCCGGGCCTGGCATCGTATGCGATCAGCCAGGGTTGGTGGGCGGACGACGGCAGCAAGCTCGATTTCGTGGGTGCCCTGGGCGACGACCCCGTGAACCAGGGGCCTGCGCTGCGCCGTTGGGGGCAGGCCACTGTCGCGCTCATGGAGCAAAATGGCCGGATCGATACCGCTTTCCTGCGCCGCCTCCTCCGGGAGCAGCTGGATCTGGTCGCGCCCCGATCAGGGCGACTGCTGGCAGGGGAGGAGGACGTTCGGTGGTTCCAACATCCCGCTGAGAAGGCCGGTTCGGCGGCTGTCGCCAGCTTTGTTGCTTCCTTAACGCAGGATCTCGCGCGATTGCCAATGAGCTGGTGTGCGTTTGGCCCTCTTTGGGGAAGTGTCTACTTTCCCTTGTTCCTGGACGGTGAAATACCCGAACCCTTCCAGCACGGCGGCCGGCTCGCGCTCACCGAGAGCCTCTGGCAGCGCGTCTCTCGCCTTGGTGAGTTGAGCGAACGTGATCCAGAACGGGGCGTACGCGTGCGCGATCAGTTGGCGCGCTTCCAGGCCCGCTTGGACCAGGACGCGGAAGAATTCAATGCCGAAGGGTCGGCGCTGCGGCAGCGCGGCGCACTCGCCGATTTGCAACGCCAAGCGACCTTGTTCATGCAATATAACCTGGAACGATTTGAGACGGTCCTGGCAGATTCTCTGCGCTCGCCGTCGCTGATCGCCGTCAGCAGATGATGCCGGATACGCCAGGACATCGGTGTGCCCCGGAAAAATAATCCTTGACAACTCTTTGCAGTTCGTAAATTATAAACAGAGGGAGCTACTTGGCGGTCCTCCTTGCCAGGCTGCCTTGGTTCTCGCTGTCCTGCCTCGAACAATTGCCCAAAGGTTCCCGCCAGATCGCTTCCTTTGAGCCGCTCGGTGTGAAGGAGCCCAATAACCAGGAGGATCGAGGAATGCTAGCTGCCAGCATCACCCGATTCGTCACCGTCGCCGCCACCGCGGGCGTTCTCTGCGCGTTGGCCAGGCCGCTCCTTGCTGCGGTGCCTGCTCCGACGAACGAACCGAAAGTCGACTTTGAACGTCATCTCGTCGGTATCTTCGGCCGAATGGGATGTAACTCCGGCTCGTGTCATGGATCGTTTCAAGGCCGAGGTGGCTTTCGCTTGTCGCTGTTCGGCTACGATCCGGAAAAAGACTATCTCGCGCTGACGCGAGACAACTTTGGCCGCCGCATCGACGCCGTCGATCCCGATCATAGCCTGCTGCTGCTTAAGCCGACGGGCCAGGTGGAGCATGGCGGAGGCTTGCGTTTTGCCAAGGATTCCTGGGCCTATCAATTGCTCCGCACCTGGATCGTCCAGGGGGCATCCTGGACGAAGGGAAGCGGCGACGTGGCCGCCATCACCGTCACCCCGCCGGAGTACCGCTTCCCAATGACGGGAGAGTCAGTCCGTTTGGCGGTCCGGGCCCGCTTTGCCGATGGCACGGAAGAAGACATCACCCGCTTTTGCGATTTCCGCACCAACGACGATGCGATCGCCGAAGTCGACGCGTCCGGTGCCGTCAAGGCCCTGCGTCCCGGCGACACGTCCATTGTCGTCTCGTATCGGGGCAATGTTTTGGCGGTCCGGGTGATGGTGCCGGTCGCGGTAGCGGCGGGTTTTCACTACCCCGAACTGGCCACCGTGAACTACATCGATCGCGAAGTGTTTGCCAAGCTCCGCAACCTCAATATCATCCCTTCCGATCTGTCTGGTGATGCCGAGTTCCTCCGCCGCGTCACAATTGACACCATCGGCAGCCTGCCGGCGCCGGAGGAAGTGCGGGCGTTTCTTGCCGATCCCGATCCGGACAAGCGTCTGAAGAAGATTGACGCCCTGCTGGCTTCGCCGCTCCATGCGGCCCTGTGGGCCACCAAGTTCTGCGATATCACGGGCAACAACACCGATGCCCTGGAACAGCCGCGCGACATGCAGACGAAGCGGAGCCAGATGTGGCATGATTGGCTCCGCAAGCGCTTCGCCGAAAACCGACCGTATGACGAAATTGTGCACGACATTTTGTGTGCCACGAGCCGGGATGGTCTTTCCGTCGAAGACTGGATCCAACAGGTCAACGCCCTCGATTCCGCGGCCAAGAAGGGCTTTGTTACGACGTATGCGGAAAAACCGACGCTCGATCTCTTTTGGCGGCGGCAGCAAAACGTGCCCATCGAGCAATGGGGGGAAAAGACAGCCGCGGCCTTCATGGGCGTCCGGCTGGAGTGTGCTCAGTGCCACAAACATCCCTTCGACCGTTGGACCCAGGCCGATTACCGGGCTTACGCCAACATCTTCGGCGCGGTGGTCGTTGGCAGTTCGCCGGAGGCCAAGCAACGGATCGACGCGGAGAACAGCGAGCGCAAACAGAAAGGCACCGCCAACAAGGGACAAATGCCCGTAGTACGTGAGGTGTTCGTCGTGGCGGGCAGAAATCGGGCACTACCCGACCCGGATACGAACCGGCCCCTGCCGCCCAAGGCCTTGGGCGGTCCCGTAATTCAAGCGGACAAAGGCAAAGATCCGCGCGCCGTCCTCTATGATTGGCTGCACGCGCCGGACAATCCCTTCTTCGCCCGCAGCTTCGTAAACCGGGTGTGGGGTCATTATTTCGGCATCGGCCTGGTTGATCCGGTCGATAACTTTTCCCTCGCCAACCCGCCTTCCAACGAAAGGCTCCTCGATGCCCTGGCCAAGGACTTCGTCGACCACCATTACGATATTCGTCATCTAGAGCACACGGTGCTCCACTCGCGGGTTTACCAGCTTACCTCGGCCACGAATCCTTCCAATAAGCTGGATCGCAACAATTACTCCCATGCCGGCCTGCGTCCGATGATGGCGGAAGTTGTCCTCGATGTTTTGAACACGGCACTGGGAGTGACGGAAACCTTTGGTCCGGATGCGCCGCCGGGGGCTCGGGCCATCGAGGTTGGATCCAGCCGTTTGCAGAATGGCAATCTTGCGTTTGCGTTTCGCATCTTCGGCCGGCCGCCCCGGACCTCGGCCTGCGATTGTGAACGGGCGCTCGATCCGGCCTTGCCGCAAACGTTGTTTCGCATGACGGATTCCTCGCTGCTGGCAAAACTGCAAAAGGGGCGACTCCAGCAGTTGCTGGCGAGTACCAAGACCGACGATGAGATCCTCGAAGAACTATTCCTGGCCACGTTGACGCGGTTCCCGACTGAGGCCGAGAAACAGCAGTTTGCCACCTACCGGCACGGACGGATGAAGAACGTCGCCGCCCCAGCCGTTCTCGTGGCGGAATCGCCCCCGAAGGGCAAGGGCGGGCCAGCGCCGGCCAAGAAACCCGGAAATCGGGAGCAACCCGAACAGGCGGCCCGGCGAGCCGCTTTTGCCGACGCCCTGTGGGCACTGATCAACACGCGCGAGTTTATTTTGAACCATTAATGGGAATTGGAGCCCTGTTCACGGCATGCCCTGCCGGACTGAACAGTAGGGGTACTAAGGGCACCAAAGGAACACACACATGTCAACACGCTGCTGGACCGACTGCGAAGGATTCTACCGACGAGATTTCCTCACGCTTGGCGCTGCTGGACTTTTCGGCTTGAGTTTGCCGGACCTGTTACGCCTGGAAGCTCGGTCGGCGGCCCCATCCCCCGGCCCGAAGGGACGCCGGGCCAATGCAGTGATCCTCCTTTGGTTGGGTGGTGGGCCCTCGCACCTGGACATGTGGGATCTTAAACCCAATGCCCCGGAAGGCATCCGGGGCCAGTTCAAACCCATCGCCACCAAGGTCGAAGGGGTCGCCATCTCGGAGCATCTGCCCAAGATGGCCCAGGTGACCGACCAGGCAACGATTGTCCGCTCGCTCTACCACACCATTCCTTCGCACGGGCCGGCCACGGTTTTCATGACCACCGGCAACAAGCCGACGCCGGCACTTCAGTACCCTTCGCTGGGCTCGCTGGTGGCCAGGCTAATGCCCGCCGAACCCGCTGTGCCGCCTTACGTGTCGTTCAGCGACATCCGAGGAGGTGCGGCTGGACAGGCTGGTTACCTGGGGACGGCTTACAACCCGTTCGGCGTGGAAGGAGCGGGAGGCGGCAAAGGAGGTGGTTCGCTCAAGGTCCGCGGCGTCAGTCTGCCGGCCGGCTTCACCCTCGAAGAACTCGAAAACCGCAATGCGCTGCTCGAAGGTTTCGATCGGGGCTTCCAAGCGTTGGATCGGTCCGCTGACCTGGTCGAAGGACTGGATACCTTCCACAAGCAAGCCTTGGAAATCCTCCGCTCGGACAAGACCAAGAAGGCGTTCGATCTGTCCCAGGAGACGCCGGCGCTGCGGGAGCGCTATGGCCAAACTCCCTTTGGCCAGGGGACATTGACGGCTCGGCGGCTCGTCCAGGCGGGCGTCCGTTTCGTCACGATCAGCCTGGGCGGCTGGGACACGCATGGCAAGAATTTTGACACGCTCTCCAAGCGACTTCTGCCACAGCTTGATCAGACGCTCTCGGCTCTGATCCAGGATTTGAGCGCTCAGGGCCTGCTGGAGCATACCCTGGTATACTGTGCCGGGGAGTTTGGCCGGACGCCGAAGGTTAACAAGAATGCCGGCCGTGATCACTGGGCGCGGTCAATGTCCGTTGTCTTGGCTGGCGGTGGCCTCCGGCGTGGCTATGTACATGGCACAACCGATGCCCAAGGCATGGCCCCGACAACCGATCCCTGCACACCCGACGATCTGGCGGCGACGATCTTCCATTGCCTGGGAATCGACCCACACCAGGAGCTGCGGACGCCGACCGGCCGGCCGGTGCAACTGTTCCGCGAGGGGAAAGTGGTGCAGAAACTCCTGGCCTAGCGCGGTTTGCATTCAGCCCATCCATGCCCGTGGGTGAGCTTGAGACCCCCGCTGCGGTACCTGGGGAAAGCGGTTTTGCCCTCTTCCAAACGAGAGGGCAAAGCCGTTTTCTCATTTTCAGACGATCCCTCGGCACGCGGCTGCCAAAACGCTGGCCGCGCCGGCGGTGGTCGTGATAAGATATCCCTACTCCGTGTTCGCGCCCTCGGGAGAGCGGTTCGACCGCACTCCACCGTCTTGTTCCGGATGGCGAGGTTCCACGCTGATGCGCAACTTCTTTTTTCTCTTGGCCATCGTAGGCTGTCTTCCTTTGACCTCTGGGTCCTTGCACGCGGGGTCGCCGACGGCCACGGGTGCCAAGGAGATCGCTCAGTTGATCACGCAGCTGGGAAGTGCGAGCTTTAAAGAGCGTGAAGCAGCGAACCATGCACTGGAGGCAATCGGCGGACCGGCTTTGGGGGCCTTGCAGCAAGCTGCCCTCAGCAGCGACCCGGAAGTTGGCCGCCGGGCACAGTGCCTGGCACGGATGATTCGCCGGCGGATCGACACGGCACAGATCCTCGCCCCGTTGCCCGTTCACTTGGTGTATCGAGACACCCCGCTTCTCCAGGCTGTCGAAGACTTGGCGAGACGGACCGGCTTTCCCATCGAGATCGCCGGTGGCAAAGAACGCCTGGCCAATCGGAGAATCACGCTCGACACGGGTGAGGCGACGTTTTGGGAGGCGTTCGATCGGTTTTGCCATACGGCCGGGTTGGTAGAGAAGCCAGCCGCCCCGGGGACCGAGCTGGATGCCAATAATCGCCTCTTATCGGACGCAGCCCAACGGCAGCGTGCTCTCGTTCAGATGATGGAAACGCCGACGCCCAACTTGGGCTTCGGACGGGTTTGGGATGGAAGGCTAAACCTGGTCGATGGCCAGCAATCGCTCCTACCGACCGATCATATCGGAGCCGTTCGAATCCGGGCCCTTCCAGTGTCCGGGTCGTCGGCCAAGAGGAGTTCCGATCCATTCTTGTTCACGCTGGAAATTACGCCGCAACCCAAATTGCCGTGGCAGAACATTGTCGACTTGCGAATTGATAAAGCCCTGGACGAAGACGGCCGAGATTGGGCCCCTGCTCTGGAAACTCGGAACGAATCGGGTACAACCACAACGGTTGCCACGGGCGTCATGCTCTGGGACGCGCAAACGGGACAGCCGTTTACTCCCCCACGCGATTTCCCAGTCCGTCTCAAATCCGGCGAGAAGCCCTTGGGAAGGCTGAAAGAGATCAAAGGCATCTTGGCCGCGCAGGTCCAGACGCCGCCGCAACCGATTGTCACGATCGACCACATCGGCAAGGCGATCGGACGAACCGGGACTGGCGATGAAGGCGAGTCCCTCAAGCTCACCGCGCTGGAGCGGCAGCCGAACGGGAATGTGCACATCCAGGTCGAATTGACCGATGCCTCTTCAGCGAATGTGGTGTGGGGAGTCCGCCGGGGCGTCCTGCGGCCGAACGCCATCCGGGTCGTCAACGGCGTGGTGCGTCGGGGTGGAATGGCAATCGAGGCCAGCAGTCCCGCCACGTTCGTGCTCCAAGATGCCGAGGGGCACAGTTTTCCGCTCTCGGGCCAGTCCGAAGAACCGGTGATCAATGGCAACGTGGTCGCACGGCAGATCTCCTGCACTTATCACTCCCGTGCCGGCCTCCGCGAGCCAACCAAGCTCATTTATTCGGCACGGCGAATGATCATCATTGAGGTTCCGTTCACGCTTCGGGACGTCCCCCTTCCCTGATCACGGTCTCGGCGAAACGGAAGGCCCGCCGGGAGGGCAATAGGTTCAAGAACTTCTCCGACGGCTATTCAAACGAAGGAGGTCAGGCATGCGCATGGGTATGGCAATCCTCGTGGCGGGAGCGGTCCTCACGGGTGGCGCCCGGGCGGAAGAACCCACAAAGACTGTGCCGAAGGTCGTCGTGAAAGCGCCCGACGGTAAGCAGGTGTACGATCTGAACAAGTTGGCCGCCGAGGGCCCCGTGCTGGTCCGCTTGACCTGTGCCTGCTCCGGGTGCGACCAAGAGCTGCCCTACTTCCAAAAGCTCCAGGCTGCTTACGAAACCAAGGGGTTTCGGACCTTGGCAGTCTTCAAGGAGGAACCAGATACCGCCAAGGACTACGTCGACAAGCATGACGTCCGGTTTCTTTGGGCTACAGATCCCAAGGGAGAACTCTGGAAAACCTTCGACACCAAGGCGATGCCGACGAATATCTTGATTGACAAAGGTGGCCGCCTTGTGATCGTCGTGCGCGGCTGCACCAAAGATGGCAAGAATGCGCAGGCCCTTTCGGCCGAAGTGGCCAAGTTGCTCAAGACTGATGTGGCGGCCATCGCCGATAGGCCCTCTGGACAGAAGTGAGCTGAACCAGCACTGTTTGCTTGGCTCTTGGAAACCACGAATTCGGAAAAGTCCGCTCAATCCGTGTATTTGAGAAGGAAAAACACACAAGATGGGTTGACAGCGGCAAGTTTGCAGCGGAACATGAAATGATATTGGCTTCTTCTCTGTTCCGGCCCCGCCGTATCTGAGTCCCCTTGGGACAGCGATCGGCGGGGTTTTTTCGTTCGGCTTGCAAGAACTTCGCGGGTTCCCTACAATTCGCCGCTCTGCATTCCGCGGTCAAGGAGGCGGACGGAACTCATGAAGCCGGAACAGTATCATGCGGATCCGAAAAGTGGGTGCCCTCCCTGTTTTTCGGACGAGTCCTCTTTTGCGCATCGCTGGTTGATCCGCATCGTTGGTGCGGCATGCGCGTTCCCCAGGCTGGTGCTGACACTGTCGGTGCTCGTGGCCGGAATTTCCCTGTATGTATTCCACACCAACCTGGAATACCACACGCGCCGAAGTGATCTGCTCAGTCCCAAGAAGGACTATCAGCAGCGCTGGCAGCGATACCTGGCAGAGTTCGGCGACGATGATGACATCGTTGTCGTCGTTCAGGGAGCCGACCGCCAACGGATGCAGCATGCCCTGGAATCCTTGGCGGCGGAAGTCCAGCGACGACCGCAGCTTTTTGATCGGCTCTTTTACAAGGTGGATCTCCAGCAGCTGCGCAACCGAGCGTTGTTGTATCTGCCGACCGAACAGATTCGGCAGATCCACAACAACATCAAGAGCATGAGCCTGCTGCTGGAACTAGGGCCAGTGAGCTGGCAATCGCTTACGCTGTTTAGCCTGCTTCATGAGGCGCGCGACCGAGCCAGCAAGATTACCCCTGGGGCCCCCCTCCAGTCAGCCGACGAACAATTCTTCACACAATTGCTGGCGGTCACGCGATCAGCAACCGCGGCCCTGGCCGAACCGTCCAAATATCACAATCCGTGGCATAGTCTTCTGCCGGAGCCGGCTCCCAAAATCTCAAATGAGGCCGTTTCGGCCGATCCTGCACGGAGCGAAGCGCTGCTGGGGCCGGAACAGCTCGACCTCATGAGCCAACCGCAGTTTTTCTTCAGCGGCGACGGTTCGTTGGCGTTTTTGTTGACCCGGCCGGTCAAGGAGGAAGGCTCCTTCACGGCAGCCAAGAGAAGCGTTGATGGCTTGCGCGGCATACTGGAGGACCTCCGCCCGGCATTTCCGGAGCTGCGTTTCGGCCTGACCGGGCTGCCGGTCCTGGAAAGCGATGAAATGGCCGCGGCCGAGAGCGATACAAGGCTGGCCTCGTGGCTGGCTATCGCCGGCGTGACGTTGCTTTTCTTTCTTGTTTATCGCGGCATCTGGTATCCCCTGCTGACCGTAACGACGCTCTTGGTGGGCACCGCCTGGGCGATGGGTTGGCTCACGCTGACGGTGGGCCATCTCAACATCCTGTCGGCGACCTTCGCAGTCATGCTGATCGGCATGGGCGACTACGGCGTACTGTGGGTCATGCGTTATGAGCAGGCGCGACGCGGCGGGGCCGACGTTCGTGCCGCCTTGCTGCATACCACCATCCACGTGGCAATCGGCAATTTGACCGCGGCGACGACGCTGGCACTGGCCTTCTTTGCGGCCATGCTGGCCGATTTCCGGGCCGTCGCGGAGCTTGGCTGGATTGCCGGTTGCGGCGTCCTCCTGTGTGCCCTGGCTTGCTTCACGGTCTTGCCCGCGCTTGTAATGGTATTTGATCGTCGCCAACTCGCCTCAGAACCGAAGTGGAATGGTAGGGAACGCAATAGTACCGCCTCCCGTTTTCGTCCTCATTCCTCCATCCTCCCCGCGCAGGCCTCACTCCTGAATCCTCTCACGGCGACCGACAGCTGGCTGCCCGGGCTCTTACGGCAGCCACGATGGGTCCTCGGGGTGGGCCTGACATTGACCGCCTGCATGGCCGTCTGCGCCCTGGGGCTCCGGTACGATCACAACTTGCTGCACCTCCAGGCGCGCGATCTCGCATCGGTCAAATGGGAATTGACCCTCATCGAACACACAGCCGGGGCAAGCTGGCACGCGCTCAGCATCACCAATAGTCAGGAAGAGGCGTTGGCCCTCAAGGCTCGTTACGAGCAGCTGTCCGATGTGAGCCGTGTTGTGGAAGCGGCTTCGCTTGTTCCTGGGGATCAGTCGAACAAGCTGGAGCTGCTCCGTGACATTCGTTACCGGTTGCGTGCGCTGCCTCCGCGCGGCGGCTTGATCCGCCACTTGCGTCCTGACCAGGCCACGGTCAAGAATGAATTGGCCTGCTTGGTGGGGCAATTGCAGCCCTTGGCAGACATTAAGGCGCAGCCACTCTTGCCCGAGCTATGCCGCGGGCTGCAGGACCTTCACGACCAGCTGAATCGTGGGCCGATCAAGGCAATCGTCGAAGAACGATTGCAATCGTTCGAGCAGCGGCTCGCCGGAGACTTGGCCGAGGACCTACACCGGTTGCGCGATGTGTCCACGCCGCTGCCAATCCAGGTGGCCGATCTGCCTCCGGAGTTCCGCGAACGATACATTGGCCAGAGTGGCAAATGGCTGCTGCGGGTGTTCGCCAAAGACTGCTTGTGGGATTTCGAGCCGCTCGAACACTTCACCCGGCAAATCGCCACGGTTGATCCCGAAGCGACCGGCAAGCCCTTCTCCACGGTCGAGGGCCTGCGGGCCATGAAGGACGGCTTCCAGAGGGCCGGGCTGTATGCCTTGCTGGTCATCGTGGCCGTGCTGTTTGCCGATTTCCGCAATTTGCGGAATACGCTCATCGCAATGACTCCGCTGGCGCTG
>DATGIQ010000362.1:0-11701 GCA_035295665.1 Gemmataceae bacterium | reverse complement strand
AGTTCCGCTGGTTATCGACCACGCAGAGATAAATCGTTTCGCTTTGGCTCAGCTTGGGATCGCCGGCTTCCACGGTGGTCAGAGCCTTGTGCATGTCGATGAGTCCCCGACGGCGTTCGGCGTACGGCTTGCCAATCAGATCGGCCGTCGGAACCTGAACGAAAGCCGGGTCCGCGTAAAACCGTGCCCGATCCGCATAGGCTAATTTCTTCGCCTCGATCATCAGGTGCCAAAAGTCGGCCGAGCGCGGCCCCATTTTCTTGAGGTCATACCCTTCGAGGATATTGAGCATCTGCAAGACGGTGATCCCCTGCCCGGGTGGCGGCAATTCCCAGACCTGGTAACCGCGATAGCTCGTCTGGACCGGTTCGACCCAGGTGGAAGAGTGGTCCGAAAAGTCTTTCAGGCTGAACAGGCCACCGTTCTTGTCCGAGAAGGCGACGATCTCCTGAGCGATGCGGCCCCTGTAAAACGCCTCCGCTCCGTGGTCGGCGATTTCCCGGTAAGTGCGTGCCAGGTTCGGATTCTGAAACAGTTGCCCGGCCTTCGGGGCATGATCGTGGATGAGATACGTCTTCACTGCGTCGGGATACCGGCGGAGCTTCGCCTCGGCGCGTTTCCAGTAGCCAGCGATTACTTCGGTAACCGGGAATCCTTCTTCCGCATAGCGAATGCTCGGCTCCAGAAGCTGCGCCAGCGGCATCGTTCCAAACCGCTTGCGCAGCTCGTCCCAGCCATCGACACACCCCGGTACCGACCAGCTCAACGGGCCGGTTAGCGGAATCTGCTTCAATCCCCTCTCGGCAAAGAGCGCCTGCGTGGCCCGGTACGGGGATCGACCGCTGCCATTGAGGCCGTAGAGTTTCTGGGTCTTGGCATCCCATACCACAATGTACAGATCGCCGCCGATGCCGCAGCTCATCGGTTCCATCAATCCCATGGCGGCACTCGTAGCGATCGCGGCATCGACGGCATTGCCCCCCCTTTTCAGGATGTCGAGACCGATCTGTGCCGCCAGCGGATGGCTGGTGGCCACCATACCGTGCGTGGCCAAGGTGACGGCACGGCCGGACCGGTGTGCGCGGGGTGTAGTCCGCTCTCCGGCAGCGGCAATCGACAAAACGAGTGCTGCAACGAGGGCAACCAGAAGCAGAGTCTTCATCACGGAACTTTCTCCCACTCACGGGCGGCTGGGGGGCTTGAGATGGCGCATGATTCCTGGCATTATCTAATCGTGTGCAGGCCGGTTTGTAAACAGATGCCTTTCCGGGAGTGGCAACGATGTCGAAATGGAACGTCTGCCGTGCTCTTGTACGGCCCAGCTGTCTGACAGCTCTGGCGCTGATCCTGACCGTGTCGGCCGGCTGTGGGTCCGGAATCACTTCCCCGGTTCGGGGAAGGGTAGTCTTCAAAGATGGTTCGCCGCTGACCGGGGGGCTGGTCCTATTCCGGCCGGTCGATGAGAAGCTCCAGGTAAGTGCCCGGGGCGATATCGAGGAAGACGGAAGCTTCATTCTGGGAACGTACAAGGTCGGCGATGGCGCGATTCCGGGAAAGTATCAGGTTGCCATCACTCCGCCACCACGTCCCAAGGTACGCGAGAAACCCGTCGGAAGGCGGATCATCCACCCGCGCTACGAAAAGCACGAGACATCCGGGTTAGAGTTCGAGGTGAAGCGCGGCGACAACAACTTTACGATTGAGGTTGAGAAACCATAGGTCGGCCGACGCCAGCACGGAGCGCCCGCGACGGGTGAACGCTGTCCCGTTGCTGGCGCTCCGTACCAGTATTGGTCCCAGAAAGAATTCATGGCCGCGCGTCTCAAAAATCCGGGATCGGCTGCCCATCGTGCCGATTGGAAAGGCGGCTCAGCACCAGCTCGCTGACCGAAACGGGAAGCGCCCGTACGCTGCCGTCGCACATGACAAATTGGCAAATGTCGGGGTGAAAACTGCCAAACTGCCGGTTGTATGCCACCTTGGGCGACAGCGCCAAGGGATAGCCCCTTCCGGCCACGCGCGCTGCATTCTGGTTCTCGGGATCGCCGTTGTAGTACGCGCCATCTCCGTATTGTTCTTGTCCAAATGCCGGCCCGCTGTAGGTCACTCCGACCTTGAGCAACGGTACATGCTTCTCGCCGGCCAACAGGGTGTTGCTCAGACCATCGTCGATGTTGGAGAAGCGCGTTCGGGAAGTCCAGCTCACGATTCGGGCTGGAGGTTTGTTCCTCCCATTATTCGGATCCCAGTACGGATGATTTCCCTTACTGTCGAGTTCCGGGGTCCATGTGATGATTGCCCCCGTCGCCTTCTCGGTATTGTAAACGCCGTCCTCGCCGAGGTCGCCGTCGGAAATCGCGTAGTCGCCGGTCGCCCCAAAGAACGAGCTGCCGCCTTCGGGTGGTTGTGGCGACTTGTTGGGCCAAGGCCAGGTATCCGGCGTGTCCCCCTGCTTGCTGACGTTGATGTCCGAGGGCTGCCGCCGTGACGGACAGTAGAACATCGAGATCTGATGTTTCCGGGTCGCCGCAGGGTGCACGTAATACCATTCGTGCAGATCCCATTCATTGTAAAAGTTGCTTTGTTCGATAAAGGGCAGGATCAGCACCACCCAAGTTACGCCGCCATCATAATCGAGCCGGGCAGGCGGCAGAGCACTGTAGGCATCATGGTAGCTGTGCATGGCCAGCCCAATCTGCTTCAGATTGTTGGCACATTGGGTGCGGTTGGCCGCTTCTCGGACTTTCTGGACAGCCGGCAAGAGCAGACCGATCAGGACCGCGATGATCGCGATCACCACCAGCAGCTCGATCAACGTGAAGCCGTGGCGACGATGTGTGTGCATGGTACCCCCTGCGAGAACAAGGACGAAACGCCGAGTTGCAGCGCCTCAATTGTCCTGGTGTCGGCAGCCCAGGTCAATGGTTTTCGCTTGGAAAACTCCCTGGTAGTCCGGCTATCCGTCAAGCTTTACGAATCGCTCAAAATACTCGGCAACCTTGCCAGCCTTGGCGTCGCCGGGGTGGATCAGGAGTCCATAGCGTAACTTCAGATGTGCCCCCTTGTCCAACCGCACCAAGTCGGTCCGGCCTTTCATGGCCGGGAAACCGGATTTGGCCCGGCCGAACGGATTAGCAGCCATCAAGCCGTAATCGCGGCTGTGCCAACATGCAGGATAGGGATTGCTCGGATGGTCCAGGATCGCCAGGCCAACGACTTTTCCACCCAGTGTGCCGGAATAGTCGCACCAGGCCGAGAGGTAGCCCCAGCAGTTTTTCATGCCTGTTTTGCCCTCGGCATTTTCGAGTTTCCCGTGGCCGCTCTTCTCCGTGATGCGATCGTTGATGCGGACCCCGAAGGAGCCCTCCTTGGTATCGCCAAAAACAATCGGCATCGCGCTGGCATACAGGTCGATGTTGAACACAAACAGCCGCGTACCACCGAAATCGTAGAGGCGGATCGTCCGCGTTTCGTCCAAAACCTTTCGGCCATCCGCGGCCTGCCATTCGTTGACAGTAACAATGGAGGCATGATTGTCCATTGATTTCGGCACCCCGTGCTGACGGCAGACGATCCGACCGTGGCCTTTCCCTTCCGACCAGAAATCGATGCCGTCGACGCCCTTGGGCTTGTTCTTGATTTCCAGTCCGTCGGGGATGACATCGCCGTGGCAGAACCAGACCGATTTCTGATGGACATGGTCGGTCGATTCGCCGGGGGTGCCTTTTTTCATCGGCCAATCGCGGGTCATCTCGACACCGCCGGGGCCGTGGAGCGGCCAGAGGTACGGCTTGGCGAGCGGCGTATCCGGTGCGGCAGCAAACTGGTAGCGACCGACGAGATCGGTTCCTGCAAGGAATTCGAGATGATCGCTCGCTACTGTGATTTTCACCGGAGCAGAGTCGGCCGCCACCAGCGGCAGGAGCCCGGCAAGAGCCACGGCCAAAAGGCCAAGCGGATAACACCATTTCATCTGCACTCGGCCTCGGCGCCTGTGCGCGCAACCCTTCCGGCCAAGGTTTCGCGCAGATGCGCAGAAACCGTCAAAAAAACGCATCATCACGGCTCATCCTCCTTCCTCACTCTGGCAGCGGCTGCCCACGCGTCTCCGGTGCAAAGACCAACACGCCGGCTCCGACCAGGAACAGACAACCCAGTAGCAGCATCGCTTGCGGCAGACTCAAATGCAAGGGGTCTCCCTGCAAAAATCCAAATGCGAGCAGCACCGGTCCGACGACCAGGCGGGCCGTGTTGAAACAGAACCCTGCCCCCGTGCCACGCAACCGGGTCGGAAATAGTTCAGGGAAATAAATCGCGTAACCGGCGTGCATGCCGAGCGTGAAGAAACCGAAGACGGGAAGCGTCACTTCCAGAAGAGGCAGGGAATGGGCCAGGAGGCAGACCACCACGACCATCAAGAAGCCGCCCAAGTGAAAAATCAGAAATGCGGGCCGGCGTCCGAGCCGCTGACTGATCGGGGCAAACGTCAACAAACCAACGCCGCCGCCGATGGTTGCCAGGAACATTCCCAACATTTCATACCCTTTCAAGTCCTCTTGGATGGACGAGGCCGTACTGCTCTCCGATCGAGATTTGCCGCCATCGGCCTGCACGATCGACGATTCAATCTGTTGGCGGCGTGCCTGCCGCAAGAGGTCTTTGCCGCGAAAGTGGGTCCCCCAAAACGTGGCCAAGCCGATGATCGCCAGGGCGGTGCCGACCAACGTGTGCCGGCGCAGCTCGGCCGTCCCGAACAGGTCCATGAACCGGCCCAATCGAAGCGAGTGATCCTTGGCCGCGGCCTGGCGTGCGGCTTGCCAGCTCTCGGGCTCCCGCATGGTCACGCGCACCCAAAACACCATCAGGGCGGGAAGCACGCCCAGCAGGAAACCGTAGCGCCATCCGTTCGTAGGATTACGGGCGACGATGAACACACCGGCCGCCACCGCCAGAAAGGTACCCAGCACCGAAGAGGCATGAAAGATACCGGAAGCGGCCGGCCGGGCCCGCGGAGGAAACACCTCGGCCACCGCCGCGGCCGCCACGGCCCATTCGCCGCCGACTCCCATGCCAACCAGGAAACGCAGGCCGGCGAGGTGCCACCAATTCTGCGCCAGCGCGGTCAGCCCGGTGAACGCGGAATACATGAGGATCGTGATCGCCATGGTCCGCCGCCGGCCCCAGCGGTCGGCCATCATGCCGAAGACGACGCCGCCCAGCGCCCCGCCTGCCAGGAACGCCGCCAGACCGATGTTTACGAAGAGCTCTTGCCACTCGCTCAGGCCGCTGCCGCGCAGTAGGTCCGGGAGGGCTTCGTTCATGCAGGAACCGAAAATTTGTCCTTCGAACACATCGAAAACCCAGCCAGCCGACGCGATGGCCAGGACCAGCCATTGATAGCGGGTTACACCGTGCCACCACGGCTGGCGTGGGGTCAAGGCTTCCGAAGTTTGCATCGTCATGAATGGCCTGCGTCCGTATACTGTGCCCTGTTCCCGGCGGGGCGTCTCGGTCCCGGCCGCATGGTTGAGTTCGCTCCCCGCTGAAGGGAACTACCCCATTCGTGCCGCGGGGTTGAAACGTGCTTCGAGCATAGAAGGTATTCTTTGGAAATGCAACCCGCGGCACAGCCGTCTGCTCGTGCAGCGGCGGCCGATGGATCCCCTATGTTGAGATTCGCTTAAGGAGTCCCCGTATGTTCATGCGACGGCGTCTCTCCCTGGCCTTGTTGGGCCTGGCAATCCTGATCGGCCCGATTCGGGCGGCCGACGACACTTCGGCACCGACGTTGGTTGTCCGGGTCCGCTCGATTGAGGGCCTACTCAACGACATCAAGTACGTGGCCACGCTGGCCGGCCGCGGGGAAGAGGCCAAGCAGCTCGAAGGGCTCATCTCGAGCCGAATGGGGCCCAAAGGGCTGGAAGGGGTCGACATCAAACGGCCTCTCGGTCTGTACGGTACGCTGGATGCCAACCTGGTGGAAAGCACCGCAGCCGTGCTTGTCCCAATTTCCGATCAAAAAGCCTTTCTCGGTTTGCTCGAAGGTTTTGGATTCAAAGCCAAGAAGGAAGACGACAGCATTTACTCGGTAAACGTCGAGAACTTGCCGTTCCCGGTCTACTTCAAGTTCGCCAATCAGTACGTTTATGTTACGGCGCGCGAGAAGACGGCCCTGAACCAGAATAAGCTGCTCGATCCCACGAAGGTATTGGCGGGCAGTCCCAATGAGACGGTTTCGGCGTCCTTCCGCATCGATCAAATCCCCGACGTTTTCAAGCAACTGATCACGAGTCAGCTCGAGGTCAAGCTTGCGGACCTCGAAGATCAAAAGCAGCCGGGCGAAACCGAGGCGCAGCGCAAACTGCGCATCCAGGCCACCAAGGAATCGGCAAAGCAAGTGACCGCGTTCTTCAATGAAGGCAGCCAGCTAGCCCTCCGCCTCGGTGCCGATCGCTCGGCCAACGAGCTGTATCTAGAGTTCACGCTCTCGGCCAAGCCCAATACCGAGCTGGCTAAATCCATCGCCCGGGCAGCCTCGACACCGAGTCTGTTCGCGGGGCTGCATAGTCCGAGTTCTGCCGCGGAGATCTTCTTCCACGGTGCCGTTCCGGAGAATGCGCGGCAGCAGTTCATCAAATCGATCGACGAAGCCTTCCACAGCGGTGTCGACAAGGAGAAGGATCCCAATAAGCGTGCCGTGGTGGAAAAGTTGTACAACGCGATCCTGCCGACGCTGAAGGCGGGCGAACTGGATGCCGCCGCGGACCTCCGCGGTCCGACCAAGAACAAGCACTATGCCATCATTGCGGCGCTCAAGCTCAAGGATGCCCAAGGGCTCGAAAAGGTGCTGCGGGATTTGCGCGAACAAGTTCCGCCGTCCGAAAAACAAAAGATCAAGCTCGACGCGGAAACCGTGGGCTCGGTCAAAGTCCACCGCCTCGATATTCAGGAACAATTCGATGAGCAAGCGAAGAAGCTGTTTGGCAGCAATCCCATTTATGTGGCCTTTCGGCCGGATGCACTGTTCATAGCTGGCGGCGACGGTGGCATAACGCTGCTCAAGGAAGGGCTCGCCACGAAGTCAGGCGCCGTCCCACCCTTCAAGATTGACTTGTCCGTTGCCCGGCTTGCGCCCTTGATCGGCGACAAGCAGAAGGCGGACGTGAATGCAGTCGCCCAGAAAGCATTTGGCGGCACGAGTAAGGACAATGACAGAATCCAGTTTACCGCCGAAGGAGGCAAGAACGCCAAGCTCCGCATTGCCCTGAAAGCGGATGTCATCAAGTTCTTTAGCTTGCTGGACAAGGCAAACAAGGGTGAGGAATAGTTCGGCCTCGGTTTGAAAAAACCGTTTCGTAACGGCCAGCCGCAGGCAGCGTGGTTTTTCCACTCGCTTGCGGCTGGCCGAGTTTGAAGAACGCTCTGCAAAAGTTTGTGGCCGCTGGCGTTTTCCGCTCGTCGTTCATTTCTGATCGCGAAACGTGAGCGGTGAATCCATGTTCGACAGGGCTCCCAATATCCGAAGCCATCGTCGCCGCTGACTGCTTACCGGGCTGCACGGATTGCCTCGTGCGACGGCATGCTTAAGCGGAATTAATCGATCTCTCATGGACATCCTTTCCGACGACGGTATACTCCTAACGATCTGACCGGAGTATCCTCGGCCGGGCCAGCCGAGGGAGTGGTGTTTTGTCGGCAACGGCAGGTTCCATCTCGAGGCGAGATGGACGGTTGCGCATGCTGTGGCCCAACCATGGGGAGATTGAGATGCGGAGTATCTTCAATGGGTTCGGTGTGTGTGCTTTGGCGGTAGGGCTCACGCTGGTGGCGATGGGGCGGGCCGAGGATGACAAGGCCAAGAAAATCCCGCTCGACAAGGCTCCGAAGGCTGTCCGCGACGCAATCCAGGGCCGATTCCCCGGCGCAGACGTAAACAGCATCGAGAAGGAGACCGAAAAGGGCAAGGTTGTTTATGATGTGGAGCTGAAACAGAAGGGCCGCAAGTATGAAATGGACATCCAGGAAGACGGCACGATCATCGAGATTGAAAAGGAGGTCGCGCTCAACGATGTGCCCGCGCCGGTGATGCAGGCTTTGAAAGCGAAGTTCCCCAAGGCAACCATCAAGGAGGTCATGGAAGTCAACAAAGTGACGGGAAAGAGAGAGACGCCCGACCATTACGAGGTTACGATCGAGACTGCCGACAAGAAGACACAGGAAGTGACCGTGTCGCTGGATGGCAAGAGCATCAAGAAAGAAGGCGAAGATAAGGACAAGAAGTAAACTTCATGCCGGCCCTCGGTTGGTGCGGCATCCGCTCCGTCAGCGTGCCGCACCGACCTACTTTTTTGGGGCGACCTCATCCGAATACGCAGACATTTCGTCAATTTCCCTCAAAACGGCCATACACTTTTTATAGTTATCATGCTATAATTGTTGAACTGGCCTGAGATCGGTCAGGAAATAAGCAGGGTTCCTACCGGGATTGCACCTCTCCGCTTTCCTCCGTTGTTCGGAGTCCGACGGAATTGGCCCCGAACCAGGGAAGACGCGGATTGCCGTTAGGTTATTGGGTTGAAGCAGACGCGCGGGGCTGGGAAAGAGGTTTCTAGCCCAAGGCGAATTTTGTTTTCTGTGGAGGAGTCGGTGTCGCGGCCAAATCGTCGTGCATCGGCTGTCAGTTATGCTCGACAAAGTGCGCAACATTGGCATCATCGCCCACGTGGATGCGGGCAAGACCACGACCACGGAGCGCATCCTCTACTTCGGCGGCTCGAAACACAAAGCCGGCGACGTGGATGAGGGAAACACCACCACCGACTTCGACCCGCTGGAAAAGGCCAAGGGCATCACGATCAACAGCGCGGCCGTCACAGTCGAGTGGAACGACACGCAGATCACGCTCATCGACACCCCCGGCCACGTCGATTTTACGGCTGAGGTCGAGCGTAGCCTGCGGGTGCTGGACGGAGCGGTCGGCATATTTTGCGCCGTCGGCGGCGTCGAAGTGCAGAGCGAGACGGTCTGGCACCAGGCCAACAAGCACCACGTGCCCCGCATTGCCTTTGTCAACAAGCTCGACCGTACCGGGGCCGATTTTTACGATTGTGTTCGTCAAATGAAGGAAAAGTTTGCGATCGTCCCCGCTGTTTGCACCATTCCCGCCGGCCAGGGAAGCGACTTCCAGGGGGTCATCGACCTGATCCGAATGAAATACTGGGTGCAAGACCCCAACGATGCAGCGCACATGAAGTACGAATGGCAGGACATTCCGGCCGCATTCCGTGCCGAGGCCGAGCAGAATCGAGAGCAGTTGCTCGATGCGGCATCCCACGCTTGTGATGAGCTGCTGGAAAGCGTCCTCGAAGGGAAACCGGTGTCGGAAGCCATGCTCCGCAGGGCGATCCGAGCGGGAACCCTCTCGAGTAAGATCCTCCCGGTGCATTGTGGCTCATCCAAGGAATACCAAGGCGTCCGCCTCTTGCTGGACGCGGTGATCGATTACTTGCCGTCGCCGGCAGAACGGCCACCGGTGCAGGGGTTTACGCCCAAGACCAAGGAGCGTGCCGAACGCCGGCCCGATCCGAGTGAGCCGTTTGCCGCCTTGGCCTTCAAGACCGTCAGCGAAAAGCATGGCGACCTCGTCTTCCTGCGGATCTATTCCGGCGAGTTGCATCCGGGTGATACGATCCTGAATGCCACAGTCAAGCGTTCGGAACGGATCAGCCACATTTACCGCCTCATGGGCGATCGCCGCGACCGCCTGGAAGTGGCCGGGCCGGGTGAGATCGTCGCGGTGGTTGGGCTGA
This sequence comes from Gemmataceae bacterium, assembly GCA_035295665.1. Taxonomy (GTDB): domain Bacteria; phylum Planctomycetota; class Planctomycetia; order Gemmatales; family Gemmataceae; genus DATGIQ01. Next base: position 1,892 of record DATGIQ010000362.1, on the reverse strand, counting down.
AACAGACCGCCACCGGCAACACGCTCTGCGCCACGGAGCAGCCGATCTCACTGGAAGAGATTCGCTTTCCGGAGCCGGTCATCTCGCAGGCTCTGCTTCCGGCCAAGAACACGGATGAGACCAAGCTGGCCGACGCCTTGGGCAAGATGGTCCGCGATGATCCGACCCTGCGCAGCCGCACCGATCCCGAGACCAATCAATTGATCCTGAGCGGTATGGGCGAGCTGCACCTGGAGGTCGCGGTACACAAACTCCAGCGCGACCACGGCGTTCAGGTCTCCGTCGGCAAGCCGATGGTTGCGTATCGCCAGACTCTTGCCAAGCCGGTGGAAATCGAAACCCGTTACATCAAGCAATCGGGCGGCCGCGGCAAATATGCAGTGATCTTCATGCGTTTCGAACCGCTTTCGAAGGAACGGTCCGAAGAGTGGGCAACCTACCAAGAAGACCACGACGAGAAGCCGGATCCGAATAACCTGTATTTCGTCGATGAAATCTTCGGCGGCGCCGTACCGACCGAGTACATTCCCGCCGTGGAAGCGGGCTACCGCCAGGCGTGCACGAAGGGAGCGAAGTATGGCTTCCCCTGTGTGGATATCCAGGCGACGCTTCTGGATGGCAAATCCCATGAAGTGGATAGCTCACAGGACGCGTTCAAGTTAGCTGCCGTGGAATGTTTTCGCGATGCCCAGGCGAAAGCCGGGCTGGTGCTCCTGGAGCCAATCATGAACGTGGTCGTCCACGCACCAGGGAAGTATCTGGGCGATCTGACGCGCGACATCAGCCGCCGGCGTGGCGAGATCCTCGACTCGAGCCTGGATAAAGGTCGCTGCCAGCTGCACGCCTATGTCCCGCTGGCGGAGCTCTTTGGCTACACCAGTGAATTGCGGAATTTCACAAGCGGCACGGCATCGTTCAGCATGGAGCCGAGCCATTATGCCTCGGTCAAGGAAGAGCTGGCCGATCTACGTGCGGCCAGTTGACCATATCCCATCGTTTAGCGGCGGTTTGCAGAACCGCGGGGTTGTTTGCCCCGCGCAGTTCTGCGAACCGCCGCCAAACGGTCCACCGAGCCGGGCGCCATCCACAGCGCATAAAATAGCGTGGAAATGAACAGTGCCCTGCCCAATTGCCCAGGCCAAGCAGTGATCGTTCTGTCTTCCTCGTTTCGAGAAGGCACCTTTCCCGATTGCTGTCCTTGGGTGGGTTTCTTTTCCCCTGTCTCTTCCTGATCCACCGGCTTCTGAATAAACAGATCGAAAAACTCGCTCCGCTGCTCGGGCTGATTCGGTAGCGGATCAAGTACGGCCCGGGCAGGTCGGATGGCCGGGGGAAGCGCGCCGGCCGGCCCGCTAGCGGGCACCGGCTTTGATTCGAATCCGACCAACCGTAGGTTCCCTCTCGAAGAAGCGCCCGTACTTCCACTCGCCTTGGTCGGTGAATTCCGCCGGACGCGGGACAGCAGCGTGGCAACGGGAGCAAACGACGATCCTTGCTGCGGGAGCAATTCCGTTACTTGCTCTTGGCTGCCGGCCGTCAGTGTCTCCAGCCCTGCCGCGAACTTCGTGACCGCCATCGAAAGCATTTCCCGTCTATCCGGATCGGCCGCTGAAGACAACGGATTCCCAGCCGTCAGAAGCTCGGCTCCGAACACCTGGAGGTGCTGGGCGATCTTGTTCACGGAAACCGGAAATGCATTTCCAAGAAGCAGCGGTTCGATCACGGCCGTGCCACTGGAGCCAGATCCCTGCGAGCTCGGCGCGGACGGGGTAGTTACGGTATTGGGTGAAATGATGACTTGAATCGCCGGTGGTTGCACGACAGTCACGGGTCCCTGTACGGATGGAGTCGTCGTCACGGGGGTGGAAACCGAAAGGCTCCGCACCAGGATC
>DATGIQ010000361.1:0-10831 GCA_035295665.1 Gemmataceae bacterium | reverse complement strand
AGGCAGCTTGGAGCTGGCCTGTACGAACATTGCGCAATCGGAGGCGGCCATCATTTCCTTGCGAGGCTACCGTCTGGCCGTCCGGGGAAATGGCCGCTGATATCGACTCTCCAATTCGGTCATGGAACATGCCTAGCACCTTCCCGGAAGGCACTTCCCACACGCAGATGATGTATTCCATCCGCTCCAGCAGCATGGAGCGGTTGCCAAACATGCTACCGACGAAGGCGCCCGGTGGCATTCCGCTTCCCCATGCAGCGAGCGTCTCGCCATCTGGGCTCAGGGCCATTTCCTGGGGATTGAGATGCGATTCCGGAACCGTGAACTCGACCCGCTTACCCTGTCCACCCGTCAGGTCCCCGGACCAAACCCAGAGGTCACCGAACATATTTCCAGAAATGATCCGCGCCAGGATACTTGTTGCTCCACTCCTTACATCCGGCCTGCTTTCTCCCGCAACGGTTAGGGTCCTGCCATCTGCGGAAAAAACGATGTTTTTGACCTGGCCGAATCCCTCCACGAGGTCGGCGGTTTTGTGGCCCGTGGCCAGATCCCAGAGCTGCACGAGGGGCTCCGGCTTCTGCTTCTGCTGAACGATCTGGATGTCGCAAGTCCGGCCAATCGCCAAAGTCTTGCCATCCGGCGAGAACGCTAGCACAAGAGAAGGAGGGACCACGCTTCCGGGGATAATTGAAGTATCAAATGGAACAGAAATCGTACAGCGAGTTTGACCGCTGGCCAGGTCCCACACCTTGACTTCGCTGCCGGCAGCCGAGGCCAGGCTCTTCCCATCGGCGGAGTAAGCCAACGATGTTGGCGGCTGGGTATGGCCACGGAGCGTCAATCGTTCGGTGTGGGCCAGCCGCCAGAGATAATACCATTCAAAGGTGCGCAGATCCTCCTGCGCGGCCGCCGGTCTCTGACGATTGAGCACACTAATGAGACGCTGGCCTTGGCCGTTTTCCAGGGCTTGCTGAGCCAGATTGATGTCGGCTCCGTAGAAGTAATGGCGGGCTAACGATTCTCGTTCCTTGGCCTGCCTTTCTTGTTCGACGGCGCGCTGCTTTTGCTCGTTGGCGTCCGTGGCATTTTTATCCGCGCGCTGCTTTGCCAGCAGGGCATCCGCAGCTTCATGGCTGGCCTGGATTGCGAAGAACGAAGAAACCGCGGTGCCTGCCAACAGTGCCAACGTCACCGCCGCCAGAAGGCCGGCTACGGTCGGATTGCGCCGGACCCAGCGCCATGTTCGTTCGGTACGGCTTACCGGACGGGCCTGGATCGGTTCGTTGGCCAGCCATCGTTCCAGGTCCTCTGCCAACGCTTCCGCCGACCCATACCGCCTGGACGATTCCTTCTCCAAGCACTTCAGGCAGATCGTTTCCAGGTCGCGGTCTACGTGCGGATTCAGTTCGCGCGGCCGCCGGGGCTCCTGTTCGAGGACCAGAAGGAGCGTGTCCAAAGGGGTGTCCGCCTTGAAGGGCGGTTTGCCCGTGAGCAATTCATAGAGCATGGCACCCAGCGCGTAAACGTCAATAGCCGTGGTCAACACTTTCTCCGACCGCGCTTGTTCCGGCGGCATGTAGCTGGGCGTGCCAACAATGGCCCCCGTCTGCGTTTGCTGAGTGTTCCCTTCGACGCGCCGGGCCAGGCCGAAATCCGTAACGTGGGGTTGCCCCTGGCGGTCCAGGAGAATATTGCCTGGCTTGAGATCGCGATGAAGGATTCCTCGTTGGTGAGCGTGGTGCACAGCCCGTGCCACCCCCGCCAGCAGCGTGGCTGCCGCTTTCGGGTCGTGCAGGAAGTGATTAATCTGCTCCGCCAGGCTGCCCCCTTCGACCAGCCTCATGCTGAAATAATGTTGTCCCTCATGCTCGCCAACTTCGTAGATGGGAACAATATGGGGATGATCGAGATTGGCGGCCGCCTCGGCTTCCGTATGGAAGCGTCGTACGTCCGCCGCGGAAGCGAGCTGGCCGGCGAGGATCATTTTCAGGGCGACGGGGCGGTTGAGGCTGATTTGCCGCGCTCGGTAGACCACGCCCATGCCGCCGCGAGCGAGTTCTCCCAGCAACTCGTAATCCCCGAAATACCGCGTGGTGAGCGGTCCTCCTTGAACCGCCGACACGACAGGATCGGGTGCCAAGGTCGGTGCTTCCGCGGCCATGGGCGGTGCGGACGGGAGCAGAGGGACATCGCTCGGAATGGCCTGGTCGTTCATGGGCCGGTCCTCAGGGATTGATCCAGTTGGTGTACCAGAAAGACAACGGATGCTCAATTTATTTTTCCTGTTCTTGTCCTGAAGAAGTTGGATTGCGCAGTTCTGTCCTTAGCAAGGAATCCAGGCATGGTCCGGGCGACGGGCTTGCGCGCTCGGGACTGATGCTTCCTTCTTCTCATGCAGACGGACTCGCAATGGCGGATGGGATCATGAGCCGTTCGTTAACTTCGTGCCAGGGTGGGAGTTTTAGATGGCATTGGATGGAACGGACACAAAGCAGGAAGGCCCTGCTGCGTCCTTCTCATCTGTCCCGACTGCTTTTCCTGAAGGATCAGGTTTTCCAGAAGGTCTATGCCATGGCCGCGGCGTTCGTTCTTCTGGCCCTGTCGAACAACGTTTCGATCTTGTTGAATGACGGGACCTGGGCACCGTAACCGCGGAAAAGCTGGGCCAGGAAGACCCCGGCCAAACATTGCAAGCCACTGCCCTGATCCATGTATTTCGACAGAGTTGCGGGCAAAGGTCGCCTGGAAGAGCGCGTGCATGGTAGGGTCCACCGTGGCGAGCGCTCCGAACATGAAACCGCCCGGAATTGTGGTTTGGTATGCTTGCCCGGTAGAATACAAAACGACGGAATCAAGGAGGCCGTGTAATTTTCGCGTCCCAACTTGCGTACGACCGGAAGCACGATCAGGTTCCTACTTGTTGGAGGGCCGCAGATGCGTCGATTTTCGGGAGGTGTTCTCGGGTTCCTATTATTGGCACCAGCGCTCTGGGCCTTGGATGATCCCAAGGACCCAAAGAAGCCGGACACGCCGTCCCCCGCACAAGAAAAGACCCCGGCCGAACAGTATCAGAGCCTCGTCAAGGAAATGCAGAAAGTGCAGCAGGAGTTTTTCCAGGCGTACAACAAGGCCACCGCGGAAGAGCAAAAGAAGCTCGAGTATCCCCGCCCCCAGAAATATGCTGCCCGCATGATGGAGCTGGCAGAGAAGAATCCCAAGGATCCCGTCGCCATCGATGCCCTCGCTTGGGTCGTTCAGAACACGGGTGGTCAAGGTCCGGAAGGGAAGAAAGCCTTGGCCGTCCTCCTGCGTGACCACCTGAACAGCAAGCAATTGGGCCCGATTTGTCAAAACCTTCGCTACTCCGATCCTAATGCGGAGAAAGATCTCCGTACGATCCTCGAAAAGAATCCGCACCGCGAAGTGCAGGCGCAGGCGTGCTTCGCCCTGGGACAGTACCTGAAAGACAAGGCCCAACGGACCAAGACGTCCACCGCAGAGGCGGAACAGCTTTTCGAGCGCGTGGTCAAGGAGTTTCCGGATGTCGAGGTGTTCCGCCGCAAAATCGAGTCGTTGGCCAAGGGTGAATTGTTTGAGTTGCGCAATCTGGCGATCGGCAAAGTGGCACCCGAAATCGAGGGTGAGGATATCAATGGCCAAAAGTTCAAATTGAGCGACTACCGCGGAAAGGTGGTGCTGCTCGATTTCTGGGGGAATTGGTGAGGCCCCTGCCGGGCCATGTACCCCCACGAGCGGTCGCTCGTGAACAAGCTCACAGATAAGCCATTCGTAATCCTGGGCATCAACAGTGATTCCAATCGCGAAGAACTCAAGAAGGTAATGGAAAAGGAGCAGATTACGTGGCGTTCCTGGTGGGATGGCGGCAACACCCGCGGCCCCATCGCCAGCCAGTGGAATGTTCAAGGCTGGCCCACCCTTTACCTCCTCGATCATAAGGGCGTGATCGTCGATAAGTCGGTCGGCTCCCGAGACATGGATCATCGCATTGAACAGCTGGTTGCGGCGGCAGAAGGGAAGTCCAGCGAACGTGCCGAAGCAACCGCCGGGCAAGGGGAGCGAAAAGAGCCCGCCAAGCTCCCGGAGGGCCTCTCCAAAATCACCGCGGAGGATTTGCGGACCAAGGTGCCCAACTTCTTCTCCTTCGACTACACCGGCGAACCGCAGCCGGGCAAACGCTATTGGATACGGGTCGACAAAAACCACTGGATCGAGAGGTACCCCGACGGTGCCGAAAGCAAATTCAAGATCCTTGGCCGGGCGACCGTCCAGGGGAATCACGGCACCGTCGCGGTGAAGATTGAAGGCGATCCGGAGAAAACATTGACCGATAACAATGGCGGGTTCCAGGTTTTCGTCCCCGACAAGGGCAGCCGCGAGATGGTTATTCGCTGTCGGCTGGTCGGAGGCGGAGATTCCGAGTGGATCAACCTGGCCGGAATGCAGAACGTGGATTAGCTGCGCCCCGTGCCCACAATGTCTGAATGAGCCGCAAACGCCAGCGAACGGACTCGCTGGCCTAACTGCTTGCTCTCTCCGTCGGCCGTGGTTGGGCGAAGGAACGCCGAACCGTTGCCTCGGCGAGACCGGCCAAGGTTGCCACGCCCAGTCCACACACCAGGACTAGCCAAACTGGAGCGAACAGAACGCCGTAGCCCATCCATCCCAAGGCCTGAAAAGCAGTGCCCGCGATCCGCTCGGACGGCGCAACTGGTTGGCCCAAGGCCGCCGCAACTGCCGTCGACATTTGCTTGCCACGGACATCGCGAGCTACAAGCTTCCCATCGCGGTCGATGACCAAGAGACAGGGGATCGTTTGAATGTCGAAACGAGCCGCCAGTGGATTCTGAAAGTTGGGGTTGCCGGCTGCATCGAAGAAGATCTGGGGCCAGGGAAGCGGGGTAGTTTTCAGGAAACGGACCAGGGCGGAACGCCGAGAATCCAGATTGACACCGACCACGTCCAATCCCTGAGCGTGGTATTGATCGTAGGCTTCCCGAATATGGGGCAATTCTGCGATGCACGGCCCGCACCACGTCGCCCAGAAATCCACCAGTACCACTTTGCCACGGTGTTCCGCGAGATCGAAGTGGCCGCCGTCGAGCGTGGGACCGGAGATTTCCACGGCGCTGCCAATCGCCAGGCTAGCTGGATCCCCGCTTGCAACCGGCAACACCTCCTGCGCAAGATAGCCTGCAAGGAGAACCCCCAAGAATCCGCTGAGGGATGCAAGGTCGCCCTTGGCAATTCGCAGCGTGAAGTTCACGTCCATACCCCCGCCGCAGATCAAGCGACACAGCACAAAGGCTCCGCCCAGGACCACTCCGAACAGGCTGATGCGGCCCGTCCATTGCACTGGAGGAAAGCCACCGGTCAGCAACCAAACGACCCCGCTCCCCAGCCCTGCGATAGCTGCCGCGATGCCCAGGATGAGCAGCACACCGGTAACTGCTGTGCGGATCCCCCGATGTGGGGAACGCGCAAGCGGATCCTGTCGTGTGGTAGATGCCATGATGAACGTGCTCCATGATGGCTAAATGGGTGGTTGAACTGCCAGGCCAATGCTATCGCGTGCCCGGCATATTATAACAGTTGGCCGCCAAGCTTCGGCTCCTCCTCACTTGCTATCCGGACTGATGGCCACGCTTTGCACCTCGCCCTTGTGGCTCCGAGCGGGATCATCATGGAGATCTGCCTCAGAGTCTGCCAGGACCTGACGCAACTTCGTCAGGCCTCGGAACAACAGGGCAGCCACGGCCCCTTTGCTCCGATTCATGTGACGGGCCACTTCGGCCTGGGGACAACCTTGCAGATGGTGCCGCTCCACGGCCTGGCGTTGGTCCGCCGGTAGCTTGGCGAGGGATTCCGCCAGCCCGAGCGCCTGTTATTCGGATTGGTCGGCTCGTCTGCCATGCCAATCCTCTACAGAAAGAAGCGTGAGAATTGCGGAAGATGTGCGCGCCAAGTATAAAAATCCGCTACCAATACCATTGGCCGAGCGTGAGCAAACGTCTGCGTCACGGATTCGCTGGCAAAAATGAGTGCCGGGCTTCAAATCATGTAGTACCAACTTTCCTTCCCGCTGGCCAATTCATTCCGGCGCGGGCAGGTGGCACACAGATCGTTCCCCAGGAGATCATAGGCGTGGCGAACGGCGTCGAGGGTGCTCGACCAGATGCTCGGCGTTTCCCGGAAGATCCGCTCGGCACCGAGCCGTTGCTCCAGTCCTGTGCTGCGGAATGTCCGGGCGAGGTCCCGCCGCACGCCGCACAGAAGCACCGTGATCTTGCGGGTCTGCATCCGATCGATGAATCGATCGAGAAGCCCCAGGCAGACGGCGTCAGGATTGCGAACGCGCTTCATCCGTAAGACGATCACCCGGATGCCCTCCCCGGCCCGGCGCTCGATCGTCGCCAGGTGTTCTTCCAGCACAGGGGCCGAGCCAAAGAAAAGTTCGCCTTCGAGGTTGTACAACAGCATGCGGCCACAGGGTGGATCGGTCCACACCCGTTCGCGGACCACGCGCTCCGGGGTGAGCGTGAGCTCGGTCAGGTGGATGCGGGCGGCCCGCGGCACATAGAGGACGAACGACAGAAACACACCGATCAAAATGCAGAACTCGATCGAGACAAAGATCGCCGCCAGCGCGGTCGCCACGACGATGCCGGCATCGAAACGAGTTGCCCGCAGGTGGTAGAGAAGCTGGCTACGGTCGACCATGCGCCAGGCGGTCACCATGAGGAGCCCGGCAAGGGCCGCCTGCGGAATGTAGCGCGCCAGTTGCCCGAGCAGCATAACCGTCACGGCCACGGCCCCAGCCGAGATCACGCCTGACCATTGCGTGACCGCCCCGGCTTGCTGATTGATCGCCGAGCGCGTCAGCGAGCCGGAACCGGGGATGCACTGGAAGAAGCTCCCTGCCACGTTGGCCAATCCTTCGCTCAAACATTGCTGGTGCAGGTCGAGTTTCTCGTTCGTCCGAATGGCGATCGCCTTGGCCATTGCCAATGCCTCCAGCAATCCCAGGACGGCCAGGGCGAGAGCGCTCCCTGTCAGCTTCTGCACCAGGGCCCAGTTCACGTGCGGCACCTGGAATGGCGGAAAGGCTGCGGGGATATGGTCCAGAATCTGCACGCGGTTCAGGTCCAGACGGAATGCCCAGACCAGCAGGCCCATGATCACGACCGGGGTCATGAGTTCGGGAATGGCGATCCGATAGCCCAAACGCTGGAATTGTCGATTCAGCCAACTCAGACCCAACACGAGTGCGATCGTGCCGATTCCGATAGCCACCGTCCAGCCGTGGACCTCGGTCCCCTGGGAAATCGTCAGCCAAAATCGTTTGAGAAAATGATCCCCGGGCTCGCCCCTGCCGGGAATCCCTAGCAGGTTTTTCAGTTGATCCAGCACAAGAAGCAACGCCGCCCCAGCCGTAAAGCCGACAATGACCGCCTGCGAGATATATCGAGTCAAGTCCCCCAAGCGAAGAAAGGTGATGCCAAGCTGGACCAAGCCAACCAGGAGCGCCAGCACGATGGCCGCAGGGATCTTTTCTTCCGCCGGGATCAACGCGAGTGCACTGAACAGGGCAATGGATAGGGCGTTGGTCGGTCCGTTGATCAATTGCCGCGAGGAGGCGAACAAGGCGCCGACGGCCGTCATGACGATGGCCGTGTACAGGCCGTGCTGGGCTGGAATCCCCGCAATGGTTGCATAGGCCATTGCCTGGGGCACGGCCAACGTTGCCACGGTTAGACCGGCCAGCGTATCCGCTGCCAAATCGGCGACCGAATACGTCCGCAGCGATCCGAAGGCAGGGACGATGCGCAGCAACCAACCGCTCCACCGAGGTGCTACGGACATCTCTTCCCCGGTCGGTTCGTACTCAACGCCAGTGGTCTGCGGTTGAAGTGCCTGGCTCATCAGAGACGTCCGTGGAACCGCGGGACACGGGACACCCCCTGCTTTATCGGTCGGAAGGGGGCCCGAAGAATGTTTATTATTTTGATGATATTAGTGAATTTGTGAGCGGAGTCAACGACTTTTCCGCGTTGCTTGCTGAGGAGGCCGGATCATCCCCTCGGTTCGACCACGGCACCGCTTTGTCCCAGGAGATAGCCCCGCAAGTCGCAGAAGATTTGATTACAGCGGGCGCGCCATTCGACACTGGCCCGGTCTCCTTTATTGAGTGCACGCAGGGCCACGGTGATGCGCAGCAAATTCTCCCGTCCCGGGTCGGTCCGTTGGAGATTGAGTTCCATTTCAATCTGGGCCGCCTTTCGGCCGATCCCCAGCCAGGAGAGCGGCCCCGGGCTGCCCCAACCGTAGGCACTTTGCGCGCCTCCCAGGTGAACACGAATCCGGCCGGGAACACTTTCGACCACTTGGCCGCCGGCATCTTGCACGAAGCCGAAGAGCTTGTAGGCCGCGATGCGCTCCGGCATCCATGCTTCCAGCTCATGCACGATGGCATAAGGATCGTTGCGGGTGGGGTTGACATAGTTCGCCGGAACTGGCGGAGGGGCTTCGAGCTGCTGGGCCCGGGGATGTTCGGGCGGCAAGGTTTGCTGTTTCACGACCTGTTCGTGGTCCAACGCCGTTTCGTAGCGTTCGATGAGCTCTCGCGCATTGGCCGGGCGTTTGTTCGGCTCCTTGGCCAGGCAGGCGCGGACGAGTGCTTCGACGCCGGGCGGCACCCATTCGCCGGCCCCCATCTCGGCAAACGTGGGCGGCTCGGCGTTGGCATGGGCAAGCATCACTTCCATGGACGACGACCCCGTGAAGGGAAGCTTGCCGCACAACAGCTCGTACAGGATGACGCCGACGCTATACAGGTCACCACGATGATCCATGGGTTCGCCACGGACCTGTTCAGGGCTGATGTATCCCGGAGTGCCGACCGCAAACTCCGCCTTGGTGTCGGTGAGCTTCTTTAGGGAAATGGGGTCGAGGAGCGTCGCCAGGCCGAAATCCATCACCTTGATCTTTTCGTAGGGCGTGTCCGGGTCGACAACCATGAGGTTGGCCGGTTTGAGGTCTCGGTGAACAATTCCTTGGGCATGCGCAGCCTGGAGCACCTCGCCCAACTGCCCGAGCAACCGACCGACCCGCGGCGGACTCAACCGGGTGTTGCGCTCCAGGAGCACGTCCAGGGTTACACCCCGGATGTATTCCATGATGATGCACGGCCCTTCCGGATCGTTCAGCGAGGCATCGTAGAGGGTCACGGCGTACGGATGCTGGAACCGTGCCATCAGCAGCGTTTCGCGTTGAAACCGGTCGCGGAAATGCGGGTCGGCCGCTACCTGTTCGTGCATGACCTTGACGACGACTTGTCGGCCCAGGTCCAACTGGCGGGCCAGATAGACGCGGCCCATGCCGCCTTCGCCCAGTTGGCGGAGCGCTTCATATCGGCCAAGAAAAATACGGCCCACCATGCACTATCCACCCCAGGAGACTAAAGCGCAGTCTATAGCAACTGTACGTCGCAGATTCTGAGCGTGCCGTAAACAGAACGCGGAAGAATACAGATTCGGCGGGTTTTCGCAGATCGGATTCTCCCGATCCACGATTCTCTGCGTTCTATTGCGCGCGTTCCAACGCCTGCAAAACCAGATCGTGTACAGCGGTCATGGGCAAATCGGACGGACCGGGAGCCGGGCCATTGCCGATCAGGATGGGCCGGTCGGCGCGCGCAGCCGCCCGCAGCCCGTGACTACCCCGAACCAGCTCCGGATCGAGCGGGACTACATCCAGGAGCGCTCGGAACCCCACTTTTTTCTGGACGAGGCGCAGCAAGGCTCGGCCGCGCGGCCACCAAAGGCGGGGATCGAAGAAAAGTTCACACGGATCGTAGCCAGGTTTGCGATGGATATCGACCGTTCGTGCATAGTCGGGAGCTTGCCGGTCTTCCAACCAGAACGGATAGGCGAACCAGGCATCCGCTTCAGCAAGGGCAACCAGATCCCCTGCACGGGTGTGGGTAAGATCCAGTTCCGCCCGCTGTTCACCGGCCAACACGCGGGCCACTCCAGGCAACCCGGCCATCCGCTCGTGCACCGCGGGGATATCCGCCGGATCGTTCACATAGATGTGGGCCAATTGATGATCGCAGACGGCGAAGGCTCGGCTCGTGAAGGGTTCCCACATTTCGCCGAAAGGCCCCCGTCGGACGGCGAGGAGACCAGCCCGCCGCAGCGTGCGGTTGAGGAGGACGGCCCGTTGCACCTGCACATGCCCATATTCGCTCAGGATCCAGACCAAAGTCCCCGTCTCCTTGGCCGCGTCCAAGAGCGGGGCCGCCGCCTCGTCCAGCTCTGCGACAAGCCGAGGCATATTACACCCCGCCGGACCGAAACGCTGCGGATCATAATCGAGGTGGGGAAGGTAAACGAGGGTCAGGTCCGGCCGTTCTGCTCGGAGCACTTCCGCGGCACAGTGGGCGATCCACTGCGTGCTAGCCAGGCCGGCGAGAGGACCCCAAAAGGTATGGAAAGGGAAGGGCCCCAGCTGTTGCTCCAGCCGTTCGCCCAGCCCCTCCGGCGTGGCGAAGATGCCAAAGGCTTTGTTGCCATCCGCTCCGTAATGCGGTTTTGGCGTCACGCTGATGTCCACGGCGGCCCCTTGATTGAACCACCAAAACAGCTTGGCACAGCGAAATGCTCGGCCGCGTTCCTGTGCCAAGCGGCGTGCCGTTTGGTAAAGCGGCTTAGCTTGGAGCAGGCGATTCGATTGTTGCCAGAATCGGACCTCTCCCGTCTCCCGCCAGAGCCAGCCGTTGCCGACGATGCCATGCCGATCGGCAGTTTGG
>DATGIQ010000360.1:0-59084 GCA_035295665.1 Gemmataceae bacterium | reverse complement strand
TTCCTCTCCGGCACTCCGGCTCAAGGACAGCAGCTTGCTACCAAGAGCGCGAGGTGATCAGACTGGTGGCCGATCCATGCGTCAACCTCATGCTCATGGGGTTCTCTCATTCAAACTTGCCTCAGCAAGCGAATCGATCGCCCCTGCTCCCCATCCAGGCATGCCGTTTGCACCTCCTTCTTCTCCGTAATCTCTTCTGGTGTGGTGGCGTTACAGGCGCAGTTCTCGGTTGTTTCAACGTAGTTTCTTATCGAAAGGAGAATCACTATGAGACGAAGCTTCAGATTGGCTGGCCTGCTGGCGCTGGCCGCTTGCTTGTGGCTCAGTTGGCCGACAGAGGCACAGCAAACGAAAAGCGGGCAGCCACTCACGGACCAACAGTTTGTGAAAAAAGCTTCTGCCGACAACCTGGCCGAGATCGATCTCGGCAGAATAGCGATGAAGCAGGCTAGCAGTGAGGACGTGAGAAGCTATGCCCGCCGCATCTTCGATGACCATACCAAGGCCAACAAAGATCTCAACCGCATCGCCGATACCAGACGGATTCCTCCCGCCCCGGAGATGGATAAGAAACATCGTGCTGTCCTGGACCGGTTGGCCGGGCTCAAAGGGGCCGAGTTTGATCATGCCTTCATGAGCCATATGATCAGCGATCACAAGGAGGCGATCACCCTCTTCGAACATGAAGCCAAAGATGGGCAAGATCCGGAGTTGAAGGAGTTTGCCTCGAAGACCCTGCCGATCCTGCGCGAGCATCTCAAGATGGCCCGTAAGATTGCAGGTGGGGATGAAAAAGGGGCAGGCAAGACGAAGAATCCCTAGCGAAGCATCGAGTCAAAGAAGTTTCGGAATCCTCTTCGAAGTGGCCTCGCCCGTTGACCTCTCCACTGGAGAGGAGCCAAGGGGCGAGGCCCGCGTTTTCAACGCTTACAGACGGCTGGAGTATTCGGTCGAGCCGAGGATGACGCCCACCAGGTCATCAACGCTCGCCCCCACCGGTGCGGGCGGTCCGTGCTCCGCTTGCTCTTCCTGTTGATCTTGCGTCAGGTTCGTTTGCTGTTCCTGCTGCTGAATCCGCTGCTGCAAGGCCGTGGTGGAAGCACCGAGGGCCGCGCTGTCGGCAGCACGATGCAGGAATTGATTGAAGAAGCTTTGCACCTGGTCTTGCAGCCCCTCCTGACTCGTGAAGACGACTTCCGCGAGATGGGCCATGCTTGTGCCCGAGGCGAGGGCCTGGCTGCCAAGCGATTGACCAACCGGATCCACGGCCCGGTTCAGAGCATCGCGGTACACCGCCGTCAAGAAGCCGTTGTTTGTGCCGCCGGCGCGCTGGAAGTATTCCGGGGAGCCGACGATGGCGGATTCGAGCTGGAAAAACGATCCGCCCATGCCGAGGAAACGTGTGGAGAGATCTAGCCCCACCGGGTCTGCCTGCCGGCCGAGAAACTGTTGGAACAAGTTCTGCACTTGGCGTGTTCGCGCTTCCTGGCTGGTCTGGATCTTCTCGGCCACCTGGGCATTGGTCGCTTGATTCATATCGATGAGTGAGCTGAAGTGTGCCAGGCCGCCTGGATCGGGGTCGCGGCCGAGCAAGTCACGGTAGACCTGGGTCACGAATTTTTGACTCGGAGTCCCGGTGGGCGCCGCCTGGTTTACGGTCTGGGTCAGGGCCGCCGAGGTGCTCCCCGAGAAGTTGCTATCGCCGCCGTAGACCGCCGTGATTTGGTGTGCCGCCACGCTCAAGCTGCTGGTTTGGAACGTCGCGCTGCCGCCACTGAGCGTGCCAGTCCCCAGGACCGTCGAGCCATCCATGAAGGTCACGCTGCCGGTTGGCGTGCCGGCGCCGGGAGCCGTTGGGCTGACCGTAGCCGTGAACGTGATGGCCTGGCCCGAAGTCGATGGATTGAGCGACGAGGTCACCACGGTCGTCGTCCTCGCCGGGTTCACCATCTGCGTCAGCCCCGTCGAAGTGCTCGACGAAAATGTGGAGTCGCCGCCATACATGGCGGTGATGGTATGTGAGCCCACGCTCAGCCCCGAACTGGTGAACGTGGCCACGCCGCTGGCATTCAGCGTGCCTGTGCCCAGAGTGGTGGTCCCATCCATGAAGGTGACCATTCCCGTCGGGGTGCCCGTGGCCGGCGAAACTGCGCTGACCGTTGCGGTAAGGACAACGGGCTGACCAAAAACCGATGGATTGACCGACGAAGTCAAGGCGACAGTCGAGCTGCTCTGGACTGTTTGCGTCAAGGCAGTAGATGCACTCGTCGTAAAATTCGTATCGCCGCCGTAAGTGGCCGTGATCGTGTGTGGTCCCGGTGTCAGACTCGAGACTTGGAAAGTGGCCCGGCCGTTGGCATCGAGCGTGGCCATGCTGAGGGTTGTCGTACCATCGCGGAAGGTAACGGTCCCTGTGGGGATACCCGAGCCAGGAGCGACGGCCGTCACCGTGGCCGTAAAGATGACCAGTTGGCCCGAAGCCGAAGGATTGACCGAGGACATCAGGGTCGTGCTGGTGGTTGCTTGATTGACCGTCTGGCTCACGTTTCCTGAAGTGCTCGAAGCGAAGGTGCTATCGCCGCCGTAGCTCGCCGAGATGGTGTGGAAACCGGTGGTCAGGGTTGATGTCGTGAACGTCGCCGTCCCACCGCTCAGCATGGCGGTGCCGATCGTGTTGGTGCCATCCTTGAATGTTACCGTCCCGGTAGGAGTACTCATGTTCGAACCGACCGGAGCCACCGTCACGGTAAAGGTGACCGATTGACCAAAGATCGAAGGGTTCGGCGACGAAGCGAGGGTCGAGACCGTCGGCAGGAGCACGTTTTGCGTGAACGGCTGCGAAGTGGTCGTCGTGAAGTTGGTGTCGCCGCTGTAGACCGCGGTGATCGTGTGCATGCCGGTCGCCAGCGATGTGGTGCTAAACATAGCGTGGCCGGTGCTATCGAGCATGCCGCTCCCTAGGATGGTCACGCCATCCCGGAACGTCACGGTGCCGGTCGGCGTGCCCGTTCCGGGAGTGTTCACCATGACCGTGGCCGTGAAGGTTACCGATTGCCCCGTGGCCGAAGGACTGGGTGACCCCGACACCGTGACCGTGGTCGAAGCCTGGTTGACGATCTGGCTCAGCACAGGGGACGTGCTGCCGGCGAAGCTGGCGTCGCCATTGTAGACAGCGGTGATCATATGGGGCCCGATGCTCAACGGTGTGGTCGTCGTAAAGGTGGCGACGCCATTGGTCAGCGTGCCCATGCCCAGGACGGTGCTGCCATCCTGGAAGGTCACCATCCCGGTTGGAGTGCCGGTTATGGGAGGCACCGGACTCACGGTAGCGGTGAAGGTCACCGGCTGTCCGAACACGGAGGGATTGGCCGAGGCCGTAACCACCGTCGTCGTGGCAGAGACGGTTCGCGCCAACGTGACGGCGGTGCCGCTGTAGGTGATGCGAAACGTCTGTCCATTGGCCACGATCGTGCTGTTATTCGGCAGGCCGGCGAACGTCCCGGTCAGCGTGCCCATGCTGGTGATAATCGTGAAGGTATCGCCTATGTTGGCGGCGAAGCCAGCGGTGAGATTGAGCGTCGGATTAGTCGTGAGGTCGACGTTGCCGCTGGCGTTGAGTTGGCTGTAGCCGGTGCCGGCCGTTGTGCCGTTGAGGGTGACGACAAAGGTCGAACCGGGATTAAAAGCCGTATTGCCGCTGTGCAAGATGGCGGTGCCTGGACCGCCCGGGCTGACCGTGCCGGTCACGGTGAGCGTCCCCACCGTACCGGAACCCCCCAGGGAGGCAACGTTGCTCACCGTAATATTGCTGCCCGGCTGCGAGCCGTTCACAATCAGCGTCCCTGCCATGACATCGGTGGCCCCGGTGTAACCGTTGGTGCCGGTCAACGTAAGCGTGCCGGTGCCGATCTTGGTTAGGCCGCCGGTGCCGTTGATTTGGCCTGTGAATGTCGTCGAGGGAGTGGTCCCGCCGGTGGTGAGCGTGCCGCTTCCCAGGAACACGGTGCCCATTCCCGCGAGGGAACCAATCGTATCGTTCAAGTTGTGCAGGTCGAACGTGGCGTCCGCCGTCACGGCGCTGCCGCTGGGAACGGCGTTGGCAACTCCGAGCTGGAGCGTGCCGGTGCTGATTAGCGTGGGGCCGGTGTACATGTTGACCGCCGACAGGATCAGCGTGCCGGTTCCTACGTCGGCAAGTCCGCCTCCGCCGCTGAGGACGCCCGAAAGCGTGGTGGCCGCGGTGTTGTCCACCGTGAGCATGCTGCCGGTGTTCAGGATCCCGGGGCCGGACAGGGTGAGCGTGTTGCTGCCGCCGACCGTAGCCGGTCCCGTGACCGTAAAGGAATTGCTCAGCGTCACCGTTCCGTTCGATTGGAGCTTGCCTCCGCCCAAAACCAGATTGCCGGTACCGAGGGCGGACGGATCGCCAACGACCAAGACGCCCGAGGTCAGCGTGGTGGTGCCCATGTACGTGTTCGCTACGAGCAGCAGCACCGTCCCGGTCCCGGCCGTGATGGTCAGTCCTCCTGCCCCTGTCACCGAGCTGTTGAATGTTGCACCACCGGTGTCGCTGACCGTCAGGGGCGTGGTGGCGTTGAGCAAGGAAACGGGGCCGGTCAGACTGATGTTGTTGCTGCCGCCGATGATCGTGGCCGCATTGGCTGCGGCGTTGACGTTGATGGGGTTGGCCACGGCAATGCCGGCTGCGGCAGAGGTGAGCAAGGTGCCGCCCAAGAAGCTCAAGGTGCCGCCCGAGCCGAGGGATGTCGAGTTGCCCAGGCTGAGCGTGCCGGAGGTCAGCGTTGTACTGCCCGTAAACGTATTGTTGGCGACAGAGAGAGCGACGGTGCCGCCTAGCCCCGGCGCCACGTCCAGTGAGCCGGATCCGCCGAGGGCAGCCGCAAAGGTGGTCGTGGCCGAGTTGTTCACCGTCAAGGTGGCGCCGCTTGTCAGGGTGATCGGACCCATGAAGGTGATGTTGTTGCTGCCGCCGATCGTCGTCGATGCGCTGACGGTGAACAAATTCGTCAGAGAAACGGCGGTACTGGCTCCAAGCACGCCGCCACTCAGAGTGGCCGTTGCCGTACCGAGAGCCGTGTCGGTGCCCAGGGAAAGCGTGCCCGCGGACAGGGTCACGCCGCCCTGGAAGGCTCCGTTGGTTCCGCCGAGGGCCAAGATGCCGGCACCCGTCTTCGTGAGACCGGCGCCCGCGCCGCTGCTGATCATGCCGCTCACGGCCAAGGCGGTGTTGGCGGTGGTGACCGTCCAGGCTTGGGAGAGCCCAAGCGTGAGGTCGAACGTGATGGTGTCGGTGGCGGAGGTCACGGTGCTATCAAGGGTGATCCCGCCGCTGTTCAGCGTGAGCGCGTTGCCGCCAACGCTGTAATTACTGTTTCCGGAAAAGGTAATCGACGTCACACTCAGACCGGTGAGGTCGTTGCTGTTCGTAAGATTTGCCGCGCCGCCGGGGAATATCAAGACCGCGGTGGGGTCTCCGGCGGGCGAGCCACCCGACCAGTTGGTACCCGCGGACCAAAGATTGCTTGTCGCTCCGGTCCATGTATGCGTTGCCGGCGCCAAGCGACTTTCGAGTGCCTCCAGGCGGAGCTGGCCAGAGCTCCAGGCGAGAGAGAGCGAATGGCGACTGCGTTGGATCCGTTTGACAAGGCGAGGGATGGGCGGGCAAAACCAAATGCGGAACATGGTGTAGCTCCTTGACGGCCTGATACGACAACCATCATGGCAAAGAGTTCGGGCGCAGCGCGGGCGTGGACATCCCTTGGGGAGCGTGGTGCAAGGCACGTGGTCAGACTGGGATCACTCCCCTTGTGCTCGATGAAGGCGTAGAAAACAGCGAACTTTGCCGATCCCTTCTCCAGAGCTGGAACTTCTATGTGCCAGCAATGAAAGAGCTTATCTCTGGCTGGGCTGATGGCAACCCGACAGCTCGCTAGAATCCGAATTTCCGGCGTAAACAGGCGCTGTTTCCCCGGTTGGAGCGATTGTGCCAAGTTTGCCTGGGGCACGGACACCCTCCCTGGCAATGACAGGGTTGCGTCAGCGCGTGCCCTCTTTGCGTCCCTCCAAGAAGTTTCCGCCTATAAGAACGATTAACGCGGTGTCCGAGATTTCGCGAAGTTGTTTTTCTTCCAAAAAGGATCAGGAACGATTTCAAGCGTGGTTCCTCCGCTGGTGTTTCGCGCTGGGTAAAGAATACCGAGCGCGAAACACCAGCGGCCACAAGCAGGTTCCTAAACGTCCAGCTTCCACGGGGCCCGCATCTCGCGGCTGAGCCACCGGTTTGCTTCCGGGTCGCCCACAAACACTTCCTTGATCGGATCCCATTTCAGCTGCTTGCCGGAACGCAGGGCGATGACACCGAGGTGGCAGACGCTCACTGAGCGATGGCCGACCTCCGCGGGGCAAATGGTCTGCTTGCGGCTGCGCACGCAGTCGATGAAGTTCCCCATATGATCATCCGACTTGTAGAGCCGGGTTGCGTTGCTGGGCAGCGGTTCGTTCAGCAGTTTCGGATCGCTGGCTGTGATCAGGCCGCGATTGACGAAAATCCATCGGCCGCCTTCGCCGACAAACAGTACGCCATTATCGTGCTGTTCGGTTCGTTCTTGTCCACCCCTGCCGGGGATCCGAGACTCCTTCGGATCCGGGCTCCCGTCCAGCTGTGTATGGCTACAGATCAAGCGGGCGCCGTTGGCGTAGGTGTAGGTGACCTTGAAGGTCGGATGGCAATTGTAGCGATTCGGCTGGGTGGCCGGCTGGGTTCCGGTTGCTTCGATGGCCACCGGCCCGCTGTCGTCCATGCCCAGGCCCCACTGCGCGATATCGTTGTGATGGGCGCCCCAGTCGGTCATCTTGCCGCCGGAATACTCGTACCACCAGCGGAACTCGTAGTGGCAGCGCGTGAAGGTTTGCTGGCCTTGCTGCAGCTCGACATAATCCACTTTTGGCGTCTGCCCCAGCCAGAAGTCCCAATCCAGTTCTTTCGGAGGAGGCACCGTGGGAATCGGCGGGGAGGTCGGATTGGCACCGATGCGCGTTTCCACGGTGGTGATCTTGCCGATCCGGCCGTTGCGAACCAGCTCACAGGCCAACCGGAAGCGGCGATCGGAGCGCTGTTGGCTGCCAACCTGGAAGACCCGGCCGGTCTGCTTGGCCACTTTGACTAGGGCTTTCCCTTCCGCAATCGTCAACGTGAGTGGCTTTTCGCAGTACACATCTTTGCCTTTGCGGAGCGCATCGATGGCAATGAGCGTATGCCAATGGTCCGGCACGGCGATGGTAACGGCATCGATATCCTTGCGGTCAAGGAGCTGGCGAAAATCCTTGAGCTTGGCGCAATCGGGGCCGATCCGCTGGGCGGCCCGATCCAGATGCCGGCTGTCCACATCACAGGCGGCGAGGTAAACCACCCCCTTCTGTCGGCGCGCATCGCCCATGATGGCCATGCCCCGGCTCTGGGGACTGCCGATGCCAATGGCTCCCATGCGGATCTGGTCATTCGCCGCTATGGTCTTGCCTTTGCCAGCTTTCTCTTCGTTGTCGGCCAGCACTTCGCGGGCATACCAGGCGGGCAGCCCGGACGCGGTCATGATGGCCATCGAACGCTGCAAGAATCCACGTCGCGAAAGGTTTCCCTTATTCATCTTGACGCACCCCCCGGTGAAAATGGAACGAATACGAGGCGTTCATTATCTTACGGGCGCTGGCCGCTTCGGGAACGGGAGCGGAACGGCATGGCCCTCACACGCCCCGTGCTTGGGGGTCCCAGATATACTTGTGCAATTGCAGCTGCATGCGCACATTCAATCCCGAGGCCAGTAGCCACTCTGCTAGCTGCACCGGCGCAACCGCACTGAAGACCGGGCTCAGTAAGACGATGAACCGGCGGTCCAAGTCATGCGTTCGAATGATTTCCTCGGCCCATTCGAAGTCCCGCCGCGAGGCAACCACGAACTTGATCTGATCGGTCGGTTTCAGGACATCAAGATTGGCCCAGAGGTTGCCTTCGCACTCACCGCTGTCGGGGCATTTGAGGTCCATGATGATGTGCACGCGCGGATCGACCCGGCTCACGTCGTGGGCACCGCTGGTTTCCAGCAACACCGTCATCCCCCCGTCCGCCAACTCCGCCATCAGCCCAAACACTTCCTCCTGAAGGAGCGGCTCACCACCGGTGATCTCCACCAGGGGGCAATGATCGTCCTGCACCCGGTGCACGATGTCATCCAACGTGCGGAGCGCTCCCTGGGTAAAGGCATGCGGCGTATCGCAGTAGGCGCAACGGGCGTCGCAAACGGCCAGGCGCACAAACACGCACGGCAGTCCGGCGAACGTCGATTCGCCCTGGATACTGCGATAGATTTCGTGGATCATCAGCTGCCCCGCCGGTTTGTTTTGCAGCGGCACCAACCGGTGGGCTTTCGACGCGGGGTTGCTCATGGTGGACCCTGGGCTGTCACCCCATTGTACAAGAACCAGAGAATTCTTGTATGCTAAGCAATGAAGGAACGTTGTCCGTTGACAGGCCCTTAATGGTCCCTTCATAATGCCGGAGTTGGGCTCTTCCGCGAACGGTCGCAGGCTGTGCTTGCTCTGCCGGAAAGCGGAAGAAGTCCTTTCCAGGCTTCATCCGCGGGCGGATCATGAACAACAACAACAAGCTCAAGGTCTTCAGCGGCAGAGCGAATATCCGGCTCGCGGAAAACATTGCCAACGTGCTGGGCGATACGCTCGGCAAGGTGACGTTGTCGAATTTCCCCGATGGCGAAATTTCGGTGCGCATCGAAGAAGACGTGCGTGGCCGAGACATCTTCTTGGTCCAGCCCACCTGCCCGCCAGTCAATGAGAACCTGATGGAACTGTTGATCATGCTCGACAGTTTCCGGCGTGCCAGTGCTGCGCGGATCACCGTGGTGCTTCCGTACTACGGCTACGCCCGCCAAGACCGCAAGGATGTCGGCCGGGTGCCGATCACCGCCAAGCTTGTTGCCAATCTCCTGACGATTGCGGGGGCCAATCGCGCGCTGGCGCTGGATCTCCATGCGGCGCAGATCCAGGGGTTCTTTGATATTCCCGTGGACCACATGCACGCCGGGCCGGTCATCAATGAATACATTCGCAGTTTGAATATTCCGTCGCGGGATTTGGTGGTGCTCAGCCCCGACGAGGGGAGCATCAAGCGGGCCTTGCTTCATCAGAAGAAGATCGGTGGCGGAATCGCCATTGTCGATAAGCGGCGCTCCAGTGCCACGGAGACGAAACAGGCCAACCTGATCGGTAGCTCGCTGGAGAACAAGGCGGCGGTGATCTTCGACGACATGATCACCACCGCCGGGAGCGTGGTAGGTGCGGCCAATGTGGCCAAGTACAACGGCGCCCGCGAAGTCTATGCTTGTGCAACCCACGCCGTGCTGTGTGGCCCGGCCATCGAACGCCTGCGGGATGCTCCCATCAAGCAAGTCGTGGTGACCGACAGCATCCCGCTGCCGCCCAATAAGCAACTACCGAACATCAAAGTCCTGAGCGTGGCCCCGCTGTTGGCTGACGCCATCAAACGCATTCACTTCAATGAATCGGTGAGCAAGCTGTTTGAATAGGCATGCTGCTTGCGTTTGGCGTTTGAGGGTATTCACGGCGCGGCAAACGCAAGCAGCCCTGGTTGAGTCACCGCGATTGCGCGAGCTTCTTGCCTTGAATGAAATCCTCCATGATGTGCAGGACTTCGTCGTTGACGAAATTACGCTGGAATTTGTAAGTCTCCGTGTCCGGAGTCTCCGGAGGAAACAGGCCATTGACACGCTGGTCGACTTTCTCGGCCTCATCCTTGGTGAATTGCTCCCGCAGTTCGGCTTCGTTCAGCGGGATGGCCTTGCGGGCACGCCGGGTCTTGAGAAGCTCGATCTCCTTGGCTAACTTGGCGAATTCGGCGGAATTCTTGACTCGTTCGGCCGATCGGGCCTGGAGAGCCGCTTTGACATCCAGGGGGACCATCCCGAGGTCCTGGTGCTCCGCCGGCTTGACCTGATCGAAGGCCAAGGCGTGGTCCATCTCCTTTTCCGTGGTGGCGACAACTTCACTGAGCGACGGAAGGACGATGTCGGAAAGCACGCCGCGGTTCTGGGTGCTGTCGCCGTTGACCCGGTAGAACTGTTGCACGGTCAACTTCAGCGCGCCCAGCTTGGGTTGCGTGCCCCCTCCCACGCGGTTGCCGGCAATCTGGCTACCGAGGTCGAGGAGCGCCTGCACGGTCCCTTTGCCGTGCGTGGAAGAGTCGCCCACGATCAGGGCACGCCCGTAATCCTGGAGTGCGCCGGCAAGAATCTCTGATGCGCTGGCACTGTAACGGCTAACCAGCACCATCAACGGACCGGCGTAGACCGTTCCCTTCTCCGGATCTTTCAGCCGCTGCACGGGGCCCTGCGACCCTTTTACCTGGACTACCGTACCCTGGTCGATAAACAGTCCCGTCAGGGCGAGGGCTTCGTTGAGGGCTCCACCCCCGTTCTTGCGCAGGTCCAGGACCACCCCATCCACGCCCTTGGCCGTGAACTCCTTCAGGATCTTGCGGACGTCCTCGGTGGCGCTTTTCGCGTCTCCCTGGCCATTCTTTCGAGAGCCTGGCTCGGCGTAGAAGGACGGCAGATCGATCACGCCAATCCGGTAGGGGCTACCGTCTGGTTTCTTGCCCTGTTCAAGGATTTCCTGCCGCGCTTCCTGCGATTTCAGCTCGATCTTCCGACGGGTCAGATCGTAAACAACGGGTGCCACCTTCTCGGCCGGGATCACCCTCAGCTGTACCTTGGTGCCTCGTGGGCCACGGATCAGCTTCACGACTTCGCGGAGCTTCATATCGACCACGTCCACAAATTGGCCGTCACCCTGGGCGACCGCTACGATCTTGTCGTTCTGCTTGAGCCGGCCATCCTGTGCCGCTGCTCCGCCGGGAATCACTTCGGCGACAATCGTTTGGCCGCTCTCCGACCGAAGGAGGGCGCCAATTCCTTCCAGACTCAGCCGCATGGCAATGTCGAAATCATCCAAGGTCGGCGCGGACATGTACGACGAATGGGGATCCACGCTGGCGGTCAGGTCGGAGAGGTACATCTCCATGAGGTCGTAATTGTCCAGCTGTTTCCAGCGTTTCAGGAGATCTTGGTAGCGTTGCAGGACTTTCTTTTTGGCTTCGGCCTCGGGAAGCGGTTTCTGCGCTAGCCGCTGGAGAAGCAGGTCGAACTTGATCCGTTTCCGCCAGCGCTCCCGCACGTCGCTGTCGGTGCGGGGGAAATCCATCGCATCGAAATCGGTTTCCAGGTACTCTTGGGCCTTGAAATCGTGCGGCGCTTCGATCAGCTCTTCCACCAGCTTGATGCGCTGCCCGAGCCGCTGCAGGAAGCGATCATACACCTTGTAGGCGAAGCTCAGGTCCCCTTCCAGGAGCATATCATCGAGTTGAGTCTCGTACTTCTTGAGCTCATCGACATCGGTCTGGAGGAAGTACAGCTTGGATGGATCCATCTCCTTGAAGAAGCGCCGAAACAGGCGGCGCGACAACTCGTCGCCAATCTCGGGCCGGGAGAGGTGCCCTTGCTGCAAGAGGCTGCACACCATCTGGACTACCAGACGGTCCTGGCGGCCTGGCACCGGTTCAGCTGCCAGCCGCGGCGCCATGCCGAGCAGACCGGCGAGGACAACGAACAAGGCAAGGGTACGTTTGACTGGCACGATACGCTGGGTCATGATCAAGAAAGCCTCAGGCTTGAGAAATTGTTCTCGGACACGGCCACGAACGCCCTACGGGCCGTATTCCCTGCATGTTATCGACGCAACGACATCTGAGCAATCGCAACAGCCAGACCGCCGAACCTGCTGCGGCGGGTTAGTTTTCGCCATCGCTATAACCTGGCTCCGGGCTAGGCCGTCCGCGGCGAAAACTCGCAAGTTCCTGCTTGCATCTGGCGCCGCATACGGTACGCTCGATGATTGCCTTCCCTGTACCGACATTCAATTATGTTTCACAATCTTTCGGGAGGATGGACATGAAGACACACCAGCGAGGGATCAACCGGCGCGATTTCCTCCGCAGCGCTGCGGTCGCGGCGGCTACCGTGCCGGTCATCGTGCCGGGCACTGCCCTGGGCGACGACACCAAATCCGCGGCCAGCGAGCGGCTCACGCTCGGATTCATCGGTGTGGGAAAACAAAACCGTGGCCACCTGGGATATTTCCTGCGCCAGGACGATGCGCAGGTCCTGGCAGTCTGCGACGTGGACACGACCCGGCGTGAAAATGCCAAGGACATGGTGGAGAAACGCTACGCCGAACAGCGGAAAAACGGCGCATACAAGGGCTGTGCCGCGTACAACGATTTCCGCGAGCTGTTGGCCCGCAAGGACATCGACGCTGTAGTCATTGCGACGCCGGATCACTGGCATGCCATCCCGGTGCTGGAAGCGTGCAAAGCCGGCAAGGACATCTACTGTGAGAAGCCGCTGTCGCTGACCATCCACGAGGCCAAGGCGATGATCG
Organism: Gemmataceae bacterium; assembly: GCA_035295665.1. Classification (GTDB taxonomy): domain Bacteria; phylum Planctomycetota; class Planctomycetia; order Gemmatales; family Gemmataceae; genus DATGIQ01. Next base: position 46,538 of record DATGIQ010000360.1, on the reverse strand, counting down.
ATGCGGTCCGTAAATACAACCGCGTCTTCCAGACCGGAAGTCAGCAACGGTCCAGTTCGGAATTTCGGCTGGCCTGTGAGCTGGTACGCAGCGGTCGGATTGGCAAGGTCAAGACGGTCTACGTCAACGTTGGCTCTCCGAGCAGATGGTGCGATCTGCCCGAGCAAAATCTCGAGCCGGGGTTAGATTGGGATCGCTGGCTCGGGCCGGCTCCGAAGCGTCCGTACAACTCCGTCCTCAGTCCGCGCGGCGTCCACGATCATTTTCCGGATTGGCGCAACTACCGCGAGTATTCTGGCGGCATGATGACGGATTGGGGCGCTCATCATTTTGATATTGCCCAGTGGGGCCTGGGCATGGACGATTCCGGCCCCGTGCAAATCATTCCCCCTGAGGACCCCAAAGCACAACGGGGTGTCCGGTATGTTTACGCCAATGGGATCGAAGTCATCCACGGCAGCGATCCCAATCCTCCCACCACTCGGAGGGGAGTCGGCGTCACGTTCGTCGGCAGCGACGGGAGGATTTTTGTGGATCGTGGCTTCAAGGCGAGCGATCCCAAGGAGATCATCGCGCAGCCGCTGGGTGAAAAAGATGTGCACCTTTACAAGTCGCCGGGCCATCAACGCGATTGGCTAAATTGTGTTCGGGCACGCAAACGGCCTCTCTGCGACGTGGAGATCGGCGCCCGTTCCGTAACGGTTTGCCACCTGGGCAACCTCGCGTACTGGAACCACCGCAAGCTGGCCTGGGATCCCAAGGAATGGCGGTTCGTCCAAGATGCAGAGGCCAACAAATGGTTGGACCGCGAACGACGGGAGCCCTGGCAGCTGCCGCGCGTGTGATTCCAGGAACTTTGGCTGCACTGTTCACGAGAAAGGCTGACCCGCGATGAACGGACTCCCAGCGACTTACTGGTTCGCCGTTGCCATTACAGCCCTTTATGGATTGGCTTCCATTGGGGGAGGCATCCTGGGCTATGTGGGTGCCCACAGCATGGCTTCCCTGGTGGCCGGCGGGATCGCGGGTCTGCTACTACTCTTGTGTGCGGTGGGTGTTTTCTATGCACCGGCCGTGTCGCTGGGCGGGGCGATTATCCTCGCCGTCCTCTTGCTTGGTCGTTTCCTGCCGAAACTGATCCAGAAATGGAATCAACTGGGCGAGTTTGCCAGCACCACCATCGGCGCGGTAACCGTCGTCATGGTAATTGGCGGTATGCTTGTGCTGATTGCTGCTGCATTAGCCTTGGCGGTAAAGACGGGACCGTCCAATCCGTCATGAGGTTTTCCAGCCCCACAAAAGCCGGACGCGCCAGCGAAGGATCATGATCCTTCGCTGGCGCGTCCGGCTTGTAAAATCAGCGCTTACGCGCAGGTGGCCATTTCCATATCGACGACGGGCCCTGCGGGATTGGTCACGGCGGAATCCGCTTGGCATGGCGTACTCATTTCCACGCTCAAGCTGCGATAGGCATTCTCCACGGTTTCACTGCTTGGCAAGAAGAGGAACTTGCCGATCAGGGAATAGGGAACTCCCACCACGTGGATGGCCGTGGCAGCCAGCAATTGCAGATCCAGCCACAGGCTGCCGTTGTAGACGTAATACAGGTCGTATGCCAGCTTGCGGCGAACGCTTTCCAGGTCGGTGTCCGGAGGAAGTTGGACCTGGGCCAATCCGGTAACTCCGGGAAGAACGCCCCGCCGCAAGCGGTACAGAGGAAGGGCCTCTTCGAGATGAGGAATGAATTCCGGCCGTTCTGGCCGAGGGCCAACCAGGCTCATATCGCCGCGGAGCACATTCCACAGCTGGGGCAGCTCGTCGATGTGCAGGCGGCGTAGCCAACGACCCACCGGAGTGATCCGCGGGTCTCCGGCCGTGGACCAGCATGCTCCCGATTGGCGTTCGCAGTTATGGAACATGCTGCGGAGCTTATAAATGGTGTACTCCCGGCCATCAAGGCCGAGCCGCGTTTGCGTGTAAAAGGCGGGCCCACGGGACGTCAGCTTGACCACCACGGCCGCCACAAGAATGATCGGCGCGGCCAAGACGAGCATCGCCAGGCAGGCACAGAACTCGAGGGCCGTCTTGCAGGGGCTGTACCAAATCGGCCGGCGCAGCCACAGACCCGGTTCCATAGGAGCCACTTCGAGTGCCGGCGAAGCCAGGTTGTTGTTCGGAGGCGTGTTGAGTTTAGAGAGCATAAGACCGCGTCAGTAAGTGGTTTGGGCACCGCGTTCCTGCAACGTCTTACCATCACCAAGGTTTTCGCCGGACCAGCCGACCTCAGAAGAAGCCGCACCCCATCGAGTGGTTCCTGAAATCCTCCGAGACTATCCCCCACCCGACTGTCACGGACGAGGCGTGTAAATCAGCAAACGCCGTACCACCTGGGTTCGACATTCCGCGTGCCAGCCAGCGCTTGCTTAAACTTGCTGTTATCCAAGTACTTGCGGTGATCGATGCTCCCTGCCTGCCAGACAAGATGAAATCGCGCGGCAGGAAAATGTATTGCTTGATTTACAATTTGTTAAGCGCGCGTTAATCAAAGTTAACACCTTTTTAAGAAATTGCTGTCGAGGCGAAAGCTTGGCCGGTTGCGGAGCTGGCGCAAGGGGCAGGGGAAGGGGAACCGGTTGCTTCTGCTTGGCAATGCCGTACGATACCGCTGGTGGATGGAGTCGCGCGCTCTTGTTCTCGCCGCAGGGGCACGGAGGGCAGATCATACCTGGGAGTCCCCGATGAGAATCCACGCCGGAACACCTTCGGCTTCTCTGTCGGTCCTGATCTGTGGCATGCTGTTTTTGCTGTTCACATTCCTCACCGAGACTCGGGGACAGGAGGGCTATCAGAAGCCGCCGAAACGGGTCCTCGACGTCCTGGATGCCCCGCCGCCACCCGCCGTCGTTTTCAGTCCAACCCACGAACGCATGTTGCTGGTCCAAGGCGTCAATTATCCATCCATCGCCGACTTGGCCGAGCCGATGCTGCGCCTCGCTGGATTGCGGATCAACCCGCGCACCAACGGTCCCCACCGGCCGCTGCGCTGGATCGGCTACACGTTGCAGACCGTGGCCGATGGTAAGCCGATCCGAGTGGCTCTCCCCGCGCATGCCTATCTCAGTCTTCCTTCCTGGTCCCCGGACGGAAAACACTTTGCATTCAGCCAGACCACGGCTACCGGCATCGAACTCTGGATCGGTGATGCATCCAGCGGTGCGGTCCGTCCGGTTCCGGAGATCCGGTTGAATGCCGTGTACGGCGAGCCGTTCCATTGGATGCCGGGTAGCCAGGCGCTGCTGTGCAAAACCGTCGTTGCCGGCCGCGGCCAAGCACCGGCTCGGCCCGATGTCCCCAACGGTCCGACGGTTCAAGAAAGCTCGGGCAAGTCCGGTCCGGTGCGAACGTATCAGGATCTGCTGAAAAACAAACACGATGAAGATCTGTTCGATTACTACGCCACGTCGCAGCTGGTGCTGGTGGATCTGAAGACGCTGCGATCCAGCTCGGTGGGAAAACCGGCGGTCGTAGCTTCGGCGGAGCCAGCGCCCGATGGCAAGCACCTGCTGGTGGTATCCCAGCATCGTCCGTATTCGTATGTTCACCCGGCTTACGCTTTTCCCAAGGAGGTTGAAGTATGGGACCAGACCGGCCAACGGATCTACCACCTGACCAGTCAGCCGTTGGAGGATCAAGTGCCCATCGATGGCGTGGTCAAGGGTCCCCGTGCGTATCACTGGCACCCCACCGAGGGGGCGACGCTCCTCTGGGTCGAAGCACTCGATGAAGGGAATCCCAAAAAAAAGGTACCATACCGCGACCGCCTGCGGATGTTGCGGGCTCCCTTCCAAACTCAACCGGTGGAATTGGCCAAGCTCCAGCATCGCTACACGGGATTGACCTGGGAGGAAACCGGCGCGCTTGCCTTGCTGCGTGAATTCGACCGAGACCGGCGGTGGGCACGAACGTTTTTGCTGGAAATGGCCCATCCCGACCAGGCCCTCCGCGTGGTCTGGGACCGCTCGGCCCAGGACCGTTACCGCGACCCCGGCACTCCTGTGCTCAAGACCCTTCCGAACGGTCAGCAGGTCGCACAGAAGAATGGTTCTGGCATCTATCTGATCGGCGGGGGTGCGACGCCCCAGGGAGACCGTCCGTTTCTCGACCGGTTAGACCTTCAGACACTCCAAACGAAGCGGTTGTTTCAGAGCGAAGCCAAGATGTACGAAACCGTCGTTGCTCTGCTCGATAACGACGCTTCGCAATTCATCACCCGCAAGGAAAGCGTCCAGCGCCCACCGAACTACTTTGTGCGCTCGGGGCAAGGCATGGTGCGACCGCTGACCGATTTCCAGGACCCGACTCCCCAGCTGCGGACGATCCAGAAGCAGCTTGTCACCTACCAGCGGGCCGATGGCGTGCTGCTCTCGTTTACGCTCTACCTGCCGCCGGACTACAAGCCGGGGCAGCGCCTACCAACCGTAGTCTGGGCGTATCCGCGTGAATATACCGATCCCGACACGGCGGGTCAGGTTTCCGGCTCGCCCAACCACTTCACCATGCTCCGCGGCCCATCGCACCTGTTCTTCTTGCTGGAAGGCTATGCCATCCTCGACGGGGCGGCGATGCCCGTGGTTGGTGATCCGGAGACGGTGAACAACACCTATGTCGAGCAGATCGTGGCCAGTGCCAAGGCCGCCATCGACAAGGCCGACGCGCTGGGAGTAACCGACCGCAATCGCGTTGGTGTCGGTGGGCACAGCTATGGAGCGTTCATGACGGCCAACTTGCTGGCTCATTCGAAGTTGTTCCAGGCCGGCATTGCCCGCAGCGGGGCCTACAACCGCACCTTGACCCCGTTCGGCTTCCAGAGTGAACGCCGCACCTTGTGGGAAGCACCGGATATGTACCTGAAGGTCTCCCCGTTCATGTCCGCCGACAAGATCAAGACGCCGATCTTGTTGATCCACGGCGAGGCGGACAACAATCCCGGCACCTTTCCGGTCCAGAGCGAGCGCATGTACCAGGCCGTCCGGGGCAACGGCGGCATTGTCCGCTACGTAACGCTTCCCTACGAGTCCCACGGCTACCAGGCCCGCGAATCAGTGGAACATACGCTCTACGAAATGATTTCCTGGTTCGACAAGTATGTGAAGCATGCGCCGGTGGCCGCACAGGGCCGATCGACTCCCTGAATGACCGTGCCGGATCTGCGCCTCTTCTACGCGGTCCGGCGGAAGGTGTCCATTTTGATTTAGCGGCGGTTCGCAGAACCGCGCGGGGCGGGACAGCCTGCGGTTCTGCGAACCGCCGCCAAACGACAGCATAAACCGGACCGTGTACTTGGGATCAGACCTTCCGGCACGATACGTGCTAGCCCCTCAATTGTTCCTGAAGGAACCGTCCCGTGTGGGAGCGCTTGCACGCTGCGATGTCTTCCGGCGTGCCCGTCGCCACTACTTCGCCACCGGCGTGCCCGCCCTCCGGACCCAGGTCGATCACGTGGTCGGCCGTCTTGATCACGTCCAGGTGATGCTCGATCAACAGCACCGTATGCCCGGCGTCCACCAGCTGGTTCAACGATTCCAGGAGCCGCTGCACATCGGCGAGGTGCAGCCCCGTGGTCGGCTCGTCGAGGATGTACACGGTGTGCTTGGCCCGCTGGAGTTTGCTCAGCTCCGTCGCGATCTTGATTCGCTGTGCTTCCCCGCCGGAAAGCGTCGTCGATGACTGGCCCAGCGTCAGGTATCCCAGCCCCAGGTCGTTCAGCACTTCGATTTTCTTACCCACGGCCGGCTCATGGGCAAAGAACGTCACACCTTCTTCCACCGACATGTTGAGCACATCGTCGATGGTCTTGCCGCGCAGCGTTACTTCCAGGGTCTCGCTGTTGAATCGCGCCCCCTTGCAGGCACCGCAGGTCACTTCCACGTCGGGCATGAAATAGAGCTGCGTGGTGATCGCGCCCTCCCCCTGGCATTCCTCGCACCGGCCGCCCTTGACGTTGAAGCTGAACCGGCCGGCCTTGTAGCCGCGTTCCACGGACAGCGGCGCTTGCACAAACAGGTCGCGGATCGTGTCGTAGAATCCGATATACGTCGCAGGATTTGATCGGCTGTTCCGTCCAATCGGCGATTGATCGATGTTGACGACTTTGTGCACATGCTCCATTCCGTCCACGCGGTCATGGTCGCCCGGCAGCGTGCGCGTATCCACGAGCCGCTTCCACAGTGCTTTGTAGAGGATCTCGTTGACCAACGTGCTCTTGCCCGATCCGGAGGCGCCCGTGATCGCGACCAGCATGCCAAGGGGAAACTTCACGTCCACGGATTTGAGATTGTTTTCCCGGGCTCCGCGCACCGTCAGTACGTTGCCGTTGCCTGGCCGCCGCTGCGCCGGCGTGGCGATGGAGCGCTTGCCCGACAGAAACTGTCCCGTCGGCGACGCCTTGCACCGGAGCAGGTCGTCAAGCATCCCCTGCACGACCACGTTGCCGCCGTGGACGCCCGGCCCGGGACCCATCTCCACGATGTGGTCCGCCGCGCGGATCGTGGCTTCATCGTGCTCCACGACAATGACCGTGTTGCCGATGTTGCGCAGGCTTTCCAGCGTCGTGATCATCTTGACGTTGTCCTTGGGATGCAGGCCAATGCTCGGCTCGTCGAGGACGTAGAGCATTCCCATCAGCCCCGACCCGATCTGCGTGGACAACCGGATCCGCTGCGACTCGCCCCCCGAAAGCGTACCGGAGCGACGGTTGAGATTCAGATAATCCAGGCCAATTCCCAACAGCAGCTCGAGCCGGCCCCGGATCTCTTTCAGCACCTGCCGGCCCGCATCGGCGCCGGGACCGGCCGGTTTCACCGAGCCGAGGAACGCGTGCAGCTCATCGAAGTGGAACTGGCCGACATCGTAGATGGACTTCCCGGCCACGGTGAACAGCAACCGGGTCGCACGGACGCGGGCGCCGTTGCAGTCGGGGCACGTGTGCTCCACCATGACCTTGTCGAGCCAGGCTTCCATCCGCGAGTTCGCTTCGCCCCGTTGCCGATAACGGCGGTAATGCCGCTCGATTCGCCGCGCAATCCCGCCGAAGCCGATTTCCTTGCCTGCCCACTGGTCGCGCTTCACCTTGGCCTCGGGCGGCACGGTCAGCAACAGTTTCCTGGGCTCGATTCCAAAGAGGATAGCACGGCGCACCGCCTCGGGCAGATCTGCCCAGGGGGTTTCGAGCGCGAAACGCAGCGCCTTGGCGAGGCTATACATTACCCGTCCGTCCCAGGTGTCCGGGTTGTAATTGAACGCTTCGCGGAGAAAGCAGCCGCTGCGGATGCTCCGCCGCGGATCCGGGACGAGTAATTCCGGATGCGTCAGCTTGTGGACGCCGAGGCCGCCGCACGTCCGGCAGGCACTCTCGGGGTTGTTGAACATGAAATACTCGGGGGCGATCTCCCCGTAGACGAAGCGGTGCGTCGCGCTGCATAGCCCGCGGTAAAACCGCTCCGCTTCTGCTTTGCTCACACCCTTGAGGATCTGAACCTGCAATAACCCATCGCCGACCAGCAGCGTGCTGGCGATCCCTGCTTTGATCCCCTTCTCATGCTTGGAGCTGACCACGAACCGGTCCACCACCGCATCCATATCCTGGACCTTCGATTCATCGATCTCGACCTCGGCGGAGAGGTCGACCCGTTTGCCATCGATGATCAACCACCGACAGCCCTTCTTCCGCACCTCGGTGAAGACGAAGTCCAGCTCTTCGCCGTAGACCTTGAAGACCGGCGCCCGCAGCTCGATTTCTGCGCCTTCTGGCAACGATAGGATTGCTTCGAGGATCTGACTCAGGGTTCGACTGGGCGTCAGCTCCCCGGTGCGCGGGCAATGTGGCTGGCCGATCGTGGCGAACAAAAGATTGAGATAGCTGGCGATATCCGTCATCGTGCCGACGGTTGAGCGCGGGTTGTTGGCGATCGTCTTCTGCTCAATCGAGATCACCGGCGACAGGCCAAACACGAAATCCACGTCAGGTTTTGCCACCTGAGCGACGAACCGCTTGGCATAGCTCGATAACGATTCGAGGTAACGCCGTTGGCCCTCGGCATAAATCGTATCGAAGGCCAAGCTCGATTTGCCTGAGCCCGACAGCCCGGTCACAACGATGAGGCGATCACGCGGGATCTCCAGCGAGACGTTTTTGAGGTTATGCACCCGCGCGCCCTGCACGGCGATGGTCGTTCGCGGGGCGACCTTGGACGCCGCCTTATGGTTTCGCCGCACGGCTCCATTAGAATCCATCCTCTGGCTCCCCCGGGTAAAAGAATGCAAGCTCCTGCACCGTGAGGTTGCTTTTCTTCGTGAGTTGGACGGGTGTCGAGGCCTTGCCAAGAAGTCCTTCGTCGGCCAGGTACTCGCACGCTGTGGTCACGCCACACACATCGAAGTTCCGTTTGAAGTGGCTCTCGATCTCGCTGCACGACCGCGCCTCTCCGACTTCGTGCAGGTAATCGAACACCGGCCTGAACAGCGTGGCCGCACGCTCCGCCAGATAACGGTCGACCGCATGCAGCGCCGCCTGCACGCTCTTCTGCGTCTTCTTGGCGTTAAGCAAGTCGGCGTAGATCATTTTGAAGAACGGAGGGTTCAACCTCAGTGCCTGCAGGATCACCTCACGGTCGACCAGTAGGCGGGCGCCGATCACTTCGATTTGCGCCAGCGGCGTGGCCGCGTAGAGAATCCATAGCGCGGTGTAATCGAGGTCAGCACGGGTGACGAACCACTTGTGGGCTTTGTTGATCGCCGGGATTGCATTCGTGGCCGCACGCAACAGCTGCACTTGCGCATCGCGCGCGCCGATGTCGTGCAACTGGGTGCAGAGGTCGGCGAGCGTCGGATCATGGGTGTAGAGCAACCGCCCTTTCGCCAACAGGGAATGCATGAACGAATTGCGCAGCGAGCCTTCGACAATCTTGCGGAACTGCACGCGCGGAAGGAGAAACGCATGAACGTTTATCCCATCTGCGTAGAGCGCCCAGTCCGCCGGCCCCACTTTCTTATCGTCGATGGTCACGAGCACCAGGTCGATATCGGACTTCGCCCACACGGTGTCGTGTGACAGGCTACCGCACAGGATGGCGGCCAGAATAGAGCGGTCCTCTTTCACCTGCTCGACCAGGGCATCGAGCGCGACGGTAAACTGCTGCTGGTCGCTCTTCTTCTGCATCGGCTGCCAACAATGGTAGAAAGGGCAAATCAAGGGGGCCCATTATAAAGCACGCGGCGGCTTGGAAAAATGTCAGTCGGTGGGAGCGGACCTTGTAGTCTACTGGCCATCGAGTACGATGTCGGCAAACCGCGCAGTTCCCTTTGAGGAGAATGACCATGCCAGCCGACCCACTCCATCCCGTAACGCGCCGCACCGCTCTCCAATCGGCCTTGGCGGCGGCCGGCAGCGCCGCGACGTTGTTTGCCCCGGGGATGGCCGCCGCGGCCGCTCCGCAGCAGGCCGCAGACCCGCGCCGCGCCGCCACGAAGCGGTACGATATGAAGAAGTCGATCAACCTCTGGGCGTTTCCTTATCCGCAGCGAATGAACCTGAGGGAATGTCTCCAGCTTGCCAAAGACGCCGGCTTCGACGGGATCGAGCTGAACTACGATCTGGAGAATGATCTCTCGCCCAAGGCCGGTACGTCGCAGTTTCAGGCGATCCGCAAAATGGCTGACGAAATCGGCATCGCCCTCAGCGGCCTGTGTTCGTTCCTGTACTGGCCCTACTCCCTGACCAGCAATGATGCCGGCACACGGGCACGCGGGCTGGAACTGGCAACCAACATGCTCCACGCGGCCCACGACCTGGGCATCGAAAATGTACTTGTGGTCCCCGGAGCGGTGCACATTCCCTGGCTCAAGGACCATGATCCGGTGGCCAATGATGTCTGTGATCGGCGGGCTCGGGAAGCCGTGGGCAAGCTCGTACCGTTGGCGGAGAAACTCGGCGTCTATTTGAACATCGAGAATATCTTCTTCAACGGCTACCTGATGACGGCGGCCGAGATGAACACATTCGTCGACAGCTTCAAGAGCAAGCATGTCCGGGTGCATTTCGATACCGGCAACATCATGCTCTTCCAATTCCCCGAGCACTGGGTGCCCATCCTCGGTCCACGGATCAAGAATCTCCATTTCAAGGAATTCACCAAGAAAGGCACCGATCATTCCCTGGAGTCATTCCGCCCGCTCCTGGACGGCACCACCGATTGGCCGGCGGTCGTGGAAGCACTCGACAAGATCGGCTACCGCGGCTACGTGACGTTCGAGTATTTTCATCCCTATCCGCATTATCCGGAGGCGCTCATTTATCAGACGTCCGATTCGCTCAATCGCATTCTGGGCCGGAAAGCGTGACAGGAGGGCCCAAGCGGATGTTCGAGGATCCGCCGCGCCGCCGTCAGGTGGTCCTGGTCGCCATGCTGTTCGAAGGGGGCCTCGGCGCATTGGCCGCGGGGCTCGGCTGGTTGATCGGTTGCCCGCCCTGGCAGGTTTTGCACTGGAACGTCTGGGATGCGCTCTGGGCGGTTGCCGCGACGGTGCCGCTCGTGGTACTTTTTCTCCTGTGCATGCATTGGCCGGTCGGCCCGTTGGCCCGAATCAAGGCCATTGCAGAAGAATTCATCGCTCCCCTGTTTCGATCCTGTACCTTCTTCGACCTCGCTGTGATCTCCTTGCTGGCAGGTCTCGGCGAAGAAATGTTGTTTCGGGGCGCTTTACAGGGCTCCTTTAGCCGATGGTTCGATGCCTGGCTAGTGCTGGTGTGCACGAGCGTTCTGTTCGGATTGCTGCACTGGATCACGCCGACGTATGCCGGCTTCGCCACTTTGATGGGCGGTTATCTCGGTTGGCTCTTTCTCGAGAGCGGCAACCTGCTCGTGCCGGTGGTTGTGCATGCCCTGTACGATGGGTTCGCATTGGCGTACCTGGTCCGAAGTCGAGCCGTCAAGGCGTAGACCAGCACTGGGAGGTTCCCGGTACTCCGTACACGGTGCTTATCTTGCCTGTCCCTGCAAGAAGAGCGCGGTCGAGAGCACAAAGGTCGTTTCCTTGGTTTCGCGCGGTTGGAGTGTCAGCGACTGGGTGCGCTCCACCGGCGGCTGGAAAAACAGGCGGGCCACGAACCCCGACTCCGGATCCCGCTCATGCCGGGCTTTCACCCAGCTCGGCATCCAGCAGACGAGTTCGTAGCTCCCCGAAGGCACATCCGCAAGCACAAACGCGCCCTCGGCATCCGTGCGCGTGTAGTAGGGGTGATCGCTGACGAACAGGTAAGCCCGCATCCAGAAATAGCCGGCGGCACTGGTCAATTCCACGATCCCCGGCTCGTTGAGGAGGCGCGTGAGCGGCAGATCCGGATCAGGAAAGGTCAAAGTGAAAAACGCGGCACCGGCGGCGTGAAGAGAATGAAAAACGCGATCCTGAGAAATCATTTTGATGACGTCGCCGCGGCGAACAAAACCGAAGGGGGAGACGGTATTGTCCTGATCGATAGAAAACTGGCCGGCGCGCTGGTACACGGTAACGGGCGGATGATCCCAACGCCGGCCACATACCGGAGCGATTCCCCGAAGGAAAACGATGGCATTCGTCACGCCTTTGGCGCGGGACTCAATCCGGGGAGCATTGGGATTGGGCCGGAGCTGTTGCTTCTGGAGCAGCTCCCCGGCCAGCGGATTGGGCAGAACCTCAAGCGGAGCCACCGAGGGAATCGCGCCGTCCCAGACGACTCGGCCCCGAATCGCGCCGGCCGATGCGGGGTCGAACTGGACACCGGCTTCGCTAGGATGGGAGGGCGGCTCTTCCGATTGGCGTGGCCCACCATCGTCGCAGCCAAGCAGTACGAACACCGGTATGAGGAGCCAGACTCCAACGCTGCTCTTCCTTGAAGGATGGTGCACGATGGACTCCCTTCGCGCAAATTCTGGACCAGGAAAAGAGGCTCGCTCCGGCCGGCGACTGCGAGTAAGATGAACTTCCCGAGGTATCATCTCTCCCTGGAGGACCGAGCACACATGTCCACGACAACCGGCAAAGGCTACCTTGTCCGTCGCCTCGCGGAGGCCCCTACCGTCCGCAGTGAGTGTGGCCAGAGCACGCGGCCCCTCACCTTCCCGGACACCACGGCTTGCAGTCTGCACGTGACCTTCATCACGGATTCCGTGAAGCATTACCACCGCGCGTGCACCGAGGTGTACTACATCTTGCAAGGACGTGGCAAGATGGAATTGAATGACGAAGTGGTGGACGTCGAGCCCGGCTCAGTCATCTACATCGAACCGAACACGGCCCATCGGCTTTGGAGCGAGGAGGGGGTGCAGACGATCGTTTTCGGTGTCCCGGGGTATCGGCAAAATGATGAGTTTTACGTCAAAGATGGTTTGAAAGGATAATCGGAGTGAGAGCGGATTTGAGGAAAGAAAAAATCCCGCCGTCGACTTTGGCTTCGCCCAGGCACCAAGAGCCTTCGGCGGGAAAAGTCCCGCTACTCGCCGGCGTCGCCCAACCACCGATGAGTTGTGCAGCGGGATAATTTGATTGTAACGGGGCACATACTGTTTGCAAGCAAAAAGTTCCGAAATCCCCGATTTTACCATCGCCAGCGACCTAGTTTGTCTTGATTTCAACTCCCCAGCGTGTACGATGGGGGGTACATTCGGAGTCGACCTAGCAAATTCTGTCCATCTCGCAAGGCTATGGGGACTTCAACCAAGAAACTGTTCGGCATCCTCAACCTGTTCCGTCGCCGCGCCGAGCTGCCCTTGCCGGCGCCAGCCGATACCCTGGTGGCCAGCGCCAGTACGCTCACCTTCACGGAACGGCGGCAGGCACCGCGCCGCTGGGGCGACCCGGTTCAGGTTTTGATCTGGGATGAATACACGGCCGGGGAGCCAACGCGCGGCTGGATCATGAACCGCTCTACCGGAGGGCTTGGGTTGTCGGCAGCACGGCCGTCCCTGGAAGGTGCTCTCCTAAATGTGCGCGTTGCGATCGCACCCGATACGGTTCCTTGGACACGGGTGCAGGTCAAGGGCTGCAATCCCTCCACGGGCCGCTGGATTCTCAGTTGCCAATTCTTCGAGACGCCGTCTCGAGAAGTGCTGCTGATGTTCCGCTAATCTCCGTCTGCGGCCAACACCTCCCGACCACGACATCGGGCTTTCCAAGAGGAACGCCATGCGGCTCATCGTTTGGATCCTGCGTGCCATTTTGCTCGCCGGAAGTCTCGGCGCGTTCGAAATGGCTGCGGCAGAGGATTCAACCTCCACGGCTCAGTCTGCAACCGTCGCTGCCGCTGCCATGCCCGCCGACTACGTGGAAGTCCCTCCACCGACCGAAACGGCCTTGCGCTATTACCACAGTGGTAACCTATTGTGGGCGATCAACACGGCTTGGGGGATTGGGATCCCGTGCCTGCTCTTGTTCACCGGCCTTTCTGCTCGGATGCGGAGCTGGGCACAGCAGCTTGGGAGGAACTGGTTCTTCACGATCGCACTCTACTTTGTCATCCTGTGGCTTCTGCTATTTGTCATCAATTGGCCACTCAATTATTTTGAGGGCTTTGTCCGCCCTCATGAGTATGGCCTGTCCAATCAAAGCTTCGGCAAATGGCTGGGTGATTCGCTCAAGATTTTGTTGGTCGGCTTGGTGGCCGGCTCCCTTTTCCTTTGGGTTCCCTATTTTTTGCTGGCCAAGAGTCCGCGCCGGTGGTGGTTGTACACGGGCCTTCTGACGGTGCCGTTTCTGTTTTTCGTGTTGTTCATCACCCCGATCTGGATTGAGCCGCTCTTCAACCAATTCGGGCCGATGAAGGATAAGGCGCTGGAAGCCAGGATCCTGGCCCTTGCAGAGCGGGCCGGCATCGACGGCAGCCGGGTGTTTGAGGTCGATAAAAGCGTGGATACCAACGCGGTCAACGCCTATGTCAACGGGTTCTTGGGTACCAAGCGTATTGTGCTCTGGGATACGCTCCTGCAGAAACTGACGGACCGAGAAATCCTCTTCATCATGGGGCATGAAATGGGGCACTTCGTGCTGCACCACCTGTTGCAGGGGGTCCTGTTCACGAGCCTCCTCGTTCTCGTGACGTTGTTCGCGGTGCACGCCTGCGCCGGCCCGTTGATCCGTCGTTACCGGCTGCGCTGGGGGGTTGATCAGCTTGCCGATGTCGCATCGCTGCCGCTGATTTTCCTGCTGATCAACGTCTTCATGCTCGTCGTACTCCCCGTAGGATTGGCGTTCAGCCGCCATATCGAGCATGAGGCCGACCGCTTCGGCCTGGAAATCACCCAGGACAACCATGCGGCGGCGCTCAGCTTCGTACGGTTGCAGGCCGAGAACCTCGGGGTTCCGCGGCCGGGATTTCTGTATTGCCTATGGCGTTGTTCGCATCCCAGCCTGGGTGAGCGCGTCGATTTCTGTAACGCGTACCGACCTTGGGAAAAGGGAGAACCGCTGAAATATGGCTCCCTATTCCGAGAGCCTCGGTGACGACCACGTCTGCTTTCTCGTGATTTCCCGCTTGCCGAGTGGCCGACTTCGGCTATTCTTTGAACAACGGTTCTCTACTATCCAGCAATTCAACGACTGGTAGCACAATTATTTAGGGGCGCACATGATCGTCGGCGTTCCGAAAGAGGTGGTTCCAGGCGAACGGCGTGTCGCGCTGGTTCCGGAACTGGTGAGCAAGCTTATCAAGGCGGGTCTCGACGTTGCCGTGCAACCTGGTGCCGGTACGGCGGCAGGGTTTCTGGACGCGGCCTATCAAGAGCAGGGCGCACGCCTGGAGGCGGACATCTTTCCTGCCGCGGACATCCTGCTCAAAGTGCAGCCGCCGACTGCCGAGGAGATTGTCCGTATCAAGGAGGGGGCGACTCTCATTGGCCTGGCCCAGCCGTACACGAATGCCGCGGGCCTGCTAGCCCTGGCCACGCGCAAAGTGACGGTGTTCGCGATGGAACTGATGCCGCGGATCACGCGCGCGCAGCCGATGGACGTGCTCAGCGCCATGAGCACCGTGGTGGGTTACAAGGCCGTACTGTTGGCAGCGAGCCGGTTGCCGAAGTTTTTCCCGTTGCTGATGACGGCAGCCGGGACGCTGACCCCAGCCCGCGTCTTCGTTGTGGGCGCCGGCGTCGCCGGGCTCCAGGCCATCGGCACGGCGAAGCGGTTGGGGGCCGTTGTGGAAGCCTACGATACACGCCCCGTGGTGAAGGAACAGGTGGAAAGTCTGGGTGCCAAGTTTGTGGAGCTCGGTTTGGAGACGAAGGACGCCCAGGAAAAGACCGGCTACGCCAAGGCACAGTCGGAGGAGTTCTACGAGCAGCAGCGGCGGATGATGCTGAAATATGTGGCGGCGGCGGATGTCGTCATCCCGACGGCCCTCGTTCCGGGCAAACGGGCGCCGGTCCTCATCACGGAAGAAATGGTTAAAGGAATGCGCCCCGGCTCCGTCATCGTCGATTTGGCGGCTGAGCAAGGAGGGAACTGCGCACTTACCGAGCCCGGTCAGGAGGTCGTGAAGCACGGCATCGTGCTTCTGGGCCCCCTCAATCTCCCGAGCACGGTGCCGTTCCACGCCAGCCAGATGTACGCTCGGACCGTCACCAATTATCTCTTGCATCTGGTCAAGGAGGGGAAGGTGCAACTGGACCTGAACGATGAGCTGACTCGTGGCCCCCTGGCGACGCATCAAGGGGAAATTCTCCACGAAGCGGTGAAGGCCAGCCTGTCTGCGGCAAACAAGCCTTCTTGATGCGGTGGGGAAGGCAAGCGTTTCGAGCATTTTCGCAAGGCGTTTTTTCATGGGCCTGGTCCACGTTGCGAGCCTTTGCTGGGCGTAACAGCTTTGGAATCGGTTGGTATTGTGGCGGAGCCAGCGACGCAGCGGCTGCCAGCTATTCCTCTGGAATCAGCAAAAACGATGGAGGTTTAACCTCCTCAACCAGGAGTCCCCTGCGATGACACCGACCCCCGAAGAAGTCGGGCTCTACATTTTCATCTTGGCCGGCTTTCTCGGCTATCATGTCATCTCTCGTGTGCCGCCTTTGCTGCACACGCCGCTCATGTCGGCGACCAACGCGATCTCCGGCATTTCGCTGATCGGATCCCTGGTTGTTGCCGGGGCCGGGTACAGCCCTTTGAGCACATTCCTGGGATTTGTAGCCGTGACGTGCTCCACGACCAACGTGGTCGGCGGCTTCCTGATCACCGACCGCATGCTCAAGATGTTCAAGAAGGAACAGGATCGCACTCTCGAGCGCTCCCCGTTCCGCTTGAATCGGACGAGGCTGCTGATGGGACTGCTCGCCTGCCTCGGCCTGCTGGCGATCATCGTGCAGTGGAAGGAAATCCGCCGCGTGGATCCCAACGATATCCTGCGCTACCTCTACATCGTGTCGGCCGTCCTGTTCATCCTGGGACTGAAGGGGCTGAGCTCCCCCAAGTATGCCCGCAGAGGGATGTTCCTGGCTGAGTTCGGCATGTTGGTGGCCATCGTCGGCACGCTGTTTCACGATGATATCCACGGATGGGGCTACGTGTGGATCGCCATCGGAATGACGCTCGGCTCTGTCGTCGGGGCCATCATGGGTTTGCAAATCCCGATGACTGCGGTGCCCCAGCGGACCGCCCTGTCGCATTCCCTGGGGGCCCTGGCGGCTACCCTGATCGGGATTGCTCACTATGTCCTCCACCGCGAACATCTTGGCGGCGTCGAGATGACCCCGCTCGGCTTCGAAGTGGTGATCGGCGGCCTGACGTTTACCGGCAGTCTCATGGCCGCCGCCAAGCTGCAGGGACTCCTTCCCGGCGCACCCATGACCTACAAAGGGCAGAACGCATCCAATTTTGTCCTCTTGGCCGTCATGGTCGGAAGCCTTCTCTATTTGATCGTCGACCCTTCCGCCGGTCTGCTCTTCTTCATCATGGTTCTCCTGGCGTTACTTTTCGGATTTCTTCTCGTGATTCCGATCGGGGCCGCGGACATGCCGGTGGTCATTGCGTTGCTCAACTCCTACGCCGGCCTGGCGGACGCGGCCATGGGGTTCGTGCTGATGAACAAGATCCAGATCATCACCGGGTCGCTCGACGGCACTTCAGGCTTCCTGCTTTCTCTGCTCATGTGCCGGGCCATGAACCGGTCGGCGATGAACGTGTTGTTCGGTGCGTTCGGCAAGATTGAACAGGACGTCGAAGGGCCGGCGGCCGAGGCCAAAGGGACGGTACGCAAGATTGACCCCGATGAGCTGGCCGTGCTGTTCGAGGGTGCCCAATCGGTCATCATCGTTCCGGGATACGGGATGGCGGTGGCCCAGGCTCAGTACGCGGTCAGCGACCTGGCGAAAATGCTGATGAAACGCGGCGTCGATATCAAATATGCCATCCACCCCGTGGCCGGCCGAATGCCCGGCCATATGAATGTGCTCCTTGCCGAGGCGAACGTCCCCTACGATCATCTTTACGAAATGGAACAGATCAATCCCTACTTTGCCGAGGCCGACATCGCCCTGGTGGTCGGCGCCAACGACGTGACCAATCCGGCGGCCCGGAACAACAAAAGCAGCCCGCTTTACGGCATGCCGATCCTGGAAGTGGACCGGGCCAAGTCGATTATCGTTTTGAAGCGGAGCATGCGCCCTGGTTTCGCCGGCGTGGACAATGACCTCTACTACAACCCGAAGTGCATGATGCTGTTCGGCGATGCCAAGGAAAGCCTGAATAAACTGTTCGCCGCGTTGAAGTCGTAATTCCTCAGACCCGGCCGTAGATATACTCGTGCAGCACATGGATGGTGTGCTCATGGTCCTGCGCTGCCTGGGCGTTCAGGTCGCCGATCGAGATCAGGCCACACAGACGCTCCGCATCGTCTACGACGGGCAGGTGCCGGATGCGCCGATTTTTCAAGACCCCACGTGCTTCTTCGAGCGACGTGTGCGGTTTGCAGCAAATGACCTCGGTCGTCATCACATCCAGGACGGGCGTGACTCCGGGGTCGCGGCGCATCACCACGATTCGGTGGAGGATGTCGCGCTCGGTGATGATGCCGATAAGCTGGCCTCCGCTCATGACCAAGAGGCTGCCGATTTTGTGCTCGTTCATCAGGATCGCGGCGTCGAGCACGGTAACCTCGGGACCGATCGAGAGCACATGCGAACCCTTGACTCGGAGAATCTCTTGAACCGTCGCCATGGCACGCTCCCTTCCCAGCTGAAGGTATTGCAAGCAAGAAATGGCTGCAAAAGACCGAAAAATCGCCGAACGGCTGCCTGTCGCCCTCTGTTAGAGTGTAATGCCCGGTACAGAGCGGACGCAAGCGTTTTTTACGGAATTCTTGGTACTGTGGGGCTGACGGCCCCCGTAGCACGGGAACGGTCCCGCGTAACCTAGGAGCTCATCCATGAACCACGAACACAGCCTACGCGAACATATCCTGTACCTTTTGGGTGGCGGTGGCGCCCACCTCGACTTTGACGCAGCCGTCGCCGATCTGCCGGCCGAGCTGCGCGGCAGCCGTGCAGCCGGCGAGCCGCACACGCCGTGGCGATTGGTCGAGCACATGCGGATCGCTCAATGGGACATCTTAGAATTCAGTCGGAACCCGAAGCACGTCTCGCCGCCGTTTCCGGACGGCTACTGGCCGAAAGGCGACGGGCCGCCCGATGCGGGTGCCTGGGACAGGAGTCTCGCTGCCTTCCGCGCGGACCTGCAAGCGATGAAAGATTTGGTGGCCAACCCTGCAACCGATCTGTTCGCCCGGATCTCGCACGGGGATGGCCAAACCATCCTTCGTGAGGCCCTGCTCGTCGCCGACCATAACGCCTACCACCTGGGCCAGCTCGTCCTGCTGCGGCGAGTTCTCGGTGCCTGGCCGGGGTCGTAGACGCTGCCCGGCGCGCCGGTCAGTATGCCTTGGCAAAGACGACGCGGCCCTGGGAAGGGTTCCCGGTGACGATGCACTTGCCCTGTTCCTTGTCGCGCTGAAACGGGATGCAACGGATCGTTGCCTTGGTCTCGGCGGCAATGCGCTCTTCGGTCTCGCGCGTGCCGTCCCAGTGGGCCCACAAAAAGCCGCCCGGCTCGTCGATTTTCTTCTTGAACTCCTCGTAGGAATTCACGGGATAGCTATGGGCATCGCGAAATTTCTTGGCCCGTTCGAAAAGCTCGGCCTGCATCGTCCGCAGGATCTCGATGATGCGATTGGAGGCACCGGCCAGCGGCACACCGAATTCCTTGGCTTCCTTGCCCGGCAAATCACGCCGTTTCAGGACGCAGGCGTTGTTGGCCAAATCCTTGGGCCCCAGCTCCACTTGCACCGGCACACCGCGCAGCTCCCACTCGTTGAATTTGTAGCCCGGCTGGTACTGCTCGCGGTCATCGACCTTGACGGTGATCGGGTCGTAATTGAGCCAATCCGTCGGCGGCAACTTTCGCAGATCGTCGGCCAGCCGGTTGGCCGCCGCCAGGACCGCTGCGCGCTCTTCGGGCTTGCGGAAGATGGGTACGATGGCCACATGGATGGGGGCCAACCGCGGCGGCAGCACGAGTCCTTGATCATCGCTGTGCATCATGACCAGGGCGCCGATCAGCCGCGTGGACACGCCCCAGCTGGTCGCCCAGGCATACTCCAGCTGGCCGGCCTGATTTTGGAACTTGACATCAAACGCCTTCGCAAAATTTTGGCCCAGGAAGTGACTGGTGCCCGCCTGTAGCGCGCGGCGGTCTTGCATCATTGCTTCGATGCAGAGCGTGTAGACGGCCCCAGGGAACTTCTGTCCTTCGCTCTTGGGACCGGTCAGCACCGGCATGGCCATCCACTCCTCCGCAAAGACTCGGTAAACGTCCATCAAAATGCGATGGGCCTCTTCCTCGGCTTCCTGCTGGGTTGCGTGGGCCGTGTGGCCTTCTTGCCAGAGGAATTCGGCGGTGCGCAGAAATAGCCGGGTGCGCATTTCCCAGCGCACCACGTTGGCCCACTGGTTGATCAACAGAGGCAGATCGCGGTAGCTTTGAATCCACGTCTTGTACGTGTTCCAGATGATCGTTTCCGACGTCGGGCGGATGATCAGCTCTTCTTCGAGCTTGGCCTCGGGATCGACCTGGATGCCTTGGCCGGGCGCCGCCTTGAGCCGGTAGTGGGTGACGACGGCACACTCCTTGGCGAAGCCAGCCGCCATTTCTTCCTCACGGGCCAGGAAGGATTTGGGGATGAACAGCGGAAAATAAGCGTTGACGTGGCCGGTGTTCTTGAACATCCGGTCGAGAGCGCGTTGCATCTTCTCCCAGATGGCATAGCCGTGGGGTTTGATGACCATGCAGCCACGCACGTCGGAGTTCTCCGCCAAGCCGGCGCGCTGCACGATATCGAGGTACCACTGGGAATAATCGTCCGCTCGTTTGGTGATCTTTTCGGCCATGCGCGACCCTTTATCGGTAAACCAGGAAGTATCCCGGATTATAGGATTTGGGGGATCGGAGGGGGAGAGCGGACTTTGGAAAAGGAGGAACTGCTTCTCGTTTTGCGAACGTTCTCCGCGAAACGACAAGCCAGTATTTTGCGGTCGCCAATCCCTGGGCGTTGCTCTATGATGATGCTTTATCCCTTTCTCACGCTGGCGAGAAGTCGGACTCAGTCCGCGATCACAGGCTTGGTATGTCCCGCAAGAAGAAGCTGCGTCAGGAGAAAGCTCCCCCCCGCGTGACTATCCCGACCGATCATGCCTTGCCTTGGCTGTTCGCCGGGACATTGTTCCTCAGCGCCACCCTGTTGTTTTGGGTCGAGCCGATGATGGCCAAGATGATCCTCCCGCTCTTGGGCGGCTCCCCTTCCGTGTGGAATACCTGCATCGTCTTTTTTCAGGCCGTTCTGCTGGCCGGCTATGCCTATGCACATGCCAGTGCTGCCTGGTTGAGCTTGCGCCACCAGCTCTTGCTCCACATGGCCCTGGTGGTGGTCCCCGTCATTGCGTTGCCGCTCGGCGTGACCGAAGACTGGATCCCTCCGACGGATGAGAGCCCGGTCGTTTGGCTGCTGTTGCTCCTGTCGGTATCGGTCGGGCTCCCCTTTTTCATCCTCTCGGCCACCACGCCGCTCCTGCAACGATGGTTCGCGAGCACCGGCCATCCCACTGCCAAAGACCCGTACTTCCTGTATGCGGCCAGCAATCTGGGCAGCATGTTGGCGTTGCTCGGCTATCCGACGATCATTGAGCCGCTTCTTCCGGTGAAGAAAGAGCATTGGCTCTCGCAGTGCTGGCTGTGGACGCTGGGCTATGGATTGCTGAGCGTACTCATCTTCCGCTGTGCCTGGGTCGTAGGCAAACCGCTCAACCGCGAGGACCAGCCGGAGCACAACCATGCCCTGCCCGATGAGGGGGAGAGCTCAACCTTTGAATCTGCGCCCCGTCCAGGCATCCTGACTCGATTCCGCTGGGTGGCCTTGGCGTTCGTGCCGTCCACCTTGATGCTGGGCGTCACCACTTACATCACGCTGGACGTTGCTGCCATCCCGCTGCTTTGGGTGATTCCCCTGGCCCTGTATCTGCTGAGCTTCATCCTGGTCTTCGCCCGTTGGCCGCGCTGGTTGCATCATGCGCTGATCCTCCTTCAGGCGCCCTTGCTTTTGCTTCTGGTGTTCCAGATGCAGAGCGAGATGAGTCCACGCATTGGAATGTTGGTCTTTTTCCATCTGTTGGTGTTATTTGTGGTCGCCCTGGTTTGCCATGGCGAATTGGCCCTGAGCCGGCCTGCACCCCGGTACCTGACCGAATTCTACTTGTGGCTATCGGTTGGCGGAGCCCTGGGCGGCCTGTTCAACGCTCTGCTGGCGCCGGCGATCTTTTTCGGCGTTGCCGAATATGAGCTCGGTCTGGTGCTTGCCTGCCTGGTCTTGCCGATTCCATACGCCAGCCATCGGTTCTGGTTCACGCGCTGGCTGCCGGCGAAACTGACGAAGCCAGTCAGCATCCTGGGCGAGGTCGTCTTGGCTTTTGTGGTGGGCTTCCTCACCTACAAGCTGTTCCAGTTTTTCATCATCAAAGACGTCGAATTCGCCTGGATGCAGCGATTCCGCGATGAACTGCGTGATAACTATTTTGTCACCCTCGGCAAACCGTTCGGGCTGCTTCCCCCCGAGGTGGGTGTGATTTTTGTCTTTGGGCTTCCGTTGCTTTTCTGCTATAGCCTGGCAGCCCGGCCGCTTTCCTTCCTTCTGGCGTCGGCACACGCGCTCGGCATCTCCGTCGGCAGGCTCCTTCCCGCCCGGGAACCGTTGCTGCATTATCTGTATGTGCGGCGGCCGCTGTTGCTTGGCCTGGGCATTGGCACGATCATGCTCAACGGACTGTTTTGGCAGCACGTTAGCCGGCGTGAGCCGGTCCTGGCCCAAGAGCGGAATTTCTACGGCGTGCTGAAAGTTACC
This sequence comes from Gemmataceae bacterium, assembly GCA_035295665.1. Taxonomy (GTDB): domain Bacteria; phylum Planctomycetota; class Planctomycetia; order Gemmatales; family Gemmataceae; genus DATGIQ01. The sequence goes on along the minus strand of DATGIQ010000360.1, from coordinate 24,079 downwards.
CTCGGACAGGAAAGCGGCCAATCGCTCTTGAAGCTGACCAACGGCACGACCTTGCACGGCGTGCAGCTTTATCACCGGGACCCGAAAACCGAGGTCATTACCCTGGATCGAGAACCGCTCAGCTATTACGACCGCTCAGGGCCAATCGGACAGGTTTTTGCGGAATTTAGCGGACCGAAAGCCAAGAAAAACGTTGCCGTTATCGGCCTGGGGACGGGGACCTTGGCCAGTTATGGAGAACAAGGCCAATCGTTCATGTTCTTCGATATCGATAACGACGTGGTAAAAATTGCCACGAGTATCTTCACATTCTTGAAGGATTGCCGGGCGGAGTGGCGGGTGATTCCGGGCGACGCCCGCCTGCGGATCAAGCTGGCCGAGGAGCATGAGTTCCAGTTGATCATCGTCGATGCGTTCAATTCCGATGCCATTCCGATTCACCTGCTGACACGGGAGGCGATCGAACTCTACTTCCAGAAGCTCAGCCAGGACGGGATTCTGGCGCTGCATATCTCCAATCGCTACCTCGACCTGGAACCGGTGTTGGGAAACTTATCTCAGGCACTCGGTCTCGTTGGGCTGTTCCAGTATGATCGGTCGTTCGCCGGGCACGTTGGAAAAAGGGCTTCTCAGTGGGTCCTGCTTGCGCATCGGAAGGAAGATTTCGGCAAACTGGCTGAGGATGCGCGGTGGAAACCGATCCGCAAACGGCCTGAGGTGGGCGTTTGGACCGACGATTACTCAAACCTGCTGAGCGTCTTCAAGTGGAAATGAGAAACCCTGGTGCGGTCTGCAAGCCTCGTTTTTCGATCGTCGATTCGTAAACCAGGCTAAAGGCAAGCGGCCCGGGTCCCCGGACGGCCTACTGCTTCCTATTCCCTCACAGCGGAGATACCCCCTTGGTATTGCTTTTTGCTATCACGCTGTTCCTGAGCGCCACGCTTCTGTTCCTCATCCAGCCGATGATCGCGAAGATGGTCCTACCCTCTCTGGGCGGGACCCCGGCCGTTTGGAATACCTGCATGGTCTTCTTCCAAGCGGGACTGCTAGCCGGGTATGCCTATTCCCATGCGAGCACCGGTTGGCTCACTACCCGCCGGCAGGTATTGGTGCACGTGGTTTTACTCTTTCTTCCGTTTGCGGTTTTTCCCATCAGCGTGGCGCACGGGTGGGGACCGCCGGGCGACGCCAACCCGATTCCCTGGCTGCTGGCCCTGCTGCTGGTGTCGGCCGGCTTGCCGTTCTTCGTGTTGTCGACCAGCGCACCCTTGCTGCAAAATTGGTTTGCTCGAACCAGCCATTCATCGGCGAAGGATCCTTATTTCCTCTATGCCGCCAGCAACCTGGGGAGCATGTTGGCTCTGATCGGCTATCCCGCGATTGTCGAGCCGAATCTCACGCTCAACCCCCATCAATGGCTATCCCAAAGCTGGCTATGGACCGCCGGCTACGGGCTGTTTGTGATGTTCATGTTGGCTTGTGCCTGGGCCGTGTGGCGTTCGCCCGATCCAGAGAAACCGATCGGCAAGGCGGCAGATCGACAGAAAACAGAAGGGCAGGCCAACGAGTCGGTGTCGGCGTGGCAGCGGCTCCGCTGGGTGGCCCTGGCATTTGTCCCGTCGAGCATGATGTTGGGGGCAACGACGCACATTACCCTCGATATTGCCGCCATCCCGTTGCTGTGGGTCATTCCCCTGGCCCTTTACCTTTTGAGTTTCATCCTCGTGTTCGCGAAATGGCCAGCGATCCTGCATCGGATTTTGGTGGTCATTTTGCCGCTGGTGCTTCTTGTCCTGGTGTTCCGAATGCTGTACACGGTCACCAAGTGGCCCATCAGCGCGACCATCGGGTTGCATCTGCTCACCTTGTTCATGGTTGCCCTGGTTTGCCACGGGGAATTGGCCAGGACTAGGCCGTCGCCGCGCTACTTGACCCAGTTTTACTTGCTCATGTCGCTGGGCGGCGTCCTGGGCGGCCTGTTTAACGCATTGGTGGCGCCCTTGATTTTCAATTCAGTCGCGGAATACAACGTCGCGCTGGTGCTGGCGTGCCTGCTGTTGCCGGCCGAGACGGAACCAAAAGTCTGGCTGGCTCGGTTCTTCCCCGACCGGCTCGCCAAGTCCGTGGGGCTGCTGACCGACATCTGCTTGGCCGCGGGTCTCGGCGTGGTCGCTTATGCTCTCTTTCGCTGTTTGCTCACCAGCCCCGACGAGGATAGCTGGCGGGCGGCCCTGCGCGACGGCATCACGCCGGCCATCTACTGGATCAAGGACCACATGCATCTCGATCTGTTCCGGATGGACAAGGCCCTTATCCTGGGGCTGGTGACGCTGTTGTGCTATTCGTTCGTGATGCGGCCGATTCGTTTTGGTTTGGCCGTCGGTGCGTTCATGCTGGCCAACGCCTATTACAATGTGCCGGACCCTGGTCAGTCCCAAGTGCTTTACCAGAAGCGGAGCTTTTTCGGTGTTCTCAAGGTACAGTATTATCCCGGTGAGGAGGCGTATACGCTGACCCACGGCACGACGCTGCACGGCGAGGAAATCCGCAATCCGAACGGCAGATCCGAGCCCTTGACGTATTACCACACGAGCGGACCGATTGGCCAGGTCTTTACGGAATTCAGCGGGCCGCGCGCCAAGCCAAATGTCGCGCTGATCGGTCTGGGGACGGGGACGTTGGCCAGCTATGGTGAGCCCGGTCAGCACTTGACGATTTACGATATCGATCCGGTGGTCCGGGATATCGCCACCAATCCGAATTACTTCACCTACCTGCGGGATTGCCAGGCCGACTGGCAGATTATCCTGGGCGATGCTCGGCTGCGTCTGCAAGAGGCGGAGGATAAGAAATACGGCATCATCGTCGTCGACGCGTTCAGCTCCGACGCCATCCCGATCCACCTCATTACACGCGAGGCGTTGGAGCTGTATTTCCGCAAGCTGAGCGAGGATGGCATTCTGGCGGTCCATATTTCCAATCGCCATCTCGATCTCCAGCCGGTCCTGGGGAATTTGGCACGGGTGTTGGGGCTGGTCGCGCTGCGCGAGTACGATAGCGATGCGGAGCGAAGGCCGGTACCAGGGATCTCGGTGTCCGATTGGGTGATCCTGGCCCGGCGGCGCGAAGATTTTGGCAAACTCGCGGAGGATGAACGCTGGAAGCCGATCGAAACGGATCCCAAAGTTGGGGTATGGACGGATGACTATTCGAATCTGTTGAGCGTGTTTATGTGGAAATGATGCTCGGGACTTGGGACGGTTACCCGTCACGACTTCTCCAGTGGCCTGGCTCCGCCCGAGCTTTGCTCGATGGAAAGACTACCCGTCATATTGCCATTTGCTTTTGCCTTTTCGCAGAGCTTGTGATAGCGCTCGTGGAGGGCGCGGACTTGTTCCTCGGGAAGGTCCTCCACGTTGATCAGAAGATTGCTGGCTCCGCGAATGGCTCCCAAAATCTCATTGAGCTTGATCTGCATGGCCAGGGAGTCTTTGTTCTGGGAACGCTGCAGGAGGAAAACCATCAGAAAGGTCACGATGCTGCTGATGGTGTTCATCACCAGCTGCCAGGTATCCGAATAGTAAAACAATGGACCTGACACCAGCCACGACACCGTCAGGGCCAACGCAATGACAAAGGCCCAGGAGCTGCCGACCGAGGTGGTCACCCTGTGTGCAAGCCGTTCCATCCAGCTAACGGGTTCGTCGGTCTCCGTTTCAGTGATGCTCTGCGGTCTGATGGCGCTCATGTCATCCAGCTTTTCGAAAAGTCGCCGGCTCAGGGGCTTGATGAAGCGTTACAGCTTGCCAGGACCTTCGGCTGGTACCGCTCGCCTTTGTGCCTGGTTGGCACAGTCGATGCAAAGACGGGTGTAGGGGATGGCAGAAAGGCGCTCTTTGGAGATTTCTCTTGAACACTCCTGGCAACGGCCAAAGGTTCCGTTGTCGACGCGCTCGAGAGCCTCGGCAATTTCTTCCAGGATCTGTTCCTCGGTTTCGAGCAAGCGGATGGACACTTCTTGCTCAAAGTTATCCGAGGCCAAATCCGCCATATGCACAGGGACATTGGAGAGGTTGCCACTGGCCTCACCGCCGGCGCTTTGAAAAGCCTCGGCTTGCAGGTCTCTCACGTTGCCTTTGCGGCTCTTCCCCAGATCGAGTAGCCGCTGACGATATTTCTCGAGCTCAGCTTTAGTCATCGTAAGTTCCACTCCTTCATGTAAACCAGGTTCGTCCCATCTCGTGCGGATCGAAGGGTACGGCTCCGAAGTCGCCTTTGACAGCATTCGCAATTCCCATGCCGTCCGAAAGCTTCATGTATCTCTCAGCCAGAAAGCGGCGCCCGATTACTGGCCCCAGGTCAGAATCAGCCCTACCGCGGCAGCGAACATCACGATGGTTGTGGTCCAGCCCAGCACGTTGAGACCCAGCCCATTCGTCTGCGCGCCCATGACCTGCCGGTTATTGGCGATCAGCAGAAGGATCAAGAGCAGCGGCGGCGAAAGGAAACCATTAAGGACCGACACCCAGAAGAGCGCACTCATCGGGTTGATCCCTACGAAATTCATCGCCAACGCCGCCAGCGTGGAAGCACCGATGATCAGGTAGAATTCTTTGGCCCGGCCCGGCTTCGCATCCAGGCTGCTTTTCCAGCCAAACGTTTCACAGACGGCATAAGCTCCCGAAGTCGTCAGGATGGGCACGGCCAGGAAGCCCGTTCCGATCAACCCGAGCGCCATCAGAATGCTGGCCAACTCCCCGGCCAGCGGGCGCAGAGCTTCCGCAGCCTCGGCGGCCGAGCTGATGCTGGTCCGTCCCGTCCGGTGCAGCGTGGCTGCCGTGGCCAGGATGATGAAGTACATCACGAAGTTGGAGAGAAACATGCCGACATTGACATCCCAGGCGGCATCCCGCAGCTCGGCACCGGTGATCCGTCCGCGGTGCAACGTCCTTTTGTGGCCCCGTTGTGCTTTCTCTTCGACCTCCTGACTGGCTTGCCAGAAAAACAGGTAGGGTGAAATCGTCGTCCCCAAGATCGCTACCAGCACGCTCAGGAAGCTGCTGTCGAAGCGAACCACGGGTAGGAAGGTGTCCTGGAGCACCTCCATCAGGTCCGGCCGGGCGAAGAAAGCGGCACCCACATACGCAAACAGAGATAACGTGAGCCACCGAAAGATGTTGGCAATGAGCCGGTACGACCCCCAGATCTGGAGCTCCAGGATGGCCAGGCCGATGGGCACAATCAGCAAAGCCACCGGAACCGGGATGAGGAGGTTGATCCCGGCGGCGATGGCCCCGATGTCGGCGCCCGCATTGAGGGTGTTGGCAATCACCAATCCCAGCACCGTCGGATACAGCAGGCTGGACCGGTAATGCCGTCGGAGCACGCCCGCCAGGCCCGTGCCGGTCACCAGACCGATCTTGGCACTGATAAATTGCACCGAAGCCATCAAGGGAAACGTCACCAGGGCCGTCCACAGGGTGGCATAGCCCAGGGACGCTCCGGCCAGCGCATATGTGGCAATGCCCGATGGGTCGTCGTCGGACGCTCCGGTGATCAGCCCCGGCCCAAGCACCCGGAGAAATCGCAGGATCGGCTTCGCCGGACCTTTGGGCTCCCTGGTGTCCCCACGCTTGTGATTGATCACGTGGGCAGGACTGCTGTGAGAAACTTCAGGATTGACACCATTCTCACGCAGGTTCGCTGCCATCATGCGTGAGAAGAGCAAATGGTATGCCGATCCGTTGGATGTCTTTAACCCCCCCCGATGTGGGGATTTACTTCCCCTTGAAATCGGCGGCGAACGCCAGCGCATTCAGAGGTTGTCCGGTGGCGTGTTTCGTCAAGTCATTCCAGGGAAGCGTTCGACCCGGCTCGAACACTCGTTTCTTCATGAAGTCGCCAACCGCGGGGTTTCCAACATAAACCACCGTGTCCGGGTCGGCTCCGTTATAGACTTCGCGGGCAATGGCATGGTGCACTTGCGAGGCGAACAGTTGGCCCATTTGGTAGTTGTGGTAATAAACCGGCGTATTGACGATATGAATCTTGCTTGCGTAATCGGGGGCCTTTCGACCGGCAGGGGGCTTCACTTCCTGGTATTTCTGAACCAACTCCCACCAGAGCCGGCTTAGATCTTGGTCCGGGTTCTCGTACATCCCTTTTTCGAAACGGAGCATGACCTGACACCACCGTGAAAAGATCAACAGCTGGTTGCGCTGCATCTTGGCGGCGGTTTCATCGAACAACTTCGGCTGGTCCACGGTCTGGCCCAATTTTTCCAGCCAGGCGCGCTGCTTGCTCAGGCGTTCGAACATCATGGCCACGCCCTCGGTCGTGAGGATGTGGGCTTCAGCCCGGAGTACATAGGGCAAGGAGCGGGGGATATTCTTGCTGCTGTAAACCGAGTGCCCCAGCTCGTGGAGCATCGTGGACATCCATTGTTCGTTGTTGACAATATTGGCGAGCACGCGGACATCTCCCTCGCGGTCGATATCGGTGCAGAAGGCGTGCGGGCTTTTTCCCTTCTTCTCGTAGAGATCGCTGCGGGCAATCACGTCATCCACCGGCAGCCCAATGCTCCGATAAAAGTCCTGCGCCAAGCGTAACAAGTCTGCCTTGGCGTACGGTGCGTCGAGATTGGCGGCGAAGACCGCGGGCGATTCTTGGAAAAAGGGGTCATGGTAATGCCAGGGCATGAGATCCTGGACGCCTACTTTGCAATCGGCGGCAAGCTTGGCATCGATCTCGGCCTTGGCGGCGTGGAACGGTGCCCGCGTCAATTCATCGAGCTCATCGAACAGCTTGAGCAAATCGTCGCCGTTTTGTTCGTTGAGGAACAGCTGGAGGGCATGGTAGTTCTTGAACCCCAGCTTCGTCGCCGCCTCGTTGCGGAGTTTGACCAGCTGACGCAGATCCGCCTCCACAACGCTACCTACAGCCTTGCTGGCTTCCCAGACGGCACGCCGCCGTTGCGAATCTTTGGAATTCTTCAAGACGTGGCGAACTTCACTGTCGGTCATTTCCCTGCCATCCACTTGAGCGCGGAAGGTGTTGAACGCTTTCTCGACTTTGTTCGACAGGGCCACCATCTGCTTCAGGAGCGCCGGGTCGACCTGTTTCTCCAGATAACCGAGATAGAGCACGTCGATCTGCCGGGCGACGATCGGATCGTCGATACCGCCGCCGGTCTTGATAGCCTGAAGCTCCTTGAAAGCCGTCGGGTCGGCGAGCGCTTCGTCGATGCGGTTTTGCGTCTCTTCTTTTCGCTTGAAGTCTTCATCTTTTCCCGAGACATTGGCGTCCCACCAGGCTTGGCCGGCTCGTACTTCCAGCGGGCGTACCTTGGCCACGTGGGCGTCGATAAACTTCTGGGCCCGCGCGGTTGCAGGGGAAGCGGCGAGGGCAGCAATCGGCACCCAGACCGTCATGACTGCCGAGAACGTGAACAATGCCAACAGGACAAGACGCAGCGAGAGCATCGGTTGAACTCCTCGGAGAGAAAGCACGGGTCCCCACCGTTGCCGGTGAAGCGTGTTCAGAAAAAGGAATTGTCGCACCTGGGGCAGAATTTGGCAACCGGAGCGGCGTTCTCCAGCAGCGATGCGTATGCCACCGCGGATGGCGCTTCATGTTGACCGTCGGTGAGGTGTAGGGCAATGGCTCGATGGCGAGCCGCGCGTTCGTCGTACATGGCTACCTCCGCGTGGCAACCGCTGGCGGGTGTCCGCGGAGGTAGTTTCCCACCGGAGCCGGGGGGCAGTAGCATTCCGGCCGGACCGGCGTTTGCAGTTGTGAACGCCCTGATTGTCGGGGACGGGCAAGAATTTCTCTCAGCTCCGCTGCCTCCTGCGGTAGTGAAATACCCACAGGCTCATCCCACCGAGTACAAGAAGAGCCGCCGTTCCAGGTTCAGGGACGGGAGCTGCGGCGGGTTGCAGGCTACCGAAGAGGCCGTCCATCTCACCGTTCAGACCTGCAGTAAAGTAGAGCAGGTTTGGGTCGCCACCCTGTCCACCGTTGCCGAACGTCAACCCCCACAGTCCATCGATGGCAACGGGAGTGCCGGCCAGATCTGTAGTGAGCTGCCCGAGGAAGGTCCCGTTCGGGTCGGCTGAATTGGGATCGAAGACGTTGATGTGGCCGTTGCCAAAGTTGCCCACGAGCAAGTCGCCGCCGAAAGCACCGAAAGTGGCCGGGGCGAGAGCCAGGCCCCAGGGCGAGTTGAGGGCGTTGCTGGCATTACCTGGGTTGCCCGTAGCGATGCGTTTCAGAAAATTGCCGTTGGTATCGAAGACGTCGACGAAGCCGTTGCCTGGACCCTTCACATCATCATGCTTATCGGTGTCTTGCTTGGCATAGGTAACGTAGAGCTTGCCGCCTAGATTTTGGATACCAAACGGGGCGAAGCCGGCTGGTAGTCCGTTCGGATCGGTGAAGGAACCCGAGAGACGCGCCGGCGTCAGGTTCTTGTCGAAGACATCGATCGTGCCGGCACGAAAATTCGTGGCATACATGAAATTGCCCGAGGCATTGCTGGCGAGGGCTACGCCCTTATAGACGTTTTGATTGGAGCCGGGCACAAGAGTTTCCGCCGTCATTCCCAGGGCGGATCTCCAACCGGAAATCGTACCATCTTCACTGACGAAGAGAGAAGTGTTGGCATGAAAGTCGGATGTCGAATTGAACACCTGGCCGGTGGGACTGGCGTTCCCAGACGGAGGAATCGTGATCGCCACCGAAGTAGGCTGACCCGTGCCTGAATAAAGCGTAGCGAGGCCTGTGCCGTTATCCGAAATCGAGAAGGGACCAGTAGGGCTGAAGGAGATCCCCCATGGGTTTTGTAAATTGGGGTCAGTGAAAGCAGCAGGAACGGCCCCGTCGGAAACGAGGTTCGTTTGCAGGAAAAAATCGGCTCGGCCTTTGGCGGAGGCCAAGACCAACAGCGTCAGGCCGCATAAGGCAGCCGTTCGGCAACGGGAATGCATCAGGCCCATCCTTTCTGAGGAGTGATGTAGGAACTATCCTCCTTGGCGAACTCGCCGCAGAGGCCATCTCGTTTCCAAATCTTCACCCTGCCGGCGCACCGCGACTCCCTCTGGTCGGCGACCAGACTGGACAGGGCTTTACCCCATCAAACGCACAGAAATTCCGGTATGGGGAACAACGGGCCGTTCTGTTCCCTTGCTCGGGCGGTTCGCTATCCCGGATTACCATCACGCCTCAAGAAAGACTGTTGGCGAGGGCGCAAACAAGCGGCTACCCGCGGCCTTGCCGACAAGATGTCGGCGATCTTCCTTGAAGTCATCACGCCTTGCGCGAGGGTATCGTGCGCACCGCGATCGCTCCATTTTCTACTTCTCGCGGAAATGCCAAGTGTGACAGGATTATTTAGGAAAAAAACGTATCGCAACCTCTCGCCACAGGTTGCGAAGCCGTTGGCTGATTGGAAAGTATGACCGCGCTGTTGTTGGTTCCCGCACCGACTGCCACGCTCGCTATTTCACGATTATGGCTCCGCGCATTTCTTGGGGATGAACGGCGCAGTGATAGAAGTAGGCACCGGGTCGAGTAAACGTGTGTTGGTAGATCCCACTCGTGCCCAGTTTCGAGGAACCCCATTGCCCATCATCGGCGGCGACCGTATGGAGGTGATGACCATGATTGATCCACTGGACCGTCGCGCCGATCGGCACCGTGATAGTTTGCGGCTGAAAGGAATTATCATAAGTGCCGACCTCCACCGTGCTCCGCTTCGGCGCCGGAGCGGGTGATGGGGAGGTCGTCATCACCTGCTCCTGCCCACCGGGCGCCGCAAGTCCGGCCTTGAGCACCTGCGCCCCATGCTCCAGCTGATTGAGGAAACGCTCGGACTCGTTGTAGACCGCCAAAGGCATTCCTAAGCGTTCGGTTTTATCCTTGCGCAAGAGTCTTCGGAGCCTGTTCACCGTCTGGTGCAGTTCTTGAATGAGATGGGCGTTCACGGGACCCCGCGCTGCTTGGCTCGCTGCCTCGTGGAAAAGCACATCCACTTGTTCACGCAGCGCATCCGTTCCTTGTGTTGCCAATATGCGCAGCCCCAGCGGCCAGCGCAACTGGCCGTTCTCGTTGGGTACACCGCTGGCCGTAAGTAGGCTGCTGAAGTTTATCTCCTTGGAGACGGGCGGCGACTCTGCTGGGGATCCTTGCGAACTGGAGGACGCTCCTTTCTCCATACTTGCGTAGCCTGGCATGGATCCTTGCGACCCGCCATAACCGCCAGGGACCGCGTAAGAAGTGCCGGAACTGTAAGGCAAAACCCGCCCAGCTTGCATGGCCTGTGCCATCCCATAAGCGCTAAGCAAGCGCATTGACGCCAAGTGGTCCAAGAGATTGGGCGAAAACCGCAGCATCCTCAGGGTCCGCGACCGCTCAAGCTGAGACATTCCCCGGGTAATCGCACGGGGATTCCGTATGGGCTGAGCCGCTTGCCCCAAGGCTGCCCAAACGAGGACGGCCAACAGCGGATATAGCCCACGGAAACAAACACGGAAACAAACAAGGCGCGAATAAGGGTGCATGGCTCTTCTCTTCCAATGCGGCCGGGGAACAGAAACATTGGCTGCAAGGATCGTGCCATCCCTCTTATGAAGCAAGCCGACTTCCTTCCGATTATGCGGGATGGCGAACACGTCTGCGCTCGGTTCGTCTCTTCTTTGAGAGCCCGTTGCAACACCAAGCTGGTTTCTGGGAGGCATGCTTTCACGGCCCTGGTTGGCCCGTAGAGTTCCTGGTTCGGCACGCAGGGCCGTGAAAGCATGGCACGCAACTCCGCTCATCCTGGAACGGCCTTTGAATCTCTCAACCCAATAGGTCCAGCTTCAAATCAATTCCCTCCGGATCGCTCAACCCTTGGTTCGAGTTAGCCGGTCGTTGCATCGAGGTGTGCATCGGAGATGTTGTGCTCGTCGCTTGTCCAGGCACTCCTGGCGAGGAGGACAGAAGGAGGCCTGATCCATCATCGCGTTGCCCGATGGGGGTCTGCGAGTCCGGCACTGCGCCGGCCCGGGTAAACAACTCATCGACCATCTGGCTCTCCGCCGCGACGCCCATGGCGGTCAGCATCGCGATCGGATCGTTCCTGCTATCATTGCTAGCGGCGCCGCCTTGACTTCCGCTGGCCACCGTGACCGCACCAAATAAGCCATCATTCTCTTCGTTGATCCCCGCGGCGAAGAACAAGGTATTGGTGCCGGCATCGTCTGCGCCATTGCCAAAGCCGATGCCCCAGAGACCCTTCGTGTCGGTCTCCTTGAAGCCGCCGTTCAGCACCAAGGGGTTGCCATGTGTGTCCGTGAGCTGGCCGAGGAATTGGCCGGTGGCCGGATCGAAGGCGTTGACATGGCTGTCCCCGAAGTTGCCGATCAGGACATCGTTCGAGAATTTGCCGAAGTTGGCAGGGGCGATCGCAGCGCCGATCGGCGAATTGAGTAGTCCGCGCGTGGCGAAGCGGCGGATAAAGTTGCCGCTCGTGTTGAACTCATCGATGAAGCCATTGCCTACGCCAGCAACGTCGTCATGCTTGGCGGCATCTTGCTCGGCGTAGGTGACGAACAGGGTACCGTTGAAGTTTTTCACACCGAAGGGCGCGAAGTTGCTGGGGATCGCGTCGGGCCCTGCGATCGGATCGACGAACGCATGGGGCCCGAAGTGCACGAGGTGGAAGCTGGAGTCAAAGATGTCGATCGTGCCGGTGTGGAAGTTGGTGGCGAAGATGAACGTGCCATGTGCGTTCGTGCCCAACGCCAGCAATTTGTAAACGGCGCCGTTGCTGGATTGGTCGGCTGCGATCACGGCATGCGTCTGGCTCAGGGCGGGGTTCCATCCGGCAATGGTGCCGTCCTCGGTCGAGAAGAGTAAAGTAGCCGGTGCGCTGCGGCCGTTGACGGTGATAACGAAGCCGGACGTGGAATTACCGACGACCCCATTGGGGGTAGAGGTCGATCCTGATGGGCTGCCGGCGGGCGGCGGGATAATGATGTCAGCCCCGCTCTTTTCACCTTCGGCATCGAATAGGATGGCTCTTCCCGAGCCATTGGCGGCCACGCGGAACTGACCGTCCGAGGTCTCGGAAAATCCCCAAGGATTGGTGAGGTTCCTGTCCCTATTTGGAGCCAGCCCAGGAATGTCCGAGACGAGTGGGGTCTGCGCGAACCCCGTACTCAACAGACAGCGATCCTCTAGACACTCGAGCCCCAGCTGGCTGGAATGCCGCCGAGCGGGCCGCCTTACGCGTAAGGCTTTCCGGGGATTATGGAACGCGGTGCGCATGACTCCCTCCTTTGCTTCGAAAGCCGGTGACCAACCCCAGTACTTCCACGCGAAGTAGCATAACTCGGGACCACATCCGACTACGGCGCTGATGGGAACGGCGACCCGCTTCGGTCCAGATCCTATTCAAGCCTGCACCGGTGACGATGGAAGTCCTGAGCCAGCCTGCATTTGTTCTCTATTTTGCGGGCAGTAACTACTGGGGGTGTTTCGGACAACGCAACATTGCGGACAAGATATTGCTTGCGGGGACAACAATGTGCCGAGCAATCGCTGGTGACGAGATTGGCTCGAGAGAGACGGCCTTACCCGAACGGTCTTGCGGTGGACATGTACGCTCCCCTGCGGCACGAGCTGCCCGCAAGAGCCCTGATGCTCGTCAACCGGCAATCTTGCTTCGGTACACGGATTGCTCAGCGTATAATCCGCTGAACGATCCCTCTATCTTCGATTTCTCGCCAAGACGGAAACTGTGACAGAAAACATGAAGAAACTTTCTCTGTAGCGCGGTCAAAGGAGTCTTGTAGCCAGCTTTCACCGAGCGGGGATGACGGCGAACGGAGCGATTGCTGAGCCATGAAATGATTCGTACCCTAGACCTCGAAGCAATGCCTATGCAATCCCAGAACCTTGCTGATCGACTCAATCAGATCTCGACTCCATGGTCGCTGGTCTGCCGGGCACATCACGGGCCGGCTGAGGCAGTTCAATCAGCCCGTCAACAACTCCTCGAGCGCTACGGGCCCGCTGTTCGACGCTACCTCCGGAAGGTGCTGCGCAATCCGGATGCTGCGGACGAGATCGCGCAGGAGTTTGCTCTTCAGCTGCTCCACGGCCACCTGCGTGGGGCTAATCCTCATCGCGGCCAGTTTCGCAATTTCGTGAAGGGGACATTGTTTCATCTGATTGCCGATTACCGCAAACGGCAGCGCGTATGGCCCCGACCCCTGCCATCCGATGACGGCGCACTGGCCGCTCACCCGGATGAAAGCGACTCCGATCGCCAATTCGTGGAGAGCTGGTGCGACGAGTTGTTGGCACGTTCCTGGGCGGCGCTCGCCGCCACCGAGTCCAGGACCGGACAGCCCTTTTATGCCGTCCTCCGGTTTCGGGCCGATCATCCGGAGATGCGGTCGCCGCAAATTGCGGAGCAGCTCACCAGTCAACTTGGCCGACCCTTGACGGCTGCCAGTATTCGACAGACCTTGCATCGGGCCCGGGAGAAGTTCGCCGATTTTCTCCTTGACGAAGTGGCCCACTCGCTGGAACACCCGACGGTCGAACGGCTGGAACAGGAAATAGTCGAGCTGGGGTTGCTGGACTACTGCCGGCCTGCCCTGGAGCGGCGGGGTCTGAACATGTGATGGCGAAGAACTACGTTGGCAGAGCTCGGAGAGGGTATGGCATGCGGAAAGAACCCGTCTCGGACAGCGGGGTTAAGGAACGCCCATTCGACCCCGAGGCGCCCTCGCTCCCAGCGTGCCACGCGGCCAACAGCGCTCAGAACGCGAACCCTGCATCGCTTGGCGAACTGAGGACGGGGTTTGCTCCACCCTTTCGAGCCTTGCTCAGCGGACCGGCAGCTTTTGGGATGATCGATCCTGTTCCACCTCCCCAATCCGATGACCTGATTGGTCGCAGCAACGAAGCGAACATGAGTTTTCCCGTGGTGCCGGGTTACGAGATCGTAGCCGAGCTAGGCCGGGGGGGCATGGGCGTTGTCTATCTTGCCTGGCAGTGTTCGCTCCAGCGTCACGTGGCTCTCAAAATGATCCTTACCGGTCCCCACGCCGAACCGATGGCGCGGGCTCGCTTCCGGACCGAGGCCGAGGCCGCGGCCCGGTTGCAACACCCCAACATCGTGCAGATTCACGAGGTAGGCGAGCAGGATGGCCGTCCGTTCTTCTCGCTGGAGTATGTCGGCGGCGGCAATCTGGCACAGAAGGTTGCCGGCAAGGCGCTGCCCGAGCAGGAAGCCGCACTTCTGGTCGAGACCCTCGCACGGGCTATGCATCACATCCACCAGCGCGCCATCCTCCATCGAGACCTGAAGCCGAACAACATCTTGTTGACCGAGGACGGCACGGTGAAGATCTCCGACTTCGGCCTGGCCAAGCTCGTAGACCGGAGCGGCGGCCCGACACGAACCGAGGGGTTGATAGGCACCCCGAATTACATGTCCCCCGAGCAGGCTGCCGGCAACTCCAAGAAGATCGGCGTACCAGCGGACGTTTATTCCCTTGGCGCGATCCTGTACGAACTCCTCACGGGACGCGCACCCTTTTACGGCACCAACGTGTTGGACACCTTGGAGTTGGTACGGACCCAGGATCCCGTGCGGCCCCGGCGCTTACGCAGCCTGGTCTCGCTGGACCTGGAAACCATTTGCTTGAAATGCTTGGAAAAGGAACCGAGCAACCGTTATCTCAGTGCCCTGGCCTTAGCGGAGGATCTGCAACGTTTTGGGAGAGGTGAACCGATCCAGGCGCGGCCGATAGCCGTTTGGCAGCGATTGTGGCGGTCCGCGCGTCGCCGCCCCACGCTCGTGGCGAAGCTTGCCAGTGCCACAGCCCTGCTCTGCGTGCTGCTCGTCTCCGGCTGGTACCTGCGCGTGGCGGGCCAACTGGCGCATCAGCGCGCCGAGGAGAGGTACCAAAACTTCGCCCAGCGCCGTAACGAAGCACTCTTCCACGGATTGCTTGCCCCCGACCGGGGATCGCTCTTCCTCGGCGCCGAGGCGACGGTTCATGCCAAAGCCGCGGCGTCGGCAGCCCGGGAAGCACTTGCTCTCGCCGGGATCAAACCGGGCGCTGCGGCGCCGGCTGTTGATCAGTCCTTCCCGGCTTCAAGGGCATCCGAGGTCGCCGCAGACTGCTACACCTTGCTGCTGGTGTTAGCCAGCACGCGAGGACAGCACCCATTCCCGGAGCACGGAGGCGGCGAGCGATATCAAGAAGCGCTCCATCTTCTGGACGGGGCTTGCAAACTCGGCTTTGAGACCCAGGCGTACCACCTTCGGCGGGCTCACCTCTTGGAACAGGTGGGCGAACGGGAGGAGGCGCGAAAGGAGAAGGACCGCGCCTATTCCCTCCTGCCCGCTGGCGCTCTGGATCACTTCTTGATCGGCGAAGAACAGTATCGGCGCGGTGACTGGGAAGGGGCCAGCGACTCCTTCAACCGCACCCTGGCACTACAGCCTGGACATTTCTGGGCCCAGTTTTTCCTTGCCGTTTGTCACCTGAGGGCGCAGCGCTGGGAAGCGGCCAAGGCAGGCCTGAATGCCTGTCTGACTCAGCAGCCCGAGTTTCTCTGGGCGTACGTTTTTCGGAGTTTCGCCAATGAAAAGTTGCGGGCGTTGCCGGATGCCCAGGCCGATTTTCAAAGGGCACTCCAGCTCAACCCCAACGAGGATGCCCGCTACGTCCTTTTTCTCACGCGCGGGATCCTCCACTTCCATCAAAGAGAATGGGATCGCGCGGCAACCGACTTTTGCTCGGCGATGACTCTTAAGCCCGATCAATACAACGCCTACCTAAACTTGGCCCAAGTGTATCTCGCTCAGGGACAGCTTGAGCACGCCCAGGAGCAGATGCAAAGGGCTATGCGGCTCCAGCCACCGGCCGATGCGGTCTTTAGCTACCACGTCGAGCGCGGCCGTGAACTGTTACGGGAAAGGAAATATCAGGACGCGATCCAGGCGTGTGATGCCGCCCAGGCACTCGCTCCCGACCAGCCGCTGCCTTCCGAGGTGCGTGCCCGGGCCCTGTTGGCGCTGGGATTCTACGAGCAAGCCGAGGAATCGTTCGGCGCGTACCTTCGGAAGGGCGGAGAAGCGGTGCGGGACGTCTTCGTTGGCCGCGGACGGGCGCGGATGAAACTCGCCAAGTATCCGGAGGCTGTCGAGGATTACACGCGGGC
This sequence comes from Gemmataceae bacterium, assembly GCA_035295665.1. Taxonomy (GTDB): domain Bacteria; phylum Planctomycetota; class Planctomycetia; order Gemmatales; family Gemmataceae; genus DATGIQ01. The sequence goes on along the minus strand of DATGIQ010000360.1, from coordinate 7,852 downwards.
GCTGGAGCGTGCGCCGAATGGGGACCTCTATCAACACCGAGGTTGGGCGCATTTCTTTGCCGATGCCTGGAGGCTGGCGCTGCGGGATTTCACAAGAGCGATCGAGCTGGAACCTGAGGTAGGCGATGCCTATGCCGGACGGGGGTTGGCTCGCGTCATGCTTGGGGACTACCGCGGAGCTGTTGCGGATGCCGACATCGCCCTCCGCCGTAATCCTTGTACGCCGGAGATGATGCATAACATCGCATGCATTTTCGCCCAAGCCGTTGCCCGAGCGGAAGCAAATGGGGAGGAGGATCAGGCCCTAGTGGCAGACTATCGCTGCCGCGCCCTGGAAGCCGTCCACCAGACTCTGAACATGCTCCACCCGGAGGAACGTCTGTCGTTCTGGTGGGACAAGATCGTTCCCGATGCGGCGCTGGCACCGATTCGTAACGATGCAGGGTTCAAACGATTGCAAGAAGAAATGTTTCGGCTTTCGCAGCCGGGTATGAAGAAGTGACGAGGTGAGAAACCTGGAGGGCGCTTCCATGAGTTTCTGGGCTCACTGCCGGCGACGCCTTTTCGGGAAGCGAGATGCGTTTTCGAGGCAACAGTGGCTGCATCGGCCGGTGCTGGAGTATTTGGAAGGGCGATGGCTCCTTTCGGGAGGTTTCACTCAAGTCAACCTCGCTTCAGACGTGCCGGGATTGGCCCGGATCACCGATCCGAACCTGGTCAACCCTTGGGGCATCTCTTTCAGTCCCACGGGTCCTTTTTGGTTCGCCGACAACGGCAGCGGTGTCTCGAATCTCCTGGACGGACGCGGCCAGTCCGTGCCGTTGCTCGTTACCATGCCATTCACGACCCAATCAAACGGTACTCCCACCGGTGTGGTCTTTAATGGCGGGCCGGGATTTCTCATCTCAGAGAATGGCGTGTCCGCGCCCAGTCGTTTCTTGTTCGCTGCCGAAGATGGTACCATCTCCAGCTGGACCGCTGTCGTCGATGGGACCCACGCTCTCCTGGCCGTCGATAATTCATCGTTGGGAGCGGTTTACAAAGGACTGGCCCTCGCTACCGATGCTGCCGGCCGCACCTTTCTCTATGCCGCCAACTTTGGCCGTGGAACGATCGATGTGTTCGACCAAAACTTCAAGTCGGTCGAGCGCTCCGGTTCCTTTCAGGACCCGAACCTGCCACAGGGATACGTCCCGTTCAATATCCAGAACATTCATGATCTGCTCTTTGTGACTTACGCCCAGCACGATGGAGTCGGACGGGATGATCGCGCTGGTGCAGGGCACGGGTTCATCGATGTTTACGACGCCGCCGGCAATTTGATGAGGCGCTTCGCTTCCCGAGGCGCGCTCAACTCGCCGTGGGGACTTGCCTTGGCGCCTGCGGATTTTGGTCCCTTCGGTGGTACCCTGCTCGTCGCTAACAATGGGGATGGCCACATCAGTGCTTACGATCCGGAGAGTGGCACCTTCCTTGGCTCGCTCACGGCGGATGATGGCAGCCTGATTACGGTTCCTTCCCTTTGGGCGCTGGCGTTTGGCAACGGCCACGAGGGGGGTGCCTCGGATACCCTATTCTTCACCGCTGGCGTGGACAATGAGGCGCACGGGCTCTTCGGTGCTATTCAGGCTCCGCTGCGAAAGGGGACAGACACGGCGGGTTCGGGCAGCTTTGATCCACACGCTCCCGGTGAGCCAGGGGACTATCCCCTCCCCCCGAGCAGTGGCCCTGCGCTTCTGGACGGCAACGAGGACCCAGTCGCCGTGACCGCAGTCCTTCTCCCCTTGACGGAATCCTCCCTGGCCCTCCTCCCAACCTTGTTAACTCTTCCCCAGCAAAGGACACGGTTCATGCCACCTGTCGCGGCGCCGGCGGTTAACGCAGTCCCTTTCCAGGGGTACGACGGAACGTCACTGCGGTCATCCAACACCGCCATGTTTCCTCCCTTCCCTGTCCATTCTCTGCTTCCTAAGAATGTGAAGAACAGCTCTGCTGAACTCAATGCTCTCTTCGACTTGAATCCCGCACACGCTTGGTCCGAGGAGCAAGTCAGTAGGCAATCGCCGAAAATCGCTGCGGATCTTGTTAACACTGACTACCTGGCAATGGATGATGATGCTGCAGCCCACAGGGTTCTGGCTGAGCCAAACCTCGAGACCCTGAAGGCCCCATCCAACGCGGAGCATGGTTTGCGATGGCGTCCGCTATCGGGCCGAACCCAGGATGTGCTGGCTCAGGCTCCCTCAGAAGATCGCTCTCCATCAACCGCCGACTATACAACGAAGATACAAGGCCCTAGAAGGAGCGATCGCTGGAGCTGGACAAGGTTGCTCAACGGCCTTCTGCTCGTGATCGGCATTGCAGGTGTCTGCGCTCTTTACCGAAGGCCCAGAGCAAGCCTGATCAAGCTCTGGGATACATACGTGAACTACGGTGGCGCGGTGGTGTACCAATCCGAGCCCTTGGCTGAACTTAAGTAGCTGCAACGCATCCAGCCCGGCGCACGCATTCTGGCCTGATAAGCCTTCACCGCTTGAACTCTGTCGGCACCGTCCTCGGGCGTGATCGGACAATGCTGGCACTCGCCGAAGCTGAGAGCCTTGCGCAGCTCGGCCTCCCCGCAGACGTCCTTCAGCTGCAGCGTCTCTGCCACCAGGCCATGTGCGCCGGCAAATAAATCCACAATTCGTTTGAACTTTTCCCCGCCGTCCTGACACTCGATTATATGGTCGACAATGCGTGGTGAGGTTGGGCTCGAAATGGCGTCGCTAGAAGCCTTGAGTCGCCTTCAGGAGAGCCTGTTGGTGAGTCGGGCACGAGCTGGTGATTCGGCGGCGTTCCGGACGCTGATTCTTAGCCTGGAGACGCGGCTGTTCTACTTCATTCGCCGGTTTGTCCGCGACGAGCACCGGGCGGCGGACGTTTTGCAGGATGTCTGGCTGACGGTGTTTCAGAAGCTGCACCGGTTGCGCGAGCCGGCGGCGTTTCGCGGCTGGGTTTATCAGATCGCTCATGATCGAGCGGTGACGACAGCTCAGCGCGAATCACGCTTGGCCCAGACGCTCACAATGGACGTCGCCGACGACGCAGTGGCGTCGATCGACGAGTTCACACGACAGGACCAGGCGGCCTCGGTGCATCGTGCGATTGATCGCTTGTCGGCGGAGCACCGGGCTGTCATCACGCTACGGTTTTTGGAAGATTTGAGCTTGGCGGAGATTGCCGAGGTTTTGCGCGAGCCATTGGGCACAGTGAAGTCGCGGCTGTATTACGCCAAGGAGTCGTTACGTCGGCTGTTGACGGAGGAATCGGTCCATGAGTGAAACACCCCAAGATCGTTTCTTGTCGGCGCTGTTGCAACAGGATCAACCTTTGTCTCTCCCTGTTTACAAGGAGTATCGTGCAATGCTCGAAGAGAAATTGTCCAAAGCAGAACGCAAAGAACGACGGGCCAGGCGCTGGACCTACGGCATGTGGATCGCAGTCTTGACGCTGGGGCTCTTCGGCGCCATCGGGCACGCCATGGTACCGATCGAAGTGAAGCCGATGGCGATGTCGCTCATCATGTTGGCGTATGGATTGTTTTGGCTCGCTCTCTTGCGATGGGGGATTTATCTCGCCGTCGAACGCCGGGCTCTCGATGTGGCCCGAGCCGACGTCCGCGATGCGGCGATCCTGGAACTGTCGCGGCAAGTCCAGGCCATCGCTCGGCGGCTCGACGACTTGAAGCCGGCGGCGGGATAGTTCGGCTTTCCGCGACTTGCCAGGACACTGCGATCGGGGAGAGGTTGCTGGTGGTCGGGTGGTTGGGCGTTGGGTACAGTCGCAGCGCCAGCGCGTACTGGATGAACTCGCTCCCATGGCTGCTCGCCATCTGGTTCCCTTTACGCCTGGACGGGCACGCACACGCTGCTCGTGTCCGAGGACCTTCCAGCCCAGGATGAACCGAGGCAGGTACAGGTTGGCGAGCAGGGGAGAGACCGGAGCGCCTTGGGGGCAGCCTCGTGCCTCGTCCTTAAGCCATCTTGGCCGTGTTGGGTGCCAACGCTAATTGTGCGCACGGTGGGCACAGAATCGCCTTCCGACAGTGACTTGGAGCCGAAAATCCACCACGATCAATGCTCCTCCCAGGTGTTTCTACTTATACATGGTCCGGTTGGTTGTGTCCGTTAAGCGGCGGTTCGCGGAACCGCGGGGCACATCAGCACGCGGTTCTGGGAACCGCCGCTCAACCAAAATGGACACCTTCAGCCGGACGGTGTATTAGAAGTCTTCCACTTCGAGCGATGCGCAGATGGCGCGCAAGACCGGCTCATTCTTCTCAGATTCGAGATCGTTGAACTGACACATCAGCAAAACTGTCCCACGGGAGCTGTAGAAACTTCGCGTCCAGCAGGTGTTGGTGAGGTCGAAGCTGAAAAATCGGATGTCGTGACCAATGGCAGGTTGTCCGGCCAAGGAATCGACGCAATCGTCGGCCTCGAGATCGGGATATTCGTCCCGCAACGCGGCCAAGGCCGTGTCGGCCAGCTGATCCGTGCTGGGCATATCCTCGCGCATGCAGAGCATAAGAAACGCGGTCTCCGGACTCTGCACGGATACGGTCCAGCCGGCGTCGTTCTCTTCGCGCTCGAGCTGCCAGTTTTCCGGATACTTGAAACGGATTCCCGGGGCATCAAATTCGGCAACCATGGCGCACCGCCTTGCTGGGAAACTGCACGAACCTTCATTTTAGCCGTTTCCCGGCGAGACGGCAGGCCCTGCGCGGATGCGAGGTGGAAGCCGATACGCGATTTGCTCAACCCCTGCCTGTGACCTATGCTTTTCGCGCAGAGAATCGCATCGTCCGTCTCCGTCCAGAATCGGCCGAAACCCTTGGACCTTCACCATGCAAGCAACGCTCGCCTTACCGATCAATGGCTCTGCGACGGCCACGGAAGCGGTACCGGAAGTCTCGATCGTCATGCCGTGCCTGAATGAGGCACGCACAGTCGGCTGCTGTATCGACAAAGCCAAGCAAGCATTGAAAGCGATGGGCACTCCGGGCGAGGTGATCATTGCGGATAACGGCAGCACGGACGGCTCGGCCGATATCGCCCGCCAGCATGGAGCACGGGTCATTTACGTCGAGGGTCGTGGCTACGGCAATGCCCTCCAAGGCGGCATCGCCGCCGCACGTGGCCGTTACGTGATCATGGGCGATGCCGATGATTCGTACGACTTCGGCCACATCGAACCGTTCCTTGATCAGCTTCGCCGAGGCCACGATTTGGTCATGGGCAATCGCTTTCAGGGCGGCATCCGGCCTGGGGCCATGCCCTGGTTGCATCGCTACATCGGCAACCCAATCCTCACTGGGATCTTGAACCTGTTCTTTCATACTCCGATCGGCGATGCCCACTGCGGTCTCCGCGGCTTCCGCAGGGAAGCCTACGAGCGGCTGCATCTGCAAACTCCGGGAATGGAGTTTGCCAGCGAGATGGTGGTCAAGGCCTGTTTGAACCATCAACGGATCACGGAAGTTCCCATTGTTTTGCACCCCGACGGCCGAGACCACCCACCGCATCTGCGCAGCTTCCGCGACGGCTGGCGACACTTGCGGTTCTTGCTGTTGCTCTGTCCGTTCTGGTTGTATTTAATTCCGGCTGGCTTGTCCTTGACCGCTGGACTCGCTTTCATGATCGGTCTGTTGCCCGGACCCCGTCCGCTGGGCGCACCTGGCATACTACTCGGATCGTTTCTGGTGCTACTGGGCTATCAGATGCTCTGGGTGTGGGCGTACGCCAGGATCCATGGTGGCCAAAGTGGGATCTTTCCCCCCGACCGACTCTGCCAACGTCTGCTCGGCTACCTCAACATCGAACGCTGCTTATGGCTGGGGGGCATGCTCCTGCTGAGCGGCTTCGGACTGTACGTTTGGCCCTTGGAGGAACCGGCCGCTCTGGCCGGATCACTCTGGGCCCTGACGGCGATGGTGCTCGGTATGCAGACCATCCACGGCGGCTTTTTCCTAAATATGCTCGGCATGGCAAGGCGTCCCAGACCATGATTCCTCTGGCACCGTGGCCGCAAACCCCGGCAGCAAAGAGCCATTGCCCTTGCAAGCACGGGGCGCTGCCGAACCTGTTCAGTCTACTCCTTATCATCCTGGTGACGGCCAATTATTTCGTGCCGTTTGCAGATCTCGATTTCACGTGGCAAATTCGCACCGGAGAGCAGATCGTACGGACCGGCTCATTGCGGCCGGCCGATGCCTTTACGTACACGATCACCGGCCAACAGGTGCCGGAATTCGAATGGCTGTACGAAGTCCTGTTGTGGTGCATCTGGTCGGTCTTCGGGTTTGGCGGATTGAAGCTGCTCAAGACCGTCCTGGTCATCATGCCCTGCCTCTTGCTCAGTCTCCGCCTCCGGAAAGAGGGGGTGCGCTGGCACGGCATCACCTTGGCCCTGCTGACGGCCATCTTCCTGCTCAGTCAAGCGTGGAACCTTCGGCCGCTCTATTGCACAACGATTGGGTTGCTGGTGGTGTCGGGGTGGCTCCGCGATTTTTGTATGGGCCGTCGTCCCTGGGGTTGGTGGCTGCCGCCGGTTCTGCTGTTGTGGGGCAACTTGCACCCCGGCGTCATCGCGGGTCAGGGGCTGTTGGTAGGAGCCATTATCTGGGAATGGCTAAATCGCTGGCTCACGATCAATCCTCCGCTGGATCGGGAGGCGTGTGGCCGGCTGATGCAGATTGCGGGATTGGCCCTGGTGGCCAGTTGCATCTGTCCGCATCCGCTGGAACGCTTGCTCTACCCCTTCCGCCCAGAGGTAAGCCATCCCATCCAACACATCTTTTCCGAGATGCAGCCCCTGTACCGAGCTGCGTGGCAGCCGCCCTACACCCTTGCGCTGGTTTACGTGGTGGCTGCACTGGTGGGCTTCAGCGTCGTGCTCCGTTTTCGCCATTATCGGCTCTGGGAAGTAGGCCTGCTGCTCGGGCTTGCCGGGCTCGCCAATCTCGCGGTTCGATGCACACTGGATTGGTTGATGATCCTGCTGGCTCTCGGCGTTCCCCATTTCGCTGTCTTGCTCCAGCAAACGGCTCGCCGTTGTGCTCCGCGAACGTCGGTCCAGCGCTGGCTGTTTCGCAGTGAGCGTGCTTGCAAGCGGATGTTCCAGACGCCGTTCTTGCGCTTCCAATGGTATTGGCCGGCTGCGGCTCTGACCGTCTTGGCAGCGGCATCCTTGGTGCCCGCCCTTTCACGGGGAATGCCCATCCAGAATGCCGGCGCCTGGCCGGTCCAGGCGTTGGATTGGACGGTAGCGCATGGCTTACGGGGCCGGTTCTTCGGGCCGCCGGATTATGGCTCCTATGTGGGCTGGCGGTTGGGCGATGCGGGGCAATGCTACGTCGATACGCGCGGGTTCTTCTTTCCGCATGAGCTGTTGGAAGACAGTCATTATGTGCCCCAGCTCGGTCCCGACTGGCGGTCCCGCCTTCGGCGGATTCTTGCCTACGGAACGGACTATTTTCTTCTGGAGACGACCGGACCGCGCGGAAAATTCTGGCGTACCTTGCAGCCGTACCTCGGGCCGCCAGTCTACGTGGATGGCCAAACGGTCCTGCTGACGGCTGAACAGGTGCAGCGCGCGTTCGCCGCTTTCGAGCAGGGAAGTCAATAATCCGTTTCGCCTGTACAAGCCGGCAGCGGCAGCGACGGACCGTGTTGTCCGCTTCCACTTCGTGCACGGTTTAGGATAAGCGCAGAGTCAATTTGGCCGTTATAGTGCCTGATATAGCCCAGTTGTGTCGAACAATTGCCAGTGACGCTGGTCTGTCAGTTGCCAAGTTAATCGTGCGCGAATC
>DATGIQ010000359.1:0-4717 GCA_035295665.1 Gemmataceae bacterium | reverse complement strand
TGTCGTGCTTCTGCGCAAGGGAGAAGGGACCAGGCTCAACAAGTAGGGAACTCTGCGCGGACCCGTGAGCCTTCAGGGATCGAAAGCACTTTTTTCAAGAAACCGCGCTCGCTTTGCTACTCTCACAACGTTTACTTGTTTAGAACAGGGTCGAGTGCCTCGGATACCCTGCGCAGTGCAGGCGATCCGCGGGACCAGGCTCCGCGATTGGGTGCGCACCGGCCTGCAGAGCCACGTGCGGCCCCCTCGAATAGATCCCGCCGGAGGATGTTAAGAAAAGTTTACGGTCGAACCTGGTCGGTTGTTAGTCCGCCTTAGCGCCATCACGCCCGGCTCGATCCCAGGAAGGATCGCCCCACCCAGGATCTTGGCCGGACCGACGAGAGAATCAAACCGGTGGAGCTTGAATCGGCTCATTCACAAGTGACTCGTGGAAATGGCTTTGCGGTTCGAGGGACACGGGGTGGGTGGCTTGGATTGATTGTCCCATCGACAGGGCGGCGATGCTGCTACTTTCGGGACGGATCTCGATGCTGGTATGGAACTTGCACGTGGACTCCAGGCTCGTAACGAAATCTCGCACTTACCTTGCGAAAAGTAGATCGATTGAATCGGCAAATGGCAAACGCAGATCCAGAGCCCAATGGTTGGGTTCTTTAGCCTTCGCGGGAATGGGTTTTCTGCGGAGATCCTTGGTTGGAAAGTGTTGCGAACAGAGCGGCATGCCGCACATTCGGTAGCGCCGCGCTCGCAGACGCAAACTCAAAGAAGAGGAGACAGAAATGCAGAGATCGTTCGGATGGGTGCTACTGTTGGGACTGGCCGTGACGGCCACGGCATTGTGCGGCTCAGTTGCCCAGGCCAGTGTGACGGGGGACACGATCAGCATCGCTTTTGCGCGCGATGAACCACCGGGCACGGCAGGGTGTGCCCTTGCTGCCACGGACGTTGCCGGCGCTCCGGGTTATGCGACCGCGAACTGGATCAACGAGACGACAAATCTGGGAACCGACAGCAATCTGACGCGCGATACGTTGGGTGTTGCATCCACGACCAGCGCCGCCCTGACCTGGACTGCAGACAATACGTGGTCCACGGATGGTACCAGAGGTGAATTCGACAATGCCTTCCCGGGTGCTGACGGCGCGCTCATGAATGGGTATCTAGATTGTGGCAACGGAGCCAATGGCGGCTTTACGGAAATCACCGTCAAGAACCTGCCCGCGGACATCGCGGCGGGCTACTCCGTCGTCATTTACACTCTCGGCGGAGTTCGGAGCCGGCCAGGTCAGTTTTTTGCCAATGGGAATGGACCGTTGTTTGTGCTGCCCGGCGGACCGGGTGGAGCAACGTCCTACTATCAGCACGCTCAAGTGGGGGTCTATGCTCAAGCCATTGGAGATGATCCGGCCAACGGGCCGGACAGCTATGGAAATTACGTGGTCTTCACCGGCCTGAGCGGCGATTTGGATGTCCAGGCGTTTCCGAACGGCGGCGGTACCCCGCGCGCCTCAATCAACGCCATTCAGATCGTAAAGAACCCGTAAGGCTGACGCTCGCGCAAACCATTGTCCAACCCGTGCCCTGCTTGGGCACGGGTTGGACGGCTCACTGTCCCGGCACAGACTCGCTGAAGCTTGGCCCAAGCCACGCCACCGTCGCACAAGAATTGACGACGGTTAATTTTTGTTAGCGTGGTAAATTAGCCTATTTCACATTCGAGGAACGAACGCCCATTCAGGAATCCTGCGAACAGCGCCAGGAACCCGCGGTTGGGTAACTGTGCTATCGCAATTTGTTGCTCCGAGGGAGACAGTCATGAAGAAACGCATCGTGTGCCCGATGATCGCAGGGATTGCGGCCATCGCTCTATTCGCCACAGGATCGGTTGCTCAGGCAGGCCAAGGAGGCACCGACACCATCAGTATCCACTTTGGTGCGGATGAGCCGACGCAAGTTGCCGGCTCGATGTTGGCCGCTACGGACGTAACCGGCGTGGTTCCGTCGGGCAACTGGAACAATGAGACCACCAACGCTGGCACGGACTCGAACCTCCTTGAGGATGTGAATGGTACGGCGTCCAGGACTGGCGCGCAGGTCGTCTGGTATGCCTCCAACACCTGGGCCTCTACGGGCAAAGGTGAAGAGAACAACAATTTCCAGGGCGCCGACCATACCCTCATGTCCGGCTACCTGGACATGGAAGTAGGGCAGCCTGCCGTCACGTTTATCCAGGTCAGTAATCTGCCCGCCAGCTTCTCTGGCACTTTTGATGTTTACATTTACGCTCTGGCTGGCGTCCCCGGCCGCGGCGGCATTTACGAAGTCAACGGAGCCCAGAACCGCGGAGTTGGTCCGCAAGGGAACTACGCCTACTATGTCGCCAGCGGTACGGCCGATCCGACAAAGACTGGCACTCAGGGCCTCTACTCCGGTCCTGACTGGGTCCAAGCCATCGGCGACGATAAGAACTTCGGTTCGGATGGGGTGAATCAGGACGATTTCGGCAACTACATTGCCTTTTATGGCCTCCAGGGTCCGACCGTGAACATCACGGCGGTCAGCTTGGCGATGCCTAGTTTGCCGGGTTACAACGGTACCCCGCGCGCTCCGCTGAATGGCATTCAGCTCGTGGTCGATTGAGTTTGCACATATATGCCATTGCTGGTGTAGAAGGTTTGCGGCAAGTCTCCCGTTCGCCCCTTGTCGTGATCACCTAGGGGAAGGACGGGAGACTTTCGCATTTACGGCCTCCAGGGCTGGCAGCGCGGGCCCGAAGGGAGAACGCTTCCACTCCATGGCTATGCTAACGAGAAGAGACGGCAAACTTCTCGCCGCCCGTTCCCAGGCGGATAGCCCCGGCATGTTTGGATAAATCGGCTTATCTCGGCAACAAAATGCCGGCGGCCGAGTCGGCGCCGTGGCGCGAGGTTGGTATGGAATTTGCGCATGGACTCACAGCCCCTCACGTATTTTCAGGCCTCGCTTGCAATGCGTTGTTCGCTTGTTTTGGCAGAGGCTATTCACACACGCTGGTTCCCGGTACTTGGGATTCTTGAACTTCGCCGGAATGAAACCGCTGTGAAGTTGCTTCGTCAAGGTGTCGCGAACAGAGCGGTGTTCTGAGTGTTCGGTTCGGCCGCGCTCGCAGCGACAAACTCAAAGTAGAGGAGACAGACATGCAGAGATCGATCGGATGGATGCTGCTATTCGGGATGGCCGTGACAGCCGTTGGGCTGTGCGGCTCAGTTGCCCAGGCCAGTGTGACGGGGGACACGATCAGCATTGCTTTTGCGCGCGATGAACCACCGGGCACGGCAGGGTGTGCCCTCGCTTCTACCGATGTCGCGGGCGCTCCCGGTTATGCGACCGCGAACTGGATCAACGAGACGACGAATGCCGGAAGCGACACCAAGCTGACCCGCGATACCCTGGGTGTCGCGTCCACGACCAATGCCTCCTTGACATGGACCTCGGACAATACCTGGGCAACCGAGGGAAGATCTGAATTCACCGACGCCTGGACCGGTGCGGATGAATCGCTCATGACCGGTTATTTGGATTGCAGCACATTCTCGGAAGTCCAGGTAACCAATTTGCCGGCCGACATCGCCGCCGGATACTCGGTCGTCATCTACACCCTCGGTGGGGTCCCCGGTCGGCCCGCGCAGTATTTGGCCAACGGCAATGGACCTCTGTTTGTGCTGCCTGGCGGACCTGGCAACGCGACTACCTACTACAAACATGCCCTGACCGCCAACTATGTTCAAGCGATCGGCGATGATCCCGCCAATGGGCCCGATAGTTACGGCAATTACATTGTGTTCACGGGCCTGACTGGCGATTTGGACATCCAGGCGTTTCCGAACGGTGGCGGCACGCCGCGCGCCGCGATCAACGCCATCCAGATCGTGAAGAATCCGTAAGGCTTACTGGTTCGTACCGTTCCGACCAACCCACGTCCACCGGGCGTGGGTTGGTCATTTCTGCAATGATCGGAAGTCTCCTATTTGTCCCCTTGGCAATCGTCCGAGGAGGGGAGGATAGGAGACTCTTGGTTTCAGGCCACTCGTTCGATGAACCGGCGCAACCAGATCCTGCATCAGAATCTCAGCCCCACTGCGTTGCGTAACTCAAATCGGAAACCACGGCCGCGGCAGAATCGCTAAAATACGTCTGGGATGCTCACCAACACTGGGCCGCTCTCTGAACTGGCGGATGGAGGAGGGCTGAAGATCCTTTGCTGCATGATCCAATTGCGGACAAGCCTGCGGTGCCAGCGAAGGATCGGGGCAACATCAGTAGCACTTCAGGCTTGCTTACCGGCGAATTCCGAGCGGCGATGTAGCAATGCAGGGCCGGGTGCCATTCGACAGGTATCGTTATGTCGGCAACAAAATCCCGGCGGCCAACGCCGCGCCGTCTGGTCACGGCTACCGTGATTTTGCTGGCGGCGGCTTCGCTAGCGGCAATCTCTTCCTGGTGGCTGCGCGCTCCCCAGGCGCTCGCACCACCGCAGATGGATTTGTCCAACGTTGATCGCGCGGTTCGGCGAGCGGTGGAATCCGCCCGCACGGCGATCCTCGACCGGCCTGACTCGGCTGAGGCCTGGGGCAAACTGGGCATGATCCTTATGGCCCACGGGCTGCCAGTCACTGCCTCGACGGCCTGTCTGACTCAGGCCGAACGGCTCGATCCGCGCCAACCGCGCTGGCCT
>DATGIQ010000358.1:0-11120 GCA_035295665.1 Gemmataceae bacterium | reverse complement strand
CGACGCGGCGCTTACGCAGCTCCTCCTCCAGGCGCTGCCGATATGGGCCGGGAGGCGCTCCACCGCCTGTGTCGTCGAGCCCGATGACCAAACCAATCCCGCTGACCGGAATGGCCTCGGCGTTGGCAACCACCGAGACATCGCCGATCGTTTTTACTTCCCCCTGCTTGTCGCGGTCCGCTTCTTCATCAGCCTGAAGCCGGGTTTGGGGGTGGGCGCAACCCAGGACAAGGCAAAAGGCAAACGGCAAAAGGCAACAGGCAAAAGGCCACGCCGAAACATTCCTTTTTCCTTTTTCCCTTTTCCGGTTCATCAGTATCTCCTCGCCAGGAGGCGCAACCGCTCCGGGCCGGTCGCGGACCGGCTGGCGCAGCACCTGAGGGTCAGATATCTCGGAAGGGGCGGAACCATAGACTGATGGGGAGAAGCTGTCAAGTGCAGACGCGTTTCTCAGGATTTATGGCCGCGGCTGCGTAAAATAAGGGCGATTCTGAAAGTCCTGATGAAGTTCGGATGGGGAATGTAGGAAAAATCATGCTGGATCCGCTCGAAATCATCTTGCGTCAGTGTGCCGAGGCGGCGCCCAATCCCTGGTATCCTTCCGCCTATGCTCGGGCCCAAGGGATCGCCCGCGATGATCTGGACCCGCACCTGGACCAATTGCGCATGGCGGGCTTGATCCATTTAACCGATTGGGTGCAGGGCCACGGGCAGGGTTATGCACTGACCCCGGAAGGCGAGGCGGTCCTGCACAGCCCGCGCGATCTGGCCAAGCTCCGGGCCGGCAAGCTCGACCAACTCCGGAAGCCGTCCCCGGAGTTCTCGCGACCTTCCGATCCAGGGACGGCATCGTTGGAGCGCGGCGAAGAAATTCGTGCCGCGTTTCTCTATCCCTCCCCACCCGTTATCTCTCTCAGCCTGATCTTTCTGAATGTGGCGTGGTTTCTTCCGGAGATCTTGCTGAGCCTGCACTATCAGTTGCCGCTCAACGAGTTCTTGGTCGGCTACACGAAGCAGCCGGATCGGATGGAACAAGTCCTGAGCGAGACCGGGGCCCTCCAGGGCATCTACATTGTGCGGGGCCAGTGGTGGAGACTCCTTTCCTGTTGCTTTGTGCATGTGGGACTGATCCACCTGGGCTTCAACATGTGGGCGCTCTATGTGGTCGGTCCGTTTTTCGAGCAGTTATGGGGACGGGGGCGTTTCCTCGTTCTCTACCTGATTGCCGGGCTAGGGGGAAGCTGCGCCATGGTCATCGCCAACCCGATGGTTCTCGGCGCAGGAGCCTCCGGGGCTATTATGGGGCTGTTGACCGCGCACGTGGTCTGGATTCTGTTCAACCGCCGTTATCTACCTCCTGCACTCGCCTCGCAAATGTTGCGACGCATCCTCTTCATTCTCATCATCCAAGTGGTGTTCACGCACAGCGTTCCGAACATAAGCGCGGCAGCACATTATGGCGGAGGTGTGGCTGGAGCGGTCGCGGCATTTTTGCTCAACAGTCATCGATTCGGCGGGGCCCTCCAACGCAAACTCGCCTTGCTTGGACTGCTGGCCACCCCTGTCCTTTGCATTGGCGCAGTCATCGAGGCAGAGCGGATCGATCCGAAGTGGGATCGCTCGCGCATCGCGGAGATTGACGAGGATGTCCGACGCGCGATCCCACCGCTCCTCGCCGCTCACGTCGAACCATTTGAACACAAGCCCCTGAAGTTGCATTCGTTGCCGGATGTTCAGGAAGCCATTCTTGGCTTGGAGAAAGCGCGCGGCGACCTTTACGCGGCCGCCGACCGTCTGCAAAAACTGAGGCCGGCAAGAGAGCCGGCCTTGGAGGACTACCGGAAGGCGAAGATTGAGGCTTGGGATGGGCAAGCCGGGCGATGGGAGCAGGAGGAGCTACGCTTCATGGAGCCGCTGCTGAATGACCTCATCAGCAAGACCGGGCGCGTCTACGAAGAGCAGTACGAGGAGCTTCAGAAATCGGATCAGCGGACCCCTTCACGGGTCGACCAAGCCATCGGACGCTGTCGCGAGGCACGCCTCGAAGTTGAAGATGCGGTTAACTTTCTACGTGGCCTGAGCCCCTTTCACAATCGGCGGCTCGAAGCCAGGCGACTCCATCTGCTGGAGCGTGGCGAAGAATCTCTCCGAGGCTGGGAACGGACCGACGAGCGGCTACGGAACATGGCCAAACCCGCGGCAACTCCACCACCGACCGATAGCGATTAACCAGATGTGGACATGACAATTTTGGTCCTCCTCCTTCCATCATCTGCCAGATTGGCAGAAACGTTCGCTGCTCCTCAGACCAGGTGAAGCCGGAACGCGTTATTGGCTTACGACTTGCGTCGTCGCCGGCTTGTGGCACGGACCTTGCTGAGAGATGACTGCGCGTTAGGGGAGATTCCCTAACTTCAGCAGAACGGTACATTGCAAAGCTAGCAAAGCGGCTTCTGGCTGCTGGCCAGAAGCGGATTGAAACCGATGGGAAAGGAGATGCGTGGATGGCGGCAAAACAGTTGACCTATAGCGACGAGGCACGCCAGAAGTTGCTGGTCGGCGTCGGCAAGCTGGCTCGGGCGGTGCGCGCGACCCTGGGACCCCGGGGCCGAAATGCGGTGCTCGACAAGGGCTGGGGCAGTCCCAATGTCACCAAGGACGGCGTCACCGTGGCCGAAGAAATCGAACTCAAAGATCCCTATGAAAATATGGGGGCGCAACTGGTCAAGGAGGCGGCCAGCAAGACTAGCGATGTGGCCGGCGACGGCACCACCACCGCGACCGTTCTGGCCGAGGCCATCTACCGCGAAGGCTTGAAGAGCATCGCCGCCGGGGCCGATCCGATGGCTCTGACGCGGGGCATCCAGAAGGGCGTCGAACGGGTGGTCGAGGAGCTTCATCGGCTGGCCGAGAAGATCAACGATCAGGATGAAAAAGAAATCACCGAAGTCGCAACCATCGCTTCCAACAACAATGCCGAGATTGGCAAGAAGTTAGCCGAGGCAATGAAGCTGGTCGGTGCTTCCAATGGCGTGATTACCGTCGAGGAAGGAAAGGCGGCCGAGACCGAAGTCGTCGTGGTGCAGGGTATGCAATTTGATCGCGGATTTCTGTCGCCGCACTTCGTCACCAATCCGGAAACCGTCACGGTGGAGCTGGACAACCCGTACATCCTCATTTACGAGGAAAAGATCAGCTCGGCCAAGAGCTTGATCCCCCTTTTGGAGACGATCTCGAAGAAGAAAGAACCACTCCTCATCATCGCCGAGGATATCGAGGGAGATGCCCTTGCCACGCTGGTGTTGAACAAGCTCAAAGGCATCCTGCAGGTGTGTGCCGTGAAGGCCCCCGGCTACGGCGATCGCCGCAAGGCCATGCTCGAAGACATTGCCACGCTCACCGGCGGTCGGGCCATCTTCAAGGATCTGGGCATCCAATTGGAAAATGTCCAGCTGCGGGATCTGGGCCGGGCCAAGAAGGTACGCATCGATTCGGAAAATACGACCATTACCGAAGGGGCCGGCGAGAAGAAAGCAATCGAAGGCCGGGCGGAAATGATCCGTCGCGAGATTGAAAAGACCGACAGCGAATACGATCGCGAAAAGCTTCAGGAACGTCTGGCAAAGCTGGCCGGCGGTGTGGCCCAGATCAAGGTCGGAGCTGCGACCGAAACCGAAATGAAAGAACGCAAGGCGCTGTACGAGGATGCCCTTCATGCGACCCGAGCCGCGCTTGCCGAAGGCATCGTTCCCGGCGGCGGCGTGGCGCTGCTGCAAGGTCGGAAGGTCCTGGACAAGCTCGAGCTGTCCGGGGACGAACAGTTGGGGATCCAGGCCCTCCAGCACGTGCTGGACATGCCATGCCGTATGATCGCCGAGAACGCCGGGCTCGATGGCACGGTCGTGGTCAATAACATCCGCCGCAGCAAAGAGAAGAATTATGGCTACGACGCCGAGCACGGCGAGTACACCGATCTGCGCAAGGCCGGCATCGTGGATCCGGTCAAGGTAACACGCACCGCCCTGCAGAATGGCGCCAGTGTGGCTTGCTTGCTCCTGACCACCGAGTCGCTGGTGGCGGACATTCCAGAGAAGACGAAGAAAGATGTCCACCACGATGAGCACCACGCCGGCATGGGAGGCATGGGCGGCATGGGAGGCATGGGCGGCATGGGAGGTATGGGAGGCATGGGTGGCATGGACATGTAAACATCGGCGCTGGGAACAGTGCGAATCAAGAATTGAGGGATTTGGATCATGGCAAAGGAAAAAGACATCAACCTGAAGATTCGGCCCTTGGACGATCGAATCGTTGTGGAGCCTTTGGAGGCGGAGGAAAAGACACCCGGCGGGATCCTTCTGCCCGACACAGCCAAGCAGAAACCCCAGCGTGGCCGTGTACTCGCGGTGGGTCCAGGCAAGCTCCGGGATAGTGGCGAACGGTCGGTCGTCGCTGTGGCCAAGGGGGACGAAGTCCTTTACGGCCGGTACGGCGGCAGCGACATTGAGGTGGAAGGCAGGGAGATCAAGATCCTGCGCGAGAGCGATATCCTCGCCAAGATTGTCAAATAGGTCGTTGTCGCCTTTTCGTTGGCCGAACCAATTACGCAAGGGAGATTCATGGAATATGGCAAAGCAATTACTCTACACCGACGACGCCCGCAAGAAGCTGCTAGCGGGTGCCGATAAGCTGGCCAGGGCCGTCGGCATTACTCTGGGCCCAACGGGCCGAAATGTCA
The DNA here is from genome assembly GCA_035295665.1 of Gemmataceae bacterium. Classification (GTDB taxonomy): domain Bacteria; phylum Planctomycetota; class Planctomycetia; order Gemmatales; family Gemmataceae; genus DATGIQ01. The sequence continues at coordinate 6,382 of DATGIQ010000358.1, read as the reverse complement.
TTCTCGATAAAAGCTTTGGCGGACCGACCGTCACCAAGGACGGCGTGAGCGTTAGCAAGGAAATCGACCTGGCCGACCCGTTCGAAAACATGGGGGCCAAGCTGGTCAATTCCGTCGCCCAGAAGACCAGTGATGTCGCTGGGGATGGAACCACGACTGCGACCATTCTCGCGCTGTCGATCTACCAGGAAGGGCTGCGGGCCGTTACTTCTGGCGCGAACCCGATGGCCGTCAAACGCGGGATCGATAAAGCCGTGGAGGCAGCCGTCAAGACGCTGGAGGGCATGTCCAAGAAACTCTCCAAGAAGGAGGAAATGGAGCAGGTCGCGAGCATCAGCGCCAACAACGATCCGGTGATTGGCAAGCTGATGGCGGACGCTTTCGAAAAGGTCGGCAAGGACGGCGTCATCACTGTCGAAGAAGGCAAGACCTCGGAAACGACGCTCGAATTCGTGGAAGGGATGCAGTTCGACAAGGGCTACATTTCGCCGTATTTCATCACCAACTCGCAGGAAATGCGGACCGAACTCGAGGATGCGTACATCCTCATCCACGAAAAGAAGCTCTCCAATGTCCGCGACATGCTGCCGCTTCTGGAAAAGGTGGCCCAGGCGGGCAAGCCCCTCTTGATCATCGCCGAAGATGTGGAAAGCGAAGCCCTGGCCGCACTGGTGGTAAACCGGCTGCGCGGCGTGCTGCAAGTCTGTGCCGTGAAGGCCCCCGGCTTCGGCGACCGGCGCAAAGCCATGCTCGGCGACATCGCTATTCTGACGGGTGGCCAATTCATCAGTGAAGATCTGGGCATCAAGCTCGAAAATGTTCAGCTCGACCAGCTCGGCAAGGCCAAGACGGTCCGTGTCGAACGAGAAAACACTACCATCATTAATGGAGCCGGCAAGAAGGCCGACATCCAGCGCCGCATCGAGCAGATCCGCGCCCAGATGGAGCAGACCGAGAGCGACTACGACAAGGAGAAGTTCAGTGAACGGTTGGCCAAGTTGACCGGCGGCGTGGCCATCATCCGCGTCGGGGCCGCCACCGAAGCGGAAATGAAGCAGAAGAAAGGCCGCGTCGAAGACGCCCTCCATGCCACGCGCGCAGCCGTGGCGGAAGGCATTCTTCCCGGCGGCGGGGTTGCTCCGGTGCGGGCGATTCCGGCGGTGAAGACCCTCATCAAGTCTCTGGAAGGGGATGAGAAGCTGGGGGCCGAGATCGTGGCCCGTTCCCTGGAAAAGCCCATCCGCACCATCGCCGAAAACTCGGGTTCGGATGGCGCAGTGGTAGCGGATGAGGTACGGCAACGTGGCGAAAAATCGCCCACCATCGGTTATAATGCAAATACAGGCGAATATGTGGACATGTTCAAGGCTGGAATCGTGGACCCCACCAAGGTGACCCGTTCGGCCTTGCAAAATGCCGCCAGCATCGCCAGTTTGATGCTTACGACCGAGGTCCTCGTTACCAAGATTGACGAGGAAGAACCGGCCTCCCGGGTGCATGGGGCAATCCAGTAACAAGGATAAAGGCGGAAGGAACAGGGCAAAAGGGAAGGAAGGCAGCACCATGGTCGTTGGGCCTTTTGCCTTTTGCCTTGTTCCTCTTGCCCTTGGCGAACATGATGGCCAGCGCGAAAAGGGACTATTACGAAATTCTGGGCGTTTCCCGCGAAGCGGACGCGGAAGAGATCAAACGTTCCTATCGCAAGCTGGCCATGCAATTCCATCCCGATCGTAACGTCGGGGATGCCGAGGCGGAGCAGAAATTCAAGGAGGCCGCCGAGGCGTACGAAGTGCTCCGCGATCCGGACAAACGGCAGCGCTACGACCGCTACGGACATGCCGGCCTCGATGCCCTCAACGTTCCGCACTTCAACGACGCCCAGTCGGTCTTTGACCTGTTCGGCGACCTGTTCGGAGATTTCTTTGGACAGCGGCGCCGGCCGGGGCCGCAACGGGGCCGTGATCGCAAGGTCGAGATCGAGCTGGAGCTGGCCGAGGCCGCACGCGGAGTCACCCGGTCGATCACCGTGTCGCGCGAGGAACTGTGCAGCGACTGTTCCGGGTCGGGTTGTCGGCGCGGGACACGTTCCACTCCCTGCCGGCAATGCAATGGTCAAGGGGCGGTCTTACAGAGCCACGGGTTCTTTCGCGTGCAGCAAACCTGCCGCGCGTGCGGGGGGACCGGAGCCATTATTCCGGATCCGTGTCCTGCCTGCGGCGGCAATGGCCGGGTCATGGCCAAGCGGACCCTGGAAGTCACGATCCCGGCTGGCGTAGACACCGGCACGGCCATCCGTCTGACTGGCGAAGGCGAAGCGGGCGATCCCGGCGGGCCGCGCGGGGATCTGTATTGCGTGGTCCGCGTTCGGGAGCACCAACTCTTCCAGCGTGATGGTCCGCACCTGCTCTGCCAGGTACCGATTACGTTTAGCCAGGCGGCCCTCGGGGGCGAAATCGAAGTCCCGACCTTGGATGGCCCGCTTTCCTACACCCTGAAGCGCGGGACGCAGAGCGGCGATGTGCTGCGGATTCCGGGCCGGGGCCTTCCCGTTTTCCGGGCTGGGCGAACCGGCGACTTGCTGGTTCAGGTCGTTCTCGAAACGCCCCGCCACTTGACCAAGCGACAAGAGGAGCTGTTCCGGGAGCTGGCCGAGCTGGACAACAAGCACGTTTCTCCGCAACGGCGCGGTTTCATGGAGAAGCTCCGCGAATTTTTTGCGGGACAAGAACCGGAAGCGAAACCCAAGACCGACTGAGCGGTGCGGAGCCAGGCGAGGACAAAGACGGCACGCGGTTTGCCAGATGCAAGAAGCCGTCGGCGGATCGTTCACAGAGGAGGACAACCCATGAATGAGCCGAATGCTTCCAAACCAAGAATTGAACCGGCTGATGGCCCGAAGTCGGCCGAACAGGATGAGGCGGCCACGGCAGTCATGGATGATTTGGAGGCGCTGCGCGAACGGAGTGCGGCCCTGGAGCAAGAGCGCAACGAGTTCCGTGGCTTGCTGCAACGGACTCGTGCCGATTTTGAGAATTACCAGAAGCGGACGCAGCGCGATCTGGCCCAGGAGCGGCGCTACTGGCACTCGGGGTTGGCCCTGGATCTGTTGCCGATCCTGGATAACTTCGACCGGGCCGTGGCCGCGGCCAAGCAGGCGGGCGAAACCGGGCCGCTGGTTCAAGGCGTAGCCATGATTCAGACCCAGGTGCTTGATGTGCTCAAACGCCATGGGATCACGCGCATCGAAGCCCAGGGTCAGCCGTTTGATCCGAACCTGCACCAGGCCGTGATGCAGCAACCGTCGGCCGAGCAGCCGCCCAACACGGTCTTGCAAGTCTTGGAACAGGGTTTTCTGATTCATGATCGGGTCTTGCGGCCGGCCCGGGTCGTCGTCTCGGTGGTGCCGTAGGTTCATGAGGACCGGCCCCCTGCCCAAGCCAAAAATGAATTCCTGCCAGCAGGAGTACCCAACGATATGCCAACCTACGAATATCATTGTGATGCTTGTGAGCACCATTTCGATGAATTCCAATCGATCAACGATCCGCCCTTGAAGCGGTGTCCGAAGTGTCGCAAGTCTAAGTTGCGGCGGATTTTCGGCACGGGAGCGGCGATCCTGTTCAAGGGTTCGGGCTTTTACCAGACCGATTATCGCAGCGAATCGTACAAGGCGGCGGCCAAGGCGGAGCAAGAAGCCGCCAAGCCTGCAGCCGACAAAACCGCTACCAACGGTACCGCCTCCAAGGGGGAGTCGGCCAGTGCCGGCAAATCCACCAAGAAAACGTCCAAAACTCCTAGCAAGGCTACCGATGATTAGGATACGTCGCCCGGTTTGCGACCGGTTGCTGCAGAGCACGAGTTCGGCCGAATGGCCGGAGTTTCCGTTCTGTATTGCGCGGTGTCGCCGGATCGACCTGGGCCGCTGAGTGGGCGAGAATTACGTCATTCGGCCGGAGCAAGAACCGGAGCGTCCGGCGGAGATGTCGGACGAAGAGTGTCCCATCCTCTAAGCCGGCCGTTGCTTCGGCCGTTCCTAATAGAGAAGAGGCGTGGCTTTGTGCTACGCCTCTCTTTTTTTCGGCCCGTAGTCACCTCGCAGCTTGACGTGGTACAGTGATGGTGTGCAAACGGGAACCGCCCCTAAGCTCACATGAGCCGGGACCTGGGTCCTTCGGCAATGGAGGACGGGCGATGAGCATGTCCTACCTGATCGACGGTTACAACCTGTTGCACGCCATGGGACTGCTCCGTGGCCGAGCGGGACCGACAGGGTTGGAAAAGGCTCGCCTTGGTCTGCTCGGTTTGCTGCGAGCTGTTTACGGGGAAGAGGCAAAGACCGTCACGGTCGTCTTCGATGCGGCGAACGCTCCCCCCGGTGCTTCTCCCGACGAGGAATACCGGGGCATTCGCGTCCGCTTCGCCGTCGAGCAAGAACAGGCGGACGATCTGATCGAAACGCTAATCCGCCACGATTCGGCGCCGCAACGGTTGACCGTCGTCTCCGACGATCGCCGCGTCCGGCAGGCGGCCGAACGCCGGCATTGCGTGGTGTCCGGTTGCGATGAGTACCTGGAATGGCTGGAGCGGCATCGGCGGGAACGGAGCCGTGCGTCGCAGGGAGCCGATGTCAAGCCCGAACACATCAGCCAAGCGGAAGCTCAGCACTGGGCCCGCGAATTTGCCAGCTTGCAGAATGATCCCGGTCTCAAGGAATTGTCCGATCCGCCGGAGTTTTGGGAGGAAGTGGAAGGCGACGGCCGATCATCGTAATCTTGAACGCCAATCCGTACGGGTGGCGGGTGGCGGGTGGCGGGAGAAGAGACCGTAGCGTTCTCTGCCTGCCCCCTATCTTCTTCTCTCGCCACCCGCCACTCGCCACCCATTGTTATGCGGTGTTGATGCCTTGGAAGACGGTGGAGGCTTCGTTGCGCAACAAGGAATTGCCGTTCCACGGTTCACCGCCCACGGCATTGTTATTGGCAGCAAGCAGGATGTGGAGCACGTCGAGCACGGTGTTATTCGGCGTGCCGAAGGCTGCCCCACTGATGCCAATGTTCCAGAAGTAGGCGCCCAGGCCGTAGCTGTTGACGGTAAAGCCATAGCTCTGTCCGAGCGTGCCGCCCAGGGAGGAACTGGTGCCGAAGTCATCCAGGGCCGTGTCCAGGATCTCCACATCCAAGCCGGTCCCTTGGGAGGACAGGTACAGGCTCTGGTAATAGCTGCCAACCTGGGAATTGGTAAAGGGACTCAGATTTGGCGCCCCATTGCTGCCGCCATAAAGGTTGGGGAAGGTGGCCGCCAGCCATTGGCCCAAGGTCTGGTTACTGCTCGTCAAGCCAAAGCGGCGGATCAGCTGCTGGCCCTGGAGCCCTTCCCAGAAGCTGGTCGGCTTAACCATGCTGGCGGGCACGAAGTTGCTCACCGCGGCCGGGCTCTGCACCAGTGCGAACAGCCATCCTTCGTGGCCGATCGAAACCGTGACGGTGTAGGAGTTGACGGCGGCGTAGGTGTGCGTGCCCGTGACCGTGAAGACGCCGCCGCTCACGCTGATGCTCCCGGTCGAAATGGCCGTTGCGTCCCCCCAGTTGATGGTGGCCGAGTAGTGCGTGCCGTCCAAGGCCTCCGCTCCACCCGGATCGGTAAAGGTCGCGACGGCTCCGCTATAGGGGACAGCGAACGTAGCGCCGATCCGGACGGACGCGGTCGTCAACGCCATCTCGAGTACGTTCACGGTAAACCCGCTGGAGGCGGAGGCATTGTTGCCCGTATTGGTGACGGAGACGGTCACCGTGTATGTGCCTTCTTCGGTGTAGATGTGGGAATAGTTTCCGAGCGATCCCGGCCCGGATGGGGCGGGGAGCGTGGTGCTCGTGCCGTCACCCCAGGTGACGGTGGCCGTCCAGGGACCGGGGCCCGTCGTATCGCTGAAGCTCCCCAGGCTCACCGAATCTGCGGTGCCCTCGCTTGCCGTCTGGTTGGCCGGTGGCTGGACCACCAGGGCTGCCGGCTGGACATTCACGGGGAGCGGAGCCGAGATACTGGCGGTGAAGGTATTGTCCCCGTTGTACTGGGCCGTGATCGTATGGGTCCCGGCTAGCACCAGCCGGATGGGTATCGCCGCCGTCGTCGTGCCACCGCTGGTGTTCACTCCGGTCGTTCCCAGGGTCGTGTTCACACCATTGTACGTGTCAGAGAAGGTCACGCTGCCGGTGGGCGTGCCCAGACCGTTGGGCGTCACGGTCGCGGTGAACGTGACCAGCTGACCGGCCACCGGGCTCGGCGGGGAGGCACTGACCGATGTGCTCGTGCTGGGGTCCGGGTCCAAGTTGTTGATGAAGACGTCGTCGTAATAAAAGTTGGCCGTGTTGACGCTATCGCCGCC
>DATGIQ010000357.1:0-3951 GCA_035295665.1 Gemmataceae bacterium | reverse complement strand
CTTCCCACTTGCCGTCAGCGGTGACGGTGACCGTGACCGCCTTCAGATTCTCCTTGTCCGTCTCCTTGCCGTCTGCTTCTTGGGAAGTGTACTGCCACGTCCCCACCAGCGCCTTCAGATCCTTCTTCGCCTCGTCGTCCTCCGCGAAGGCCACGGCGGTGGCGGCCACTGCGACCAGTGCCAGCAATGCTGTCTTCATCCCCGTGTCTCCTTGCGAGCCCTCGTCAGCCGCCACACGTCGGCGGCGTTCAGCGACATTGTAACGAGGCGGCCACGTGCGGCTCAACCCGGACGTGTTTTACCGCGTTAGGGGGGATGGCGTGCCGCCCCGGCCGCAGCTATAATTCCGCCCAGGAGTCGGCCAGACCGGAATTCCCCACGGGAGGTGCCTCCATGACCGAAACCGCTGCCAAGCGGAAGCGCCCCAACTACGGCATCGACGCGCCTACGGTGGTCCGCAACCTCATCCTCGTGGGCGCCGCCGCCCTCGTGCTGGCCGTGGTCTCGTACCTCCTCGACTGGCGGCCGCTGACAAGGATGGCGACCGGCCTCACCATCGGGTGCCTGATCGGCGCCGGTTGGATGGTCTGGGGCAGCAAGGTCGAGAAGCTGCGGGAGCGCGACCGCCTGCTCGATGGCCTCGCCCTGCGGGGCGACGAGACGGTGCTCGACGTCGGCTGCGGCCGCGGCCTGCTTCTGATCGGTGCCGCCAAGCGCCTGACCACCGGGAAGGCGGTCGGCGTGGACATCTGGCAGGCCGAGGACCTGTCCGGTAATCGGCCGGAAGCCACGCTGGAGAACGCCCGGCTGGAGGGGGTGGTCGAGCGCGTCGAGGTCAAGGACGGCGACGCCCGCCGGCTTCCGTTCGCCGACGGCACCTTCGACGTGATCGTCACGAAAGAGGTGCTGCACAACATCTATAACGCGGCCGAGCGGGACACGGCGGTGCGCGAGATCGCGCGCGTGCTCAGGCCGGGCGGCCGGCTGTTCCTCGCGGACGTCCGGCACACGGGCCGGTACATCCAGGTGCTTCGGGAGTGCGGCCTGGAGGACCTGCGCCGCTCGGCGGAGTCGGTCCCCTCCCTGCTCATCGCCGCCATCACGTTCGGCTTCGCCTACCCGGCCCACGTGACGGCGCGAAAGCCGGCGCCGGCCGGCGGATAGGGGGATGGGGCATGACGTGGCTCAAGAACCATTTGCGCGACAAGTTCCTGGCCGGCGCGCTGGCGGCGGTGCCCTTCGTGGTCGTCGTCTGGGGCGCCCTGCTGGCCGAGCAGTACACCCGGCCATTGGCCCAGCAGGGTGGCGGTTTCTGGTAATGGAAGGGATCGAGCCCACGAACAATCACGCTGAGCGGTTAATACGGCGGGGAGTGCTGTGGCGGAAAAACACGTTCGGCTCGCAGAGCGAGGCGGGGTGCCGCTTCGTAGAGCGCCTGTTGACGGTGGTGCAGACGTGCCGCTTGCAAGAGCGGTCGGTGTCGCGCTACCTCATGGACACCTTGGTCGCCCATCGCAACGGCCGTCCCGCCCCTTCCTTGCTCTCTGCCGAGTGAACGGTTATCGTGATTCGTCGTAACTTATTACGTCCGAGGGAATTCGAACCCCCAACCTATGGCTCCGTAGGCCGCCGAATCGGCGGGGGAGGGGGGTGCCAGAAGTCGTTTCACGCATCCGCTTAGGTTGCAAAAAGCAGCACGTCCGGCCACCTTGTCATTGCGTTATTTTACGATGCTTTCCAATGGATTCTGTGACAATCTTGTGACAATTCCCCCTTGCCGTGTCCGCTATGCTTTGGCGCTGGGCCCGCATCGCACGGATAACTTGCATTCGATCATCTGCTGGTACAGCACGCGGCTCGTCAACGCATCCCGAATCTCCTGAAAGGACACTGGAGCAGCCGAGTCCCGCGGCCCACAGCAGTCTTCTGGGCTTCTTCCGGTCTGTATTTCCTCTATGGCTCTCTCGTGTAGCTCCTTCTCTGCGCCAGGTGGGCATACGGCTCGATTGTGGTGAGCCGTTGATCTTCCGTCGGCCCACCAACGGTGAAGTGGTACAGGCTCTGAAACTGATCGCCTGTGAGTCCGAGCAACTCATGAAAGACATCGTCGAAATAACAGCCGATGCCGGTCGAGCGCACGCCCGCGGCCTCGGCCTCCAGATACAAGACGTGTCCCAGAATTCCGGCCTCCCAGAAGAGCCGACGATACCACCAGGCGCCGTTTCTGCGAATGCTCTCTCCAAAGTCGGCGATCATGCCCAGGCTGAAGGCGCCGTCGGAGGCAATCTCTTGATGGCAGCTCGTCACGCGCGCCGCCTCACGTAAATCTACCTCCGCCAGACAGAACAGGCGCAGATGCTCGGGGCAACCGGGCACGCGCTTCCAGCGGAACTGGGAACGTGTTGCGGCAGACAGGCGCTCGTGCACGCACGCGCTCCTCTCCAACATATAGAGGCCAGGCGGCAGCTCGCGGATCCTGTGCACGAAGATCCCGGCATGGACGTGTGGCGGCCAAGGCAGTACGTCCCAGGGAGGCACACCGGGTCGCGGCAACAGATGATCGAGGATCCCATAGAACGTCTCGGCGGTGAGAGCAGTCTTGCCATCCAGTGCCAGGCAGCTACGCCGCTGGCGGATGAGTGTTGCCGCGGTCACATTGCCTGTAGACCGAAGCGGAGGCAGGAGAGCGCAAGGGCGGAATGCGGGAAGTTCGGTGTCGGGCTTCCAAGTCGCCCTTGCCACATCGTGGATGATGCACCACTCCGTGTGAGCGGAGCTGAGCACATTGGCTCTGCCAGCCCAGGTGGACATGCTAAAAACATCGTTGGGCATGTGCGGCGGCGAGACAGGAGACGGCGGTTGCGTCGCCACCAAGAGGATCGCAGCGGGATGCTCACGATCCGCCTTATCCACATCCGCAAACCCCTCGGCGCGATCCAGCCCCAGCAGCGTGGCAACCGTCGAATCGGAAACGCTATCGAGGAGCACCGCCGACCAGCCCAGCGCAGCGGCGGCGTAACGGAACGTGGCGATGGCATGGCCTGCGTCATGCTGACAATAGCGGAAGGCACGTTCGCCATACTTCCATGCCTCTCGCCAGTGAATCGAGGACAGGCCGACAAGCAAGGCTCCAGGGGGCAGCGCTCCGGCTTGTGTCTTGGCCGCTTCTTCACCCAACGTGCAGCGCCGTTCGAAGCAATGATCACGACTGACATAGTGATACACGCCCGCCTCCAAACCCGGCATGCGGGGCACAATCGCATAACCTTCCGTGGGATGCAGGTTGCCACTTGAAGGGTTACAGCGGAGTGCCCAGCGATTCGCTTGGAACTGCTTCCAGGCAGAGAGGCCAAGGGCCAGTTCGAATAAGATGGCCAATGTGTTCACATCCAGCCGGCGCGGCCGAACGGCCCCAGGGATATGGAGATCGGCATAGGAGGTCAAGATGGCGTCGGCGAGCAAGGGCAACTCAACAAGGGCAGCTCCGGTGTAGGTACGAAACGGATCGGGCTGCGTTGCCCAGTCGAGAACACCCGCGGACTTGGCATAATGGTTCAAATGATGCTTGGTGCGCTGGTGGTACGCCAGCGCCCGGCGGACCGACTCTATGGGGTTGTAGGCTAGAGCTGTCTTCAATTGCTTCATGCCATCGTTCAACATGCCATCCTGCAAGGGCCGGGCGCCTGTGTCACTTCCAAGGACGCGGTTGGTGTCCTCTCGTCGAGCTTCTCTTAATCATAGAGCATACCCGTGGCCTGGACGACCCAGAGTCCGCCTTCTGTGCTCGCCATCGTCGGAGAATGGATCATGCGGCGAACGACGATCACACCGTGACAACAGCGCCACGGAGCGCCACGTTGCAGCGGAGTCAGCCCTTGTGGGACCGGCACCTATCGCGTAGAATGAACCACACTGATCGCAGGGTGGAGCAGCCCGGTAGCTCGCAAGGCT
>DATGIQ010000356.1:0-4292 GCA_035295665.1 Gemmataceae bacterium | reverse complement strand
AGCTCGACTTCTGCCCATTTGGAAGCTCACATCGCAGGGGCAAGGCCGTAGAGCAGGACTGCCCGGAAGCGGCGTGAGAGTTTGGCAAAGGCTTCGCGATGCCCAGGGATTGCAAAAACCCATTGCTGCCACAGCCAGCGCCGGACCGCGGTGATGGCATCGGAGAAGGTTACGTCCTGCTTGCCGGGCCAATCCACCACCCGAACCTGGGTGTAGCGCTTGGGCAACTGGCTGTACAGCGCGGCCACCACGGTGTACAGCCCGAACAAGCACGGCGCCATGCGCAGCACGGTCTTCTCCTTCCAGCCCCGCGTGGTCTCCAGGCCGAGGTACGAACGCATTTCCTGGAAGGTGGTTTCTTCGTTCCAGCGACCCACGTAGGTTTCAATCACCGCGTGGGCGCTCATGGTCCGCTCGGTCGTGAAGAAGTACTCATCGCGATGCGTGCCGGTCACGTCGTGGACAAAGACCCAGCGCACCGCCACCAGCCCATGCCCGACCCGGTACCACTGGCCCGTGCCGCTGACGATTTCGACGTCCCGCTGGCCGCCTCCGTACCAGGCCACGTGCAGCGGCGTGCGCGTCGCGGTGGCCACGGTCTGCTGTGGCGTGGGCAACTTGGCACCCTTGACGCGCGGTCGGCCGCGACCGGCGTACGGGGGCGGAGGTTCATACAGCCGGGCATCCGGGTAAAACTTGCTGACCAAGGTCAGCCGACCGCGGCGGCGGGCGGCGAAACAGGCCAGTTCGTGCGTGCCGTAGTGGCCATCGCTGGCAAGGACAAAACGCCGCTTGGGAAACCAGCGCAGCAGCACGCCGCACAGTTGCCGCAGCAGACGCGGCGGCGTCTTATGCCGGCGTCCGGCTTGAGTGTTGTCCTTCTCCGTACGGTACAACGCCACGAGCAGGGGCAATGCCCACCGCCGGCGGCTAAACGGCAAGCGGACCAGCACGGCCAGCACCACCCACTTGTGCCCCCAGCGGAAGGCGGTGAACGACTGCGTGGAGCGAACCGGATCCCGGTGACAGCCCTTGCCGAAGACTTTGGCCCCTTTGTGGCCATCGACCGTGTCATCACCGGCCAGCAGGACACAGCCCTCGGGCACGAGATGATCGAAGACCCACTCGGTCAAGCGCTGCGCCAGTCGCCAGCACGACCAGCGGCGTCGGCAAAAGACGCGATGGTAGCTGGACGGATGCCCCGGAGCCAACGCCCCCAGCGTGCGCAACAGATTGCAGACCGTGCGCTGACCGACGGTGAGAATGCTGGCCAAGGCAAGGATCACCAGACGGAGGAAGGTCGGCCGCGTGCACGAACCGGCCAAGGCGCCAAAGAGGCAGCGGACTGGCTGGGGCAACTGTTCGTGGATGCGCTGCAGCTGCCGCCGTGCGGCCCGCGCCTTGCGCGTCCGGCGGCGACGCCGTTTGCGGTCGAGCCGTCGAGTGCGGGTTTGAGGACCGTGGGCAGAAGACGGGCGGTGCCTACGGCGCCGGTGTGTGGCTATACTGGACATGGGAGCCTCCTTGAATGGCAATGCGGTTCGCTACCTTTATTGCATCAAGAAGGCTCCTTCTTTGCGAGACGCCCTCAAAATGGGCAGAAGTCGAGCTTAGAGCCTATCCGGATAACCCCTCGGATGCTATAACTTCTGGCGTCAGCTGACGTTGTTTCTCGGCAGCTGCTGTCATGGGAGGTTGCGATGTCCGAGCGTCAACGGGTGGTGGACGAGTGGAGTATTCCGGACGACCTCTGGGAGGCGATGGCCCTGCTGATTCCGCCCCGGGTGAATACCCATCCCTTTGGCGGCGGCAAACCACCGACCTCCGACCGGGTCTGCATGGAAGCCATCCTGTTTGTCCTGCGCACGGGCTGCCAATGGAAGGCGCTGAACGCCACCCGCTTTTGCCCTGGCTCGACGGCCCACGACCGCTTTCAGAAGTGGGTGCAGCAAGGTGTCTTCCAAACGTTGTGGGAGGCAGGGCTCTTGGCCTACGACGACTGGAAGGGCATCGACTGGAGGTGGCTGGCCATGGACGGCTGCATGACCAAGGCGCCGCTTGGGGGGGAAAAAGACTGGCAAAAACCCGACCGATCGAGCCAAGCGGGGCGTCAAGCGCAGTCTGCTCGTGGACGCCGACGGCATTCCGCTGGGGCTGGCCATCGACGGCGCCAACCGCAACGACATGAAGCTGGTCGAGGCCACGCTGGAGAGCATCCCGGCAGATGCCCAGCGTCCCGAGCCGACCGAGGACTCTCCCCAAGGGATGTGCCTGGACAAAGGATATGACTACGACGAAGTCCGCGCGCTGCTGGAGGAGTTCGGCTTCACGGCGCACATCAAGGTGCGGGGCGAGGAGGCGCAGGAGATCAAGCGGAAGGCACGGTACAAGGCGCGGCGGTGGGTGGTGGAACGGACGCACAGTTGGATGAACCGCTTTCGGGGTATCCTCATTCGCTGGTGCAAAAAAGCGGAGAACTATATCGCGCTGCTCCATATGAGCTTCGCCTTCATCATCTACCGCCGCATGGGGTTATCCGGATAGGCTCTTAGAAGAGGCACAGCGTAGGAGGCAGCGATAACTCGGCTGGGGACTCAGCCGACTACGCTGCTTCTTGCTGCATGTGGCGGAACTGATTGGGAGCCTAGGCCCATGCCTTCCAAGGTCTGGTTGAGTTGGCATAGGTGGTTCATTTAGGAGTTTGTCTCGCCGCGAGCAGTTTGGCAGTGGCCACATTGGCGCCGTTTTGGTACGCAAGCCGTTTGGGGGGCTTCTTCTTCGGACCCCGCGGGTGTTTGCGATAGCGTCGCAACGACGCCCGCTCCGCCAGCATGCGCAGCACGGCTGCCATCTCTGCGTCGCTGCAGGTGCGGAACAACGTCCAGTGCTCCGGCGGGATGGCCACCATCATGCCGTCATACGTCTGCCGGATCTCCAACGCCAGGTAATAGCCCGACACCTTTTCGCGCACCTCCTGCGCGCCGTGCACGGCCCGCAGCGCTCCCTTGAGCAAGGCCACGGCATTGGAGGCCAGCAGACCCAAGCAGAAGGCGAACAAAGCCGCCTTGGGATAGCACAGCGTGTTGATTTCGCAGTCCAGCGTCTGGGCCATTTCCAAGAACAGCCCTTCGATGGTCCAGCGCTTCCGATACAGCTTGGCCACCTGGATAGCGGTCGCGGCCCGCACCGGCAGATTGCTCAGCAGGTGAATCTCGGTATCGTCATCCCGGGTCGGCTGGTCCAACAGGACCGTGACGCGACGCACCACCAAGACCTGCCCCTGCGGGTTGCGCAAACGCAGCCGCTGCTCATACACCAACCCGGTGTCACCGCGGCCCTTAGCCTTGCGCACACCGAGCAACTCGCCGGCCAGCTTGCCATGCTGGCGGAGGATCAAGCAGGCCTTGCGCTGGGCGATACCGAACAGGAACGCCATGGTGCAGAAGTTACGGTCGCCCAGCCACAAATCCCCCGGCTGCACCAGCGGCACGACCTCGGGCAGCAACGACCGTTCTTGGGCCTGGCCGTCCTCCGTCAGCAGCACGTCGGTGACGGTCATGGTCGGCTGGTCGACCACCACCAAGCCCTTGCCCGGCAAGGGCGCGGCCCAGGTCGTGCGCAGCTCCGCCAAGCGGTGTTCGCTGGCTTCCAGATGATTGCCATCGAGGATCTTGGTGTGGTAGCCTTTCAGTCACGGCGGCAGCGTCGCCTGCAGCCGGTGCAGCACCGGGGCGATGCGCTGGGCCGTCTGCCGGACCAGGGCTTGCGAGACGGCCAACTCGACGTGCTGCAATTTATCGTAGATGGCTTGATCGCTAACGGGCAGACGCTCTGCCAAGGCTTGGTAGGCGGCGTACACCGAGGGGTGGACGCCCAGCACCACCTGGCCCATCAGTTCCACGAGGCTGGAAAACAGCAGTTCCTGCGTATATTGCCGGCGGGCGGTGGCGCTGAAGAGCGCGTCGATCTGCTGCGCATCCAAGAGCCGTTCCAGGACCGCGCGGGCCATCACCCCGATGGGCCGCTGCCGCACGAAGGGTTCAAAGATCGAGTTGAGCAACATCAGAACAACCCTGCCAAAAGGGAAAACACTGTTCTCCTTTCAGCTAAGCAAACTCAACCAGACCTTGGAAGGCATGGAGCCTAGGCCTTATCGAACGCTTCGGTAAGGCCAAGCTGGACTTCTTCCGCCGCTTCCTCGATTGGCCCCACGGGATCCCCTCGCATGATACCTTCGGCCGCGTCTTCGCTCGGCTGGACCCGGCGGCGCTGCTCGCCTGCATCCAGCAGTG
>DATGIQ010000355.1:0-4803 GCA_035295665.1 Gemmataceae bacterium | reverse complement strand
CTTCTTCCAGGCTAATGGTGCGCGGCTCCAGTGCCATGCCGCACTTAGGACAGCTGCCCGGCCGGTCGCTGATCACGTCTGGGTCCATGGGACAGACGTATTCGACGTTGGTAGGCGCGGGTTCGGGAGTACGGGGTGGCGGCGGCGACGGCGTCAGGTAGCGATCGGGATCCGCCTGAAATTTTTGGAGGCAAGAGGGGCAGCAAAAATAGTACGGTTGGCCCTGGTAGTTCCAGGACGCCCGGGCTGTGGCCGGGTCGACGCTCATGCCACAAACCGGATCCCGCGCCGGCGGGCTGGCCGGCGCCAGGATGGGAAACAGCTCACGACCGGCCGATTCGTTGCTTGCCATGTTCCGTTTCCGTCCGCTGTGGCTGGCAAGTTCGGAGCACCCAAAGCAGGGCTACCACAGCACTATTCTACGGAAACGCTCAAGGGCACCGGCTGCATCCCTGTTGGGGCGGCACGTACCAGTAGTCCTGACCGTACCAGTTGCCCAAGGGCACCGGCACCGGCGGCGGCCCCTTGTAGCAGGTTTCACCATAAAATGTTTTGCACGATCCAAAGATGAAATTGAATTCGGAGCAAAAGTTGCCGCAGCCGACGCTGTTGTGGCTCGCCCAGCAGAATATCGGCACATTGGCGGCCAGATACTTCGTGACACAGTTGTGCATCCGCTCCCGAATGGACGACGGGGGCACCGGGTCATGGCCGACGGACCGCCATTCCGGAAGCACAACGTCGTTGGAATAGTGCAATGGCTCACCGGCGGGGATAGCGTGGTTGCTGACCGGCACACCGGCCGGAGGTGGTGCGGAACTCGGCAACGGCAGGGGCTCTTGCGCTCGTAGCGCCCCCGCCATGACTCCTAGACCGAGCGCGATGGCCAGTTTGGCGCGCAGGAACCATCCCCGTTGCATGAGCCGACCCCTTTCTTGCATGGAAGCTCACTTGGCCGTGAATACGCTCTTCATCGGGTCGGCCGGCGCGGAACGATGAACCAATCGTCGCGCTGGGAAGAGATTCCGACAATGTCCAGCAGAGTCTTTCGAGATTTGCCGCCGGTATCGTTTGCTCGGGTAAAACGGGATCCGCGATGCGTGATTACGGCTGCGTGAGCCAGCGCACCATGCTGCGCGTGACCACATCGGGTGCGTCGCGGTGAACAAAATGTCCAGCCGTTGGAACGGTAATCAGCGTCAGGTCTTTTTCCAGCCACTGCCAGGTATCGTTGAGCGCGCCCGGAAGGAGATAGGGGTCCTTCAAGCCGTGGATCATCAGAACAGGGCACTTCACCGGCGGCAGCTCTTGTTCGAGCTTGTAAGGTGGGCGGGGATAATTGGCTTTGTAGTAGTTCAGCATCGCCTCGATGGAGGAACGCTTGAACGCGGTCAGGTATTTTTTCTGGGCCTCGGCTTCCTTGACCCAGAAGACGAGCATCTCGGGCATGAGCTTACGGGCCGCATCGGGCTGTTGGAAGTTCTGGGCGTATTGGCTGTTCTTTTGCTGAGCGGGATTGTTTGCCAGTTCCCGGAGGATTCCCCGCGGGTGCGGCATGTTCAGGACAATCAAGCGTTCCGTCCTCTCCGGATGGGTCATGGCGAAGGTCCAGGCAATCGCGCCGCCCCAATCGTGGCCGACGAGAATCGCTTTTTCCTGTCCGACGTGCCTGATCACGGCCACGACATCTTCCACGAGTTTATCGAGGGTATAGTTTTCGACCCCCTTGGGCTGATCGCTCTGGTTGTAGCCGCGCAGGTCGAGGGCCACGACCTGGAAGTGTTTGGCAAGGGCGGGCATTTGATCTCGCCACGTGTACGAGAAATCGGGAAAGCCATGCAGGAGGACAACCAAGGGCCCCTTGCCCAGCGTCACATAGTGAATCTTCACGCCCGCGGAGTCGGCAAAGCCGTCCTCGCCAATCTCCGCTCCGGACCCCGGCAAACAGCAGGTCAAGGAGAACACGAGCACCAGCAGGAAATTCGATCTCATGATGGCCCCATCTTTGGAAACTGTGCGAACAGTTGGCTACAGGCTTATGCCGCCGAATGATGCACGATGATTTAGTCTCACATTGCCAGACCGTCAAGGGAGCTATCGCGGAAGAAAACCCTATCGATCGGCCATAGCGAAGGGAACATGGCATACTCAACGGATGGTCTACCGAATAACATCAATAGGTGCATCTGTGAGGGAGTGCCGATGGAAATGAGCCCGCATGCACCTGCCGAACCCCGCCGAGCGACCTGGACCAGCCTGAGCGATGCACAACTGCTGACCCAGTGTGCGGTCGATACGTACCGTGCCAGCGGACCGGGTGGGCAGAAGCGAAACAAGACCAGCTCGGCAGTCCGGCTGCGCCATATACCCAGCGGGTTGATCGTCATCGCCGAGGAGAGCCGATCCCAGCACGAGAATCGAGTCCGTGCCCTCCGCCGCTTGCGCCAAGCTCTTTACTTGAAGATTCGCGACGTGCTGCCGGCCGAAGCACTCACTCCCGATGTGCTCGCCCAGCACCCGGATTATGGCCAGGCCCGCAACCGGGCCGGCCGGCTGGAGCTAGGCCGCAAGGATCCCCGTTTTTGGCCAGTGGCGGGCCTGGTCCTCGATGTCTTGCAGGCGGTAGAAGCCCGGGTGAGCGACGCGGCGGCAGCTCTAGGCGTGTCCACCGGCAATTTGATCGACTTCCTGGGCAGTAATCCTAAAGTATGGGAGCAGGCCAACCTCTTACGCGCCCGCTATGGGCAGAAGCCGCTCCGCAATTGAACCCGGCCTGCGAAGCGATGACCACGTATGCCGCAACCACACGGCTTTAGCTGGATCGATAAACCGCTCTTGGCGGCCCTGGCCCTTCCGGAGTCGAAGGAAGATCTGGAATGGCTGCGCCGCCACGGGATTGAGGTGCTCATCTCGCTTACCGAAGATCCTCTGCGCCGGGATTGGGTGAACGACACCGGGATCTTGGTGGTTCACGAACCGATTGATGACATGGAAGCGCCGACCCAGGAACAGCTCGACCGCTGTGTGTCGGCCATCGCCCGGGCCCACGAACGGCACATGGGCGTGGCGGTGCACTGTGGCGCCGGGTTGGGCCGCACCGGCGCGGTGATCGCCGCCTACCTGGTTCACCGGGGTCAATCGGCGCGCGAAGCGATGACGGAATTGCGCCGGCTGCGGCCGGGATCGATCGAAACCGAGGACCAGGCCGCGGCCGTGGCTGAGTTTGCCCAGCGGAAAAGCCAGCGCGGATAGAAAATGGCAAGGCGCCGGGGCGCTTACAGCAGAGCCCCAGTTCGCGCGTCACCATGCTTGCAGTGAAGGTAGCCTCCTTCTCCGAGAACCGACAGGGACGGGCTGACTTCTCTGCTCACACCGGCTCACGAAATCTTCCAAGGCTCGAGCAAATTGGCGCGGATATTCGAGCATGCCGGCATGTTTTGCCGGGCTCAGGGTCAAGAGCTGGGCCCCGGGAATGCGTTCCCACATGAAGGCTTGACAGGCGGGGGTACAGCATGGATCTTGATCACCGCTGACCACCAGCGTTGGTATGTGGATCGCCTCCAGTGTCTTCGTCTCATCGTAATGGAACATCGCCAGCGTGACGCGCCCCACCACATCCGGGCGATCCCAGACGTAGTAGCGAGCCAGGAAGTCCAAGACCTCCCAGCTCTCCCGGCCAGTGAACAAGCGTGGTTGCAAGAACCGGTGTGCCAAGCCATTCAGGTAACTCAGGACACACAACGGCCGCAGCAGTGGCGCTAGCCAAATGGTCAGATGACAGAATGGCTCGATGATTGGTTTTTGGATGGCCGTGTAGAATCGGGGCCACGTGGTCGTTTTCATGGGATTGGTGTACGTCGCATGGGCGAGGACCAAGCCCCGCACCTGACGTCCCAGCGTTTCCGGAAAAAGCCGGCAGAACGTCAAGAGGATCATGCCGCCCAGGCTATGCCCCACCAGAATTGCCGGCCGACCTTCGCAGACAGAAAGAACCGCCCTCAGGTCCCGCGCCAGCCTTTCCAGGCTCCAATCCGAATTGGAGGGCATGGTCGATTTGCCTAGCCCCGGCAGGTCCCAGTCGATTACACGGAAGCGGCCCGCCAGCTGGTTACGGATCGGGTACCATTCGTTGCCATCGGCACCCAGGCCGTGGACAAAAAGGATCGAAGGGCCATCTGGTGGACCAGCGCACCGAATGTGGAGTTCCGTGCCGTCCGGCCGCCGCAGCCGGCGAACCTCATGAACGGACCAGGCCACGGATCCCGGGTCCCCGCGCAAGAGGCCCTGGGCCGCGCGCGCACTGCGCAACGACCATCTGAGCAAGGCCATGACGCCGAGCAGGAACGCGATGTTCTGCTTGCGGCGAAGCCATGCTGTCTGCTCGACGCGGTGGTCCTTGGCCGCGGCTATTCGGCCATCTGGAACTCGCCGGCTTCGAAGCGCAACCGCATCGAGAGATTCCGCGCGGATTGTGGAGCGTTGCTTGAGCGCTTGCGAAAGTGCATACACGCCGGCACCGAGCGGTACCAAAGACAAGATGCCGCGGAGCCAATTGCTCGGGATTTGGATGGGCATGACGGGCATCGTCGTTCTCCTTGCCGCGAATCCTGCTACGGCCTTTAACGATGGCGTTCGTGATGCTCATCTCGGTGGATCGGGACGGCCGGCCGACGGTACTCGTGAATGTCATGGTGCCGGTCCCAATCCAGATGCCGATCCCGGTCCCAGTCTCGGTGTTGCCGCCATTCAATTCCCGGGGTCACCACCACCGGCGGCGTCACGATGGCCGAGGGAATGGCCGCG